>NZ_JAWSUJ010000076.1:0-20659 GCF_033549285.1 Halomonas sp.
CTCCTCCAGCAGCTGGCCGGCGAGGGCATCGTAGCCCCGCTCGGCCAGCAGGCGCAGGTGCGGGTCGTCGGTGTGCAGGGTCTGCACCAGCACCCGGCCGGGGTGGGCGGCGCGGCCGGCGCGACCCGCCACCTGCTCGAGCAGCTGGGCGCTGTGCTCCAGGGCCCGGAAGTCGCTGGCATAGAGGCCGGCATCGGCATTGACCACCACCACCAGGGTGACGTGGGGCAGGTGGTGCCCCTTGGCCAGCATCTGGGTCCCCACCAGCAGGCAGGGGGCGCCGCGGCGCACCTCGGCCAGCATCTGCTCGAGGGCGTCGCGGCGCCGGGTGCTGTCGCGGTCGATGCGGTGCACCGGCACCTCGGGGAACAGCGACGCCAGGGTCTCCTCGGTGCGCTCGGTGCCGCTGCCCAGCGGTCGCAGGTCGACGCTGCCGCACTCGGGGCAGGCATCGGGAAGGGCGCGGCGCCGGTCGCAGTGGTGGCAGGCCAGCAGCGGCGGCTGCCGGTGCAGGGTCATGCGGGCGTCGCAGTGGTCGCACTCGGCCATCCAGCCGCAGGCGTGGCAGGCCAGGGTGGGGGCGAAGCCGCGTCGGTTGATGAAGACCAGCACCTGGTGGCCGGCGGCCAGGGTCTCGCGCACCGTCTCGATCACCGGCGGGATCAGCCCGCCCTGGCGACGGCGCCCGCGCAGGTCGACGAGCTCGAGGCGGGCCGGGGCATGGCGGCTCGCCCGGCGGGTCAGGCGCAGGTGGCGGTAGTCGCCATGCAGCGCGCGCTGCAGGGACTCCAGCGATGGCGTGGCGCTGCCCAGCAGCAGCGGGATGCGGTGGTGATGGGCGCGGGCCACGGCCAGGTCGCGGGCATGGTAGCGCAGGCCGTCCTGCTGCTTGTAGGAGCCGTCGTGCTCCTCGTCGACGATGATCACCCCGGGGCGGGCCAGGGGGGTGAAGATGGCCGAACGGGTGCCCAGCACGATGGGCGCCCGGCCGCTGGCGGCGGCCTCCCAGGCATCGAGGCGCTCGTGGTCGGTGAGCCCCGAGTGCAGGGCGACCACCGGCGCCCGGAAGCGGCGGCGGAAGCGGGCGAGGGTCTGGGGCGTCAGGCCGATCTCGGGGACCAGCACCAGGGCCTGGCGTTGGCGGCCGATGACCGCCTCGATCAGCTGCAGGTAGACCTCGGTCTTGCCACTGCCGGTGACGCCATGCAGCAGGCAGGGGTGGAAACCGTCGAGCCGCTCGTGGACGGCGGCCAGCGCCACGGCCTGCTCGCGATTGAGGGGCAGGGCGGGTTCGGCCAGCCCCGCGTCGCCCTCGGCCGCCGGCGAGGCCGCCAGGGGTTCCTCGTGACGCGCCACCAGGCCCTTGTCGGCCAGGGCGCGCAGCTGGTCGCGGCTGAACGACTGGGCGAGGACCGCCTGGCTGGCCAGGCCGTGGGGATGCTGGCGCAGCATGCTCAGCAGCTCTGCCTGGCGGGGGGCCCGGGCCAGGCCCGGCGGGGCGTCCTGGCGGCCGGCGTCGGTGACGCACCAGCGCTCGCGGGTGCGGGCCTCGAGGGCCCGGCCCTGGCGTAACAACGCCGGCATCGCCTGTTGGAGGGTGTCGCCGAGGGCATGCTGGTAGTAGCGGGCGGCGAAGCGGCACAGCCACAGCCAGTCGGCCGGCAGCGGGGCGTCGTCGAGGCATCCCGCCACCGGCCTGAGGCGCGACAGCGGCAGCTCGCTCTCGTCGCGGCACTCGACCAACACGCCGACCACCTCCCGGCGGCCGAAGGGCACCTTTACCCGCAGGCCGGGCTGCCAGCCCCCGGGGGGCGACTCGCGGCAGGGGCGGTAGTCGAACAGCCGGCGCAGCGGCGAGGGCACGGCGACGCCCAGTACGCGTGGCACGGGCGGGCAGGGGGAATCGGGCAATTGGCCTCCGGCGTCGGCTCTGCTAGAATGCTTAGCCGCTGCGGACACCCTGGCCCTGTGTAAGGGGACGTGGCGGCAACCGGTTCGCATCTACAGACAACCCGTATGCGGTGCCTGGCAGAAGATCAGGTGGCGGCATACAGCTTCATGAGGCTCAAGATGAAACAAGGTATCCATCCGGATTACAAGACGGTCAACGCGACCTGTTCCTGCGGCGCCACCTTCGAGGTCGGCACCACCGCCGGTCACGACTTCTCCCTGGACGTCTGCTCCCAGTGCCACCCCTTCTACACCGGCAAGCAGAAGCAGGCGACCACCGGTGGTCGCGTCGAACGCTTCAACAAGCGCTTCGGTGCCGCCATCAAGCGCTGAGCCGCCCCGGCACGACGCGCCATCGAGAAACCCGCCCATCGTGGCGGGTTTCTTTATGCCCGCTCGTCGGCGCCCCCTGTCCCGCTGCCGGCCGCGGGGATAAGCAAAGCGTTATGGCTAGCGGGGTCAGCCATAAGTGTCGACAAATGGCCGGCAACGTCTTCAAACGAGCGTACAACAGGGGGGATGTCTGGCGAGTTGAGCGCGCAGGGCTTTTTGTATAGGCTAGCCGACCTCCCACTGTTTACCGGATCCTCTCAGCATGACTGACGCGAAGAAGAAGGCGGCGCTGGATTACCACGCGAAACCCATTCCCGGAAAGCTGTCGGTGGAGCTCACCAAGCCCACCGCCACCGCCCGGGACCTCTCCCTGGCCTACAGCCCGGGCGTGGCGGAGCCGGTTCGAGAGATCGCCAGTGACCCGGAGAACGCCTACCTCTACACCGGCAAGGGCAACCTGGTGGCAGTGATTTCCGACGGCAGCGCCATCCTCGGCCTCGGCAACCTGGGGCCGCTGGCCAGCAAGCCGGTGATGGAAGGCAAGGGGGTGCTGTTCAAGCGCTTCGCCGGCATCAACTCGGTGGACATCGAGGTCAACGCCGAGAGCCCCCAGGCCTTCATCGACACCGTGGCGCGCATCGCCGACACCTGGGGCGGCATCAACCTCGAGGACATCAAGGCCCCGGAGTGCTTCGAGATCGAGCAGGCGCTGATCGAGCAGTGCAGCATCCCGGTGTTCCACGATGACCAGCACGGCACGGCCATCGTCACCGCCGCGGGCATGCTCAACGCCCTGGAGATCGCCGGCAAGTCGCTCGACAGCGCCCGCATCGTCTGCCTGGGGGCCGGCGCCGCGGCCATCGCCTGCATGAAGCTGCTGGTCTCCTGTGGCGCGCATCCCGAGAACATCGTGATGCTCGACCGCAAGGGCGTGATCCACAGCGGCCGCGAGGACCTGAACCAGTACAAGGCGATGTTCGCCGTGGAGACCGACAAGCGCACCCTGGCCGACGCCATCGAGGGCGCCGACGTCTTCGTCGGCCTCTCTGGCCCGGGACTGATGAGTGCCGACCACATCCGCAGCATGGCCCCCAACCCGGTGGTCTTCGCCTGCACCAATCCCGACCCGGAGATCCACCCCGACGTGGCCCGGGAGGCGCGCCCGGACGTGATCATGGCCACCGGCCGCTCCGACTATCCCAACCAGGTCAACAACGTGCTGGGCTTTCCCTTCATCTTCCGCGGGGCGCTCGACGTGCGCGCCACGCGCATCAACGAGGAGATGAAGGTCGCCGCCGTCCACGCCCTCAAGGACCTCGCCCGCGAGCCGGTGCCGCAGGAGGTGCTGGAGGCCTACGAGATGGACGAGATGTCCTTCGGGCCGGAGTACATCATCCCCACCCCCGTGGACATCCGCCTGCTCGACCGGATCTCCTCGGCGGTGGCCCAGGCCGCGGTGGACTCCGGGGTGGCGCGCAAGCCCTACCCGTCCCATTACCCGCTGAAGACCGTGGATGACGTCTACGGCGGCTGAGCCCCCAAGGCTCTCCCCGTTGCGCGACGACGCCGGCTCTCGAGCCGGCGTCGTCGTCTGTGGCGCGCGGGATTACCAATCATAGAGGAGGGAGGCGCTGGTGGTGTGGTCGGTGCGGGCCTCGGCGCCTTCCGGGGGGCGGGAGTTGTCCCGGGTCTCGTGGGAAAGCCGCAGGGCCAGGTGAGCGTTGAGCCGCGCGGTGAGCGAGGTCAGCGAGCGCGAGGTGGTGTTGTCGTCGGTCGCCTCCACCGAGAGCTCCTGCTCCAGGCTGGCGGTCTCGGAGAAGGCCCATTCGTAGGCCAGCGCGCCGTAGGCCACGCCCAGGGTGGCGTTCTCCTCCCCCTCGATGCGGTCATAGCGGTAGCCCGGGCCCGCCTCCAGCGAGAGCCTGTGCCTTTCGCCGTCGAGCAGGTCGCGGCCGTAGCCGCCGATGGCGGTGAACTGCTGGTCGTAGCCGCCGAAGAGGTCCTTCTCCCAGCGGGCAAAGCCGAACACGTAGTGGGGACCGTCGAGCTCGTAGCGCTCGCGGCCGGCCACCAGGTACTGCTCGGCGCTGGTGTCGCCGTTGCGCGAGACGTTGCGTACCTCGCCGCGCAGGGTATGGGTCCAGTCGCCGACCACCCAGGTGAGCCGGCCCTTGCCGATCAGGGTCTGGCTGTCGGTGTTTCCCGAGAGGTGGGTGTAGCCCAGCTCGGCGCTGCCGCCGAAGCCCTGGTCATCCTCCTCGGGCGGCGGCGGGGCATAGAAGGGGCCGGCCTGGGTGCCGCCGGCGATCGTCAGCAGGCCGCAGAGGGCCGCCCATCGAGTCATCGAAGGGAGTGTCGCGGGATGCGGCATGGTGGTTCTCCCCGGGTTGCCGGATGTCGGTAGCTGCCCGAAGCGGCGTGCGAGGGTGCGCTGCCCGGGCAGCGTCCCTGCCGCCCGGTGCAGGTTACGGGTGTCGGCCTAGAAGATGGCCTCGTAGGCGCCGGTGCCCTGGGAGCCGCTCTCGCGCTCGACCTCACGCTCGACGCGACGCGGCTGGAAGTCCGGCAGGTGGTCGGCCATGAACAGCTCCTCGATGCCGCCGCCCTGTCCCTCGCGCAGCAGGCGGCCGGTGTCGGGGTCGACTCGCTCGGTGACCACGTTCTCCGGCCGCTCGGGCCAGCGCTCGGGCTGCCCCTCCAGGGCCTGGCCCATGAAGTCCATCCAGATCGGCAGGGCAGCCTGGGCGCCGTACTCGGCGGTGGAGGAGTTGTCGTCCTTGCCCACCCAGGCGGTGGTCACCAGGTCGCTGTTGAAGCCGGCGAACCAGGCATCGCGCTGGTCGTTGGTGGTGCCCGTCTTGCCGACGATGTCGCTGCGGCCGAGCTCCAGGGCCTTGCGCGCGGTGCCGCGCTCGACCACGTCGCGCAGCATGTCGCGCAGGATATAGACGGCGGCGGGATCGGCGACCCGGGGGGCGACCTCGAAGGTCTCGCCGTCGCGCTCGACGGTCTGCTGGCCATCGCGGCAGTCGCGACAGGCGACGCGCGGGTTGGCCTCGTCGACGACGGTGGTGTCATCGCCGCGGGTCACCCGCTCGATGAACCAGGGCGACACCTGGAAGCCGCCGTTGGCCAGCACCGCATAGGCGTTGGTCATCTCCAGCGGGGTGAGGCTGGCGCTGCCCAGCGCCAGGGAGAGGCCGCGCGGCAGCTGGTCGCCGGCGAAGCCGAAACCTTCGAGGAACTCGATGGTGCGATCCAGCCCCAGGGACTGCAGCACGCGGATGGTGACCAGGTTGCGCGACCTCGCCAGGCCCACCCTGATCCGGGTCGGGCCGAGGAAGTCGCCGCTGGAGTTCGCCGGGCGCCACAGCTCGTTGCTGCCGTCCTGCATCACCACCGGGGCATCGTTGACCACGCTGGCGGGGTTCATCTCGCCGCTGTTTAGCGCTGCGAGGTAGATGAAGGGCTTGAAGATCGAGCCGGACTGGCGACGGGCCTGGGTGGCGCGGTTGAACTTGCTGGCATCGAAGTCGAAGCCGCCCTGCAGGGCCAGGATGGCCCCGGTGTCGGGGGCCATCGCCACCAGCGAGCCCTCGGCGTCGGGGCGCTGTGAGAGGCGCCAGCTGCCGTCCTCCCGCTGCAGGATGCGCACCAGGTCGCCGCGGCTGGCGATCTCGCTCGCCGAGCCCGGGGCCGCGCCTCGGCTCCTGGCGCTGCGATAGGGGCGCGCCCACTCCAGGCCGGCCCAGTCGAGGGTGTGCAGCTCGCCGCCGCGGGCCAGTACCCGCATCTCGCGACCCTCGCTCTCCACCACGATGGCCGGCTGCAGGGGGCCATAGGCCGGGGTGCGCTCGAGCACCTGCAGCCAGTTGCTGACGTCGCCCTCGATGCCCTCGACCTCGGTCTGGCTGCGCTCGGCGGCGCGCCGGGCGGTCTGCATGATCTCGGGCGACTCGGCGAGTTCCTCCTCCAGGCCCTCGCGTCCGGTCTGCTCCTGGGCCTCGGCCAGGCTGCGCGGGATGTCGGTCTGTTCGGGCCCGCGCCATCCGTGCCGGGTGTCATAGGTGATCAGGCCGCCGGCCAGGGCCTGGCCCGCCAGCGGCTGCAGCTCGCTGTCCAGGGTGGTATGGATGCGATACCCGCCGGTGTAGGCCCGGTCGCCGTAGCGCTCCACGGCGAACTGCCGGGCCATCTCGGCGACGTAATCGGCCTCCACCTCCAGTTGGGCGAGGTGACGCTGCGCAGTGACCGGAGCCTGCACGGCTTCCTCGTAGGCCGCCTGGTCGATGATCTCCAGCTCCCGCATGCGGAACAGGATCCAGTTGCGGCGGATCAGCGCCCGTTCGGCGTTGGCCAGCGGGTTGAAGGCGGAGGGTGCCTTGGGCAGGCCGGCGATCATCGCCGTCTCGGCCAGGGTCAGCTCGTCCAGCGGCCGGTCGTAGTAGACCTCCGCCGCGGCGGCGATGCCGTAGGCGCGGTTGCCCAGGTAGATCTTGTTGACGTAGAGCTCGAGGATCTCCTCCTTGGAGAGGATCTGCTCCATCTGCAGCGCCAGCAGGATCTCGCGGATCTTGCGGGTGAAGGTCCGGTCCAGGGTGAGCAGGTAGTTGCGCGCCACCTGCATGGTGATGGTCGAGCCCCCGGACTGGATGTCGCCGCCGCTGGCCACCAGCTCCACGGCGGCACGCGCCAGGCCCTTGGGGTCGACGCCGCGGTGGTCGAAGTAGGTGGCATCCTCGGCGGCCAGCAAGGCCCCGATGAGCGCCTGGGGGATCTCCTCATACTCCACCGGCGTGCGGCGCTCCTCGCCGAACTCGCCGATCAGCTTGCCGTCGCGCGTGAAGATGCGCAGCGGGGTCTGCAGCTCGAAGTCCTGCAGCTGGCGCACATCGGGCAGGCCGGGGGCGAAGTAGAGCGCGGCACCCACCACGCCCAGTACCCCGGCGGCGGAGAGCGAGACCAGCAGCCAGAGGACGGAGACAACCAGGGTTCTGAGTAACTTCATGAAAACGCGGTATCCATGCTGGGAACGGGGGCGGAGTGATGGCGATGAGCGTGGCCTTCCCTTGCGGCGGCCATTATAGGAAGCCGAGGGGGTGGTCACCAGCGTTGACGCCTGGCGACACCGCCATTCGTGTGAGATCCGGAAATATCATGTAACCTTCGATTACGGATCGGGTATGATGAGTTTCATCTGTTCCGCCCCGGTTCGGAGTGGATAATCATAATGAGCGGCACGCCGCATGGATCAGGCAGGGGCATGACTCAAGATGCGACTGAGAGCATCCGGCAAGGGACTGGTCGGTGTCGACATCACCTCGGCAACCGTCAAGGTCATCGAACTCAAGCGCGCTGGTAGTCACTACCAGGTCGAAAGCTACGCCGTCCGGCCCCTGCGCGAAGGCGCCGTGATCGAGCGACGGATCCGCGACATGTCGGCCGTGGTGGACGCCCTGAAGCGCGCCGTGGACCATGCCCGGCCGGGCTCGCGCAATGCCGCGGTGGCCGTGCCGGCCAGCGCCGCCATCACCAAGACCCTCACCCTGCCCGCCTCGCTCGATGACGACGAGATCGAGGCGCGCATCCAGCTCGAGTCAGACAAGCACATCCCGTTTCCGTTCAGCGAGGTCGCCTTCGACTTCCAGCGGCTGGGGCTCAACTCGCGCTACGGCGACCAGCAGGACGTGCTGCTGGTCGCCTGCCGCCAGCAGGACGTCAACCAGTTGACCGAGGCCGTGCTGCAGGCCGGGCTGACCCCGGCGGCGGTGGACGTCGAGACCTTCGCCATGGAGCGCGCTTTCCAGGAGCTTCGCCACCAGCTGCCCGCGGACGAGGGCGAGCAGGAGTGCGTGGCCCTGGTGGATATCGGCGCCACCATGAACGCCTTCCATGTGCTGCGCGAGGGACGCGTCACCTACAGCCGCGACACCGTGTTCGGTGGCCGCCAGCTCACCGACGAGATCCGCAATCGCTACGCGCTGAGCCTCGAGGAAGCGGGCCTGGCCAAGAAGCGCGGGGGCCTGCCCGATGACTACCAGCGCAGCGTGCTCGACCCCTTCCTCGACACCCTGGTCCAGCAGGTGGGGCGCTCGCTGCAGCTCTACTATACCGCCGGGCGCAAGCAGGAGGTGCGGCGGATGATCCTGGCCGGCGGCACCAGCGTGCTCCCGGGGCTGGCCGAGCGCCTGGCCGAGGAGAGCGGCATGGAAGTGGTGATCGCCAATCCCTTCCGGCGCATGAAGGTGAACCCGCGCATCGACGTCCCGACCCTGGCCGGTGATGCCCCGGCCATGCTCACGGCCTGCGGCCTGGCGATGAGGGTAGGCAAATGACCATCGAGATCAACCTGCTCCCCTGGCGGGAGGAAGTGCGTGCCCGGCGCAGCAAACGCTTCTACCTGGCGCTGGCGCTGATGGCGCTGATCGGCCTCGGCGGCGGCTACGGCATGACCTGGTACTACGAGCAGCGGCTGGCCGACCAGCAGCAGCGCCATCAGCTGATCAGTGCCCGCACCGCCGAGCTGGATCGCGATATCCGCGCGGTGAGCCAGTACGAGGAGCAGGTCACCTCCCTGAAGCGCCAGATCGAGGTCTTCGAGCAGCTGCAGATGGGGCGTCCGCAGACGGTCCACGTCTTCAACGCGCTGGCGGCGAGCCTGGAGGAGGGCGTTCACTACTCCGGGCTCAACCGCCAGGGCAGCCAGCTGCGCCTCGCCGGCCTGGCCGAGGACAACCGTCGGGTCTCTGACCAGCTGCGCCAGCTGGAGGCCTCGCCGGTCTTCGACGTGCCGGTGCTCTCCGAGGTGGAATCCACCGACGGCGAGATGCGTCGCTTCAACCTCAGCGTGAACCAGCAGATGCCCGACGGGGAAGGCACGGAGGCGCCATGAATCTGTCCACGGAAGTTCGTCGACTGCGCGACATGGACTGGGGGGAGCTGGACATCAAGGAGTCCGGCGGCTGGCCCTTCCTGCTGCAGCTGATCTGCTGCGTGCTGGTGCTGGGCCTGACCCTCGCCGGCATGTACTGGTACCTCGCCGCGCCCAAGGTCGAGGAGCTCGAGCAGGCCCAGCGCGAGGAGCAGCGCCTGCTGCGCGACTACCGCAGCAAGTCGGCTCAGGCGGCCAACCTCCCGGCGCTGCGCGAGCAGGTCGAGGAGCTCGACCAGCGGCTGTCGGCACTGGTGGCCATGCTCCCGGGCGGCCCCGAGATCCCGTCGCTGATCGACGACATCAGCGAGACGGCGCTGGACAACCAGCTCTCCATCGACTTCATTCGCCTGCGCAGCCCGGCCCTGCAGGAGTTCTACACCGAGCGTCCCTTCGATATCCGAGTGAGAGGCGACTACCACCGCATCGCCTCCTTCATCGCCGGCGTCGCCGACCTGCCACGCATCGTCACCCAGCACGACTTCAGCCTGGCGCCTAGCGACGGGGGCAACCGCCTGCAGCTCTCGATGCTGGCCAAGACCTACAGCTACCGCCCGCCCCAGGCCACCGCCGAGGAGGGAACGCCATGACTCGCTGGCTGACCAGAGGCGCCCTGGTGGCACTGCTGCTTACCCTGGGCGCCTGTCGCGACGCGGACCTGCCCGGCCTCGAGCGGGAGCTGGAGGCGATGCGGGTCGACCCCGGCCAGGTGGACCTGGAGCCGGTGCCGCCCATGCCGACCTACACCTCGGTGGACTACGACTTCGCCGACGAGCGCAGCCCCTTCCAGGCGCGGCTGCCGGAGCCCGAGGAGCTGCCCGGCGGCGGGGCCGACAGCGACCTGGCGCCGGACGAGTCGCGCCCCAAGGAGCCGCTGGAGGCCTATGACCTGAGCCAGCTCGAGCTGGTGGGCACCCTCACGGTGGGCGGCCAGCCCTCGGCACTGATCCAGTCGCCGGATGGTCAGGTGCACCGCCTGCGCACTGGCAACCACCTGGGGTCCGACTTCGGACGCATCATCGGCATCACCGGGGCCTCGGTCCAGCTGGTGGAGATCGTGCCCACCGGGCGGGGCGGCTGGACCGAGCGCAGCACCCGGCTGACACTCGACGACTAGACAACATGACGCCATGCCGCCGGGCTGGAGGCGGCAGAGGCCAGCAGGGGGAAGGGAACAATGCAACCGATGATTCGTGGTCTCGCAATCGTGGCACTGCTGGCGGTCTCCACGGCCGCCACGGCGGCCTCCACCCTCACCGACCTGGCGTTCCGTCAGGGCAGTGACGGGGCGTTGGAGGTCGACCTCGACTTCCGTGGCCCGGTGCCCGAGGTGCGCGGTTATCGCCTCGACGACCCGGCCCGGCTGACCATCGACCTGATGGAGACCGACAGCGCCCTGGAGCGTCGCCGCGAGGAGCTCGGCATCGGCGGAGTCGAGCGGGTCACGGCCCTGGAGGCCGGTTCGCGCACGCGCCTGGTCTTCGAGCTCGAGGGCCCCCTGCCCTACGACACCCGCCAGCAGGGCGACCGCCTGCGCCTCTCCATCGGCGGCGGGGCCGGCCAGCCGCCGGCGGCCACGACCGCCTCGGCCACGGCCTCCTCCTCGACCACCGCCGCCCCGGCGAGCCCGAGCCGCGACACCGCTTCGGCCTACGATGAGCCGAGCATCCAGGACATCGACTTTCGCCGCGGCGACGGCGGGGCCGGGCGACTGGTGGTGACCTTCGACCGCACCGGGGTGGATGCCCGGGTGCGCGAGAGCGGGCGCAACCGCATCGTTGCCGAACTGCGCGGGGTCGAGCTGCCGGCCTCCCTGGACCAGGTCTACGACGTCAGCGACTTCGGCACGCCGCTTCGGCGCGTCACCCCGCGGGTGGGACGCGATGGCGTGACCCTGGATATCGAGGGCAGCGGCAGCTTCGCCATGGTCTCCACCCAGAGCGGTCGCCAGCTGACCATCGAGGCCCAGCCGGTCACCCAGGCGGAACGCGAGGAGCGCACACGCGAGCAGTTCCCCTACACCGGCGAGCGTATCACCCTGAACTTCCAGGACATCGAGGTGCGCTCGGTGCTGGCGATCATCGCCGACTTCACCGGCCTCAACCTGGTGGCCAGCGACAGCGTGACCGGCCGCGTCACCCTCAACCTGCAGGACGTGCCCTGGGACCAGGCCCTGGACCTGGTGCTCAAGAGCCACGGCCTGGCGAGTCGCCAGCAGGGCAACGTCATCGTGGTGGCCCCGGCCAGCGAGCTGGCCAATCTGGAGCGCCAGGAGCTGGAATCCCGCGAGCAGCTCGAGACGCTGGCCCCGCTGGAGACCGAGTACATCCAGGTGAAGTATGCCAAGGCCGATGACATGGCCCGCCTGCTGCGTGGCGAGAGCGGCTTCGGCCTGCTGACCGAGCGCGGCCGGGTGGCCGTCGACCCGCGCACCAATACCCTGCTGGTACAGGATACCGCCGACCAGATCGATGCCATCCTGGCCACCCTGGAGCGCCTGGATATCGCCGTGCGCCAGGTGCAGATCGAGGCGCGCATCGTCATCGCCCGCGACAGCGCCACCCGCGAGCTGGGGGTGAACTGGGGGCTCTCCTCGCCCGATCGCATCGGTGATAGCCGGTTCGATGTGGCTGGCGCGGCCGACGGGAGTGCCCCCAATGGCGGCCTCGCTGTCGACTTTGGAAGCTCAGGCGTGGCGAACACCGCCTTCAGCTTCGGCTATCTCTCCGGCGATATCCTGCTCGACCTGGAGCTGAGCGCCCTGGAGAGCGAGGGCAAGAGCCAGACCATCTCCCAGCCGCGGGTCATCACCGCCAACCAACGCACCGCGGTGATCAAGCAGGGCACCCAGATCCCCTTCCAGGAAGCTTCCTCCAGCGGTGCCACCAACGTGGAGTTCGAGGAGGCGGTGCTGGCGCTGGAGGTCACCCCGCAGATCACCCCGGACAACCGCATCATCATGGACCTGGTGATCAACAACGACACGGTGGGGGAGCTCTTCAACGGCGTGCCCTCCATCGACACCAACGAGATCGAGACCCAGGTGCTGGTAGACAACGGCGAGACCGTGGTGCTGGGTGGCATCCTCACTACCGAGGAGGTGCGCAGCCTGTTCAAGACTCCCTTCCTGGGCGACCTGCCGGTGCTGGGCAACCTCTTCCGCTATACCGAGAACACCAATGATAAGGTAGAGTTGCTGGTATTCATCACGCCCCGAATACTGGACGACAACCTGGCCATTCGCTGATGCAGGCACTTCCCAACCTGATACTGATCGGCCCCATGGGGGCCGGCAAGAGCACCATCGGCCGCCTTCTGGCGGCCGAACTGTCACGCGATTTCTATGACAGCGACCACGAGATCCAGGCGCGCTGCGGCGCCGACATCCCGTGGATCTTCGACGTCGAGGGCGAGGCGGGCTTCCGCGACCGCGAGACCCAGATGATCCGCGAGCTGACCCGCCACGAGGGCGTGGTCATCGCCACCGGTGGCGGCGCCGTGCTGCGCGAGGAGAACCGTCGGGTGCTGCGCGAGAGCGGCACCGTCGTCTACCTGCTCACCACCGTGGAGCAGCAGCTCAGGCGCACCGCCAAGGACCGCAACCGCCCGCTGCTGCAGCGCGGCGACCGCGAGCAGCTGCTGCGCGAGATGTTCGCGTTGCGTGACCCCCTCTACCGCGCCACCGCCGATGTGGTGGTGCGAACCGACCGGCGCGGCCCGCGGGCCGTGGTCAACGAGATCGTGCGGCGCGTCACGCGCCTGGTCGATCCCCTGCAATGCAAGGCCTGACGCCATGAGCGACTCCCGCAATACCCCTTCCACCCTCGAGGTGGCGCTGGGCAGCCGCAGCTACCCCATTCACATCGGCCCCGGGCTGCTGGGCGATCCTCGCTGGTTGGCTCCCCACCTGGCCGGGCGCCAGGTCATGGTGGTGACCAACGAGACGGTGGCGCCGCTCTATCTGCCACGCCTCCGGCAGGGGCTCGGCGACGACCTCGACGTGCGCGAACTGGTACTGCCGGACGGCGAGGCCACCAAGACGCTGGCCAGCGTCGAGCGGATCTGGGATGCCCTGCTGGCGGCCGGCTTCAACCGTCGCTGCACCCTCGTCGCCCTGGGCGGCGGGGTGGTCGGCGACATGGTCGGCTTCGCCGCGGCCTGCTACCAGCGCGGCGTGGCCTTCGTGCAGGTGCCGACCACGCTGCTCGCCCAGGTCGACTCCTCGGTGGGTGGCAAGACGGGGGTCAACCACCCGCGGGGCAAGAACATGATCGGCGCCTTCTGGCAGCCGCGGGCGGTGCTGGTGGATACCGACACCCTGGCGACGCTGCCGCCGCGGGAGCTCTCCGCGGGGCTTGCCGAGGTGATCAAGTACGGCCTGATCCGCGATGCCGACTTCCTGGCCTGGCTGGAAGCGGAGATGGAGGCGCTGCGCGGCCTCGACGCCGCCGCCCTGACTCGGGCCATCGAGCGCAGCTGTGCGCTCAAGGCCGAGATCGTCGCCGAGGACGAGACCGAGCAGGGGGTGAGGGCGCTGCTCAACCTGGGCCATACCTTCGGCCACGCCATCGAGGCTCACCAGGGCTACGGCAACTGGCTGCACGGCGAGGCCGTGGGCACCGGCATGCTGATGGCCGTCGAGCTCTCCCGGCGGCTGGGCTGGCTGAGCGACGCGGAGGTGGCGCGTACCCGGGCGATCATCGAGGCCGCGGGCCTGCCCCTGGCCGCCCCGGCCGACATGGGCGTGGAGGAGTTCCTCGCCATCATGCGCCTCGACAAGAAGAACCTCGACAGCCGCCTGCGCCTGATCCTGCTGCGCACCCTGGGCGAGGCCTGCATCCATGACGCGACGCCGCCCGAGACCCTGGCTGCCCTGCTCGAGGCGTTCCCGCGCCGCTAGACCTGCCTCATCCCCCGTGCCCACCGACGCCCGCCCCCCGTGCGGGCGTCGTCATGTCTGGAGGAGGGAGGAGAGGGTGGTCGGCGGCTTCGTTCTCAAGTATCTGCATGGCTTATGCCGTATCGGCATGGGGAGATGACGCTATTATAGACCAAAGTCTAATGCGTATTTCGGTGCGTTGAAGGGGCGTTGTTGGGTCCTGCAAGCCATTGAGTTGGCGGGTTTTTTTGGATTATTGTTGGTGCAAGTCGCGGATTTGCCGATGGTTTTACGGGGCGTGCCCGGGGCGCAATATTGCGCAGTAGGGCTGGCTCTGGCTATGCTGGTCGGCCTTTTGCCGAGCAGTCGTGCACCCGCTTCGGGGGCAGCATGAAAAAAGAAAAACCGCTAAAAATAGCATGTAATGACTGCCAAAAAAACCCTTCAACCCGAGGCACGCCCATGAACAGAGGTCTTCATCAGCCCGGCGAGTTCCGCGACAACTGCGGGTTCGGCCTGATCGCCCATATGGAGGGCCAGGCCAGTCACGACCTGCTCAAGACGGCCATCGAGTCCCTGACCTGCATGACCCACCGTGGCGGCATCGCGGCCGACGGCAAGACCGGCGATGGCTGCGGCCTGCTGCTCCAGATGCCGGATGCCTTCATGCGCGAGGCGGCCCGCGAGGCGCTGGGCGTCGCCCTGGGCGAGCACTACGCGGTGGGCGTGGTATTCCTGCCCGACGATGACGCCCGCGAGGCTCGCGGGCGCGAGACCCTGGTCGCCGAACTCGAGGCGCGTGGCCTGCGGGTGGCCGGCTGGCGCGACGTGCCGGTGGATGCCAGCGTCTGCGGGCCCATGGCGCTCGATTGCCTGCCGCGGATCCGCCAGCTGTTCGTCGAGCCGGGCGACGACGAGGCCGGCCACTTCGATGTGGACCTGTTCATGGCCCGGCGCCGCGCCGAGGAGAAGTTGCGCGACGACGAGGACTTCTATGTCTGCTCGCTGTCCCGCGAGGTGGTCTCCTACAAGGGGCTGATGATGCCGGTGGACCTGCCGGCCTTCTATCCCGACCTGGGCGACGAGCGCCTGGAGACCTCGATCTGCGTCTTCCACCAGCGCTTCTCCACCAACACCGCGCCGCGCTGGCCGCTGGCCCAGCCGTTCCGCCTGCTGGCCCACAACGGCGAGATCAACACCGTGGAGGCCAACCGGGGCTGGGCCAACTCGCGCAAGGAGAACTTCGTCAACGAGCGGCTGCCGGACATCGCCGGGCTCGACGAGATCGTCAACACCTCCGGGTCGGACTCCTCGAGCATGGACAACATGCTCGAGGTGCTGCTCACCGGGGGCATGGAGCTGCATCGGGCGGTGCGCATGATGGTGCCGCCGGCCTGGCAGAACGTGGAGTTGATGGACGGCGACCTGCGCGCCTTCTACGAATACAACTCCATGCACATGGAGCCCTGGGACGGCCCCGCCGGGGTGGTGATGACCGATGGTCGCCAGGCGGTCTGCATGCTCGACCGCAACGGGCTGCGCCCGGCCCGCTGGGTGATCACCAGGAACGGCTACATCACCCTGGCCTCGGAGATCGGTACCTACGGCTACAAGCCCGAGGACGTGGTGGCCAAGGGGCGTGTCGGCCCGGGCCAGATACTGGCCGTGGATACCGAGACCGGCGAGGTGCTGCATACCTCGGACATCGACGAGCGCCTCAAGTCCGCCTATCCCTACAAGCGCTGGCTGAAGCAGGAGGCCCAGTACCTGGAGTCGGCGCTGACCGAACTCGCCAGCTTCCAGAACATGGACCCCGAGGCGCTGCTCACCCAGCAGAAGATGTTCCAGGTCAGCTTCGAGGAGCGCGACCAGGTGCTGCGCCCGCTGGCCGAGAGCGGCCAGGAGGCCGTGGGCTCCATGGGCGACGACACGCCCATGGCGGTGCTCTCCGGCAAGCAGCGGCTGCTCACCGACTACTTCCGCCAGAAGTTCGCCCAGGTCACCAACCCGGCCATCGACCCGCTGCGCGAGGCGATCGTGATGTCGCTGGAGACCTGCATCGGGGCCGAGCTCAACGTCTTCAAGGCGACCCCCGAGCACGCCCATCGCATCATCCTGACCACGCCGATCCTCTCGCCACGCAAGTTCGCCGCCCTGGTGAACCAGGACGACCCGGCCTTCGCCAGCCACACCTTCACGCTTGGCTACGATCCCGAGGAGATCGGCCTCAAGGGCGCGATCCATGAGCTCTGCCGCCAGGCCGAGGAGGCGGTCAACGACGGCAAGGTGATCCTGGTGCTCTCCGACGCCGAGCTGGGCAAGGGACTGGTGCCCATCCATGCGGCGCTGGCCGTGGGCGCGGTGCACCACCACCTGGGCCGCCTGGCCCTGCGCCCGCGCTGCAACATCGTGGTGGAGACCGGCTATGCCCGCGATGCCCACCAGATGGCGGTGCTGTTCGGCGTCGGCGCCACCGCGGTCTTCCCGTGGCTGGCCTACCAGGTCATGGCCGACATGCACCACACCGGCGAGCTGGTCGGCAACCCCGCCGATGCCCGGGAGAACTACCGCAAGGGCCTGCAGAAGGGGCTGTTCAAGATCCTCTCCAAGATGGGCATCTCGACGCTCGCCTCCTACCGTGGCTCCCAGCTGTTCGAGGCGGTGGGCCTCTCCTCGGAGGTGGTCGAGCTGTGCTTCACCGGCATGGCCTCACGCATCGAGGGCACCGGCTTCAGCGAGCTGCAGCTGCAGCAGGAGCTGCTGGGGCGCGAGGCCTGGACGCCGCGCAAGGGGGTTTCCCAGGGTGGCCTGATGAAGTACGTCCATGGCCACGAGTACCACGCCTACAACCCCGATGTGGTCATGGCGCTGCAGGAGGCGGTCCAGGAGGGCGACTACGCCAAGTGGAAGAAGTTTGCGCGGCTGGTCAACGAGCGCTCCCCGGCCACCCTGCGTGACCTCTTGAAGCTCCGGCCCGCCGCCGAGCCGCTGCCGATGGAGGAGGTCGAGGCGGTCGAGGACCTGCTGCCGCGCTTCGACAGCGCCGGCATGAGCCTCGGCGCCCTGTCGCCCGAGGCCCACGAGGCGCTGGCCCAGGCCATGAACGAGGCCGGCGGGCGCTCCAACTCCGGCGAGGGGGGCGAGGACCCGGCCCGCTACGGCACCATCCGCTCCTCCAAGATCAAGCAGATCGCCTCCGGGCGCTTCGGCGTCACGCCGGCCTACCTGGTCAATGCCGAGGTGCTGCAGATCAAGGTGGCCCAGGGCGCCAAGCCCGGCGAGGGCGGGCAGCTGCCCGGCGGCAAGGTCAACGAGCTGATCGCCCGGCTGCGCTACTCGGTGCCCGGTGTGACCCTGATCTCGCCGCCGCCGCACCACGACATCTACTCCATCGAGGACCTGGCGCAGCTGATCTTCGACCTCAAGCAGGTCAATCCCGATGCCCAGGTCTCGGTGAAGCTGGTTTCCGAGCCCGGCATCGGCACCATCGCCACCGGCGTGGCCAAGGCCTACGCCGACCTGATCACCGTCTCCGGCTACGACGGCGGCACCGCGGCGAGCCCGCTGACCTCGATCAAGCACGCCGGCAGCCCCTGGGAGCTGGGCCTGCCCGAGGTGCACCAGGCACTGCGCATCAACGGGCTGCGCGACAAGATCCGCCTGCAGACCGATGGCGGCCTGAAGACCGGCCTCGACGTGGTCAAGGCGGCGATCCTCGGCGCCGAGAGCTTCGGCTTCGGCACCGCGCCCATGGTGGCGCTGGGCTGCAAGTACCTGCGCATCTGCCACCTCAACAACTGCGCCACCGGCGTGGCCACCCAGATGCAGTACCTGCGCGACGAGCACTTCCGCGGCACCGTGGACATGGTCAAGCACTACTTCCGCTTCATTGCCGAGGAGGTGCGCGAGCTGATGGCCCTGCTCGGCGTGCGCAAGCTCACCGACCTGATCGGCCGCACCGACCTGCTGGAGGTGCTGGAGGGCGTCACCGCCTCCCAGCGCAAGCTCGACCTGTCGGGACTGCTGGGCAACGACTTCGTGCCGCAAGACGCGCCGCAGTTCTGTGCGGTCAGCCGCAACGTCCCCCATGACCCGGGGGCCAAGAACCAGGAGGTGCTCGAGGCCCTCGCGGATGCCATCGAGGCGAAGTCCGGCGGCGAGTTCGATTTCGCCATCACCAACTGCGACCGCAGCGTCGGGGCACTGACCTCCGGTGCCATCGCCAAGCGCTACGGCGAGGCGGGCCTCGAGGATGCGCCGGTCACCGCGCGCTTCACCGGCGTGGCCGGCCAGAGCTTCGGTGTCTGGAACGCCCGCGGCCTCAACCTCTACCTGGAGGGCGATGCCAACGACTATGTCGGCAAGGGGATGAACGGTGGCAAGGTGGTGATCGTGCCGCCCGCCGGCAGCGCCTTCGAGAGCCACCGCACGGCCATCGTCGGCAACACCTGCCTGTACGGCGCCACCGGCGGCAAGCTGTTCGCCGCGGGTACCGCCGGCGAGCGCTTCGGGGTGCGCAACTCCGGTGCCCATGCGGTGATCGAGGGCGCCGGCGACCACTGCTGCGAGTACATGACCGGCGGCCTGGTCTGCGTGCTCGGCGAGGTGGGCGTCAACTTCGGGGCGGGCATGACCGGCGGCTTCGCCTACGTGCTCGACGAGGACCGCACCTTCGTCGACAAGTACAACCATGAACTGGTGGAGATCCACCGGGTGAACACCGAGGTCATGGAGGCCCATCGGCGTCATCTGCGGGAGATCATCGAGGAGTACGTGGCCGAGACCGACTCCGTGCGCGGTCGCGCCATCCTCGAGGACTTCAGCGACTTCGTCCGTCACTTCTGGCTGGTGAAGCCCAAGGCCGCGAGCCTGGGCAGCCTGCTCGCCGAATCTCGGCGTCGGCCAGAATAAGGGCCGGAGTCGGCCGGAATAAGTGACTTTCGAGACGACGATATCGCCACGCAGAGACGAGGAGAAGAGACCATGGCTAACCGCTTGAGCAACGACTTCCAGTTCATCGACGTGGGTCGCCAGGACCCGCAGAAAAAGGACGCCCGCACCCGCGCGCGGGAGTTCGCCGAGATCTACGAGCCCTTCAAGCCCCAGGAGGCGGCCAGCCAGGCGCATCGCTGCCTGCATTGCGGCAATCCCTACTGCGAGTGGAAGTGCCCGGTGCACAACTACATCCCCAACTGGCTGCAGCTGGTCAGCGAGGGCAACATCCTCGAGGCCGTGGAGCTGTGTCACAAGACCAACTCGCTGCCCGAGGTGTGCGGGCGGGTCTGCCCCCAGGACCGGCTCTGCGAGGGCGACTGTACCCTCAACGACGGCTTCGGCGCGGTGACCATCGGCTCGGTGGAGAAGTACATCACCGACACCGCCTTCGCCATGGGCTGGCGTCCGGACCTCTCCCGCGTCACCCAGACCGGCCGCAAGGTGGCGGTGATCGGTGCCGGCCCCGCGGGACTGGGCTGCGCCGACATCCTGGTGCGCAATGGCGTCAAGCCGGTGGTGTTCGACAAGTATCCGGAGATCGGCGGGCTGCTGACCTTCGGCATCCCCGAGTTCAAGCTCGACAAGACGGTGATGGAGCGCCGGCGCGCGGTGTTCGAGGAGATGGGCATGGAGTTCCGCCTCGGCGTCGAGGTGGGCAAGGACGTCGAATTCGATCGCCTGCTCGAGGAGTACGATGCCGTCTTCCTGGGCATGGGCACCTACAAGTACATGGAGGGCGGTTTCCCCGGCGAGGACCTGCCCGGCGTGCACAAGGCCCTCGACTACCTGATCGCCAACGTCAATCACTGCCTGGGCTTCGAGAAGGACCCCAGGGAGTTCACCTCGCTGAAGGGCCAGCGCGTGGTGGTGCTGGGCGGCGGCGATACCGCCATGGACTGCAACCGCACGGCGATCCGCCAGGGCGCCACCAGCGTGACCTGCGCCTATCGCCGTGACGAGGAGAACATGCCCGGCTCCAAGCGCGAGGTGGCCAATGCCCGCGAGGAGGGGGTGGAGTTCCTGTTCAACCGCCAGCCGGTGGCGGTGGTCGGCGAGGGCAAGGTCGAGGGCGTCAAGGTGGTGCGCACCCGCCTGGGCGAGCCCGACGAGAACGGCCGGCAGCGTCCGGAAGTGGTGCCCGGCTCCGAGGAGATCATCCCCGCCGACGCGGTGGTGGTGGCCTTCGGCTTCCAGCCGAGCCCGGCGCCCTGGTTCGAGACCGTGGGCATCGAGCTCGACGAGCGTGGCCGGGTCAAGGCGCCGGAGGAGGGAGGCGCCCATGCCTTCCAGACCACCAACGAGAAGATCTTCGCCGGCGGCGACATGGTGCGCGGCTCCGACCTGGTGGTCACCGCCATCTACGAGGGCCGCCAGGCCGGCGAGGGCATCCTCGACTATCTGGGAGTGTAAGCGCCGAGCCACAAGCGCCGAGCCGCCAAGGGGCGTGGCTAGCTGCCAGTAAAAGTGGCAAGTCAAAAGTAGCAAGAGGCGATGTGGCTCTTGCTACTTTCCACTTTTGACTCGAACCTCCGCTTGGCCGCTTGGCCGCTTGGCCGCTTGGCCGCTTGGCC
>NZ_JAWSUJ010000077.1:0-20594 GCF_033549285.1 Halomonas sp.
AGGTAGTTCAGGATATGGTCCAGCCGGTCACAACTGAGCTCAGGATCCTTCCCTCCGAGTTCTGTCTCCTGCCCTTCAGGCGAACGGACAGGGAGCCAGTAGCGTAACTGCCAGCGGCTGATCGAGTGTCTGCTCCTGGTCAGGGCCAGGTAACCAAGGATCGACATGACCAGACCCGGCCCTGGCCTGCATGGCGCTGTCGGCCCCGCTGTGGGATTACGCTGGGCCGTGGCTGCTGCTGGCCGGGCCGGGCATGGCCTGGCACGGCTGGACGGCGCTGGGGGCCGGCATCTACGTGGGGCTGTTCGAGATGGGTATCGCCTTCGTGCTCTGGCAGCTGGCCGTGCACCGGGTCTCGCGCACGGCGAAGGTCTCCAACCTGATCTTCCTCTCGCCGCCGGTGTCGCTGCTGCTGCTCTTCCTGGTGGTGGGCGAGCCGATCCTGCCCTCCACGCTGGTGGGCCTGGTGCTGATCCTCGGTGGCCTGGCGCTGCAGCAGTGGCAGAAGACGCCCGCGCCGGTGGCTCAGTCCTGAGCGCTCTCCGCCACGACGGCCCCGTTGGCCTCCAGCAGCGGCGCGAGTCGTGGCCAGACGTTCTCCAGGATGCGCGGCTGGGCGGCTGCGGTGGGGTGGATGCCGTCTGACTGCATCAGCTCCTCCTCCAGGGCCACGCCCTCGAGCAGGAAGGGTACCAGCGGCAGCTCGTACTCCTCGGCCAGCCGCGTGTAGACCGCGGTGAAGGCGTCGCGGTAGGCGCGGCCGTAGTTCGGCGGGATGTCGATGCCCAGCAGCAGCACCTCGGCGCCCGATGCCTGGCTGGCCTCGACCATGGTGGCCATGTTGGCCTCGAACTGGCCCGGTGGCAGGCCGCGCAGGCCGTCGTTGCCGCCGAGTTCCAGCACAACGATATCGGGTTCATGCTGTCCGAGAAGGTCGGGCAGGCGGGCGGCGGCACCGCTGGAGGTCTCGCCGCTGATGCTGGCGTTGACCACCTGCGCCTTCCCGTCCAGGCGCGCCTGCAGCAGACTGACCCAGCCGGCCTGCTGCTCGATGCCGTAGGCGGCGCTCAGGCTGTCGCCCATCACCAGCAGCACCGGCCGAGTCGACGCCTGAGCCGCCCCGCCGGTGAGCAGTAGCATCGAAAATAGCAGCGCCAACCAGAACGCCGTGTGCCAGCGCCCCGCGAGCCGGCCGGGTGCATGCCGGCCCAACGCACCTACAGGGAAGCCCTTCGCCATGTCCATCTCCTCTCGAACGGATGCCTCGCCGATTCTACACGCCGACCGTCTCGCCAAGGAGGTGGAGAGCGGCGAACGGCGACTGAGCATTCTGAGTGACCTGTCGCTTGCGGTGTTCCCCGGGGAGAGCGTGGCGATCCTCGGCCAGAGCGGGGCCGGCAAATCGACCCTGCTGGGCCTGCTGGCGGGCCTGGATTCGCCCAGCGGGGGCGAACTGTCGCTGTTCGGCCAGTCGCTGCGCGCCCTCGACGAGGATGGCCGGGCCTCCCTGCGGGCGGGCCGGGTGGGGTTCGTGTTCCAGAACTTCCAGCTGCTGCCCACGCTGACGGCCCTGGAGAACGTGCTGCTGCCGCTGGAGCTGTCGCCGAGCCCCGGGGCCGAGGCCCGGGCCCGCGACTGGCTGACCCGCGTCGGCCTCGGTGAGCGCCTGGACCACCTGCCCAAGCAGCTCTCGGGGGGCGAGCAGCAGCGCGTGGCCCTGGCCCGGGCCTTCGTCACCGGCGCCGAGCTGGTGTTCGCCGACGAGCCCACCGGCAACCTGGATCCGGTCACCGGGGAGCGCATCATCGAGGCGCTGTTCTCGCTCAACCGCGAGGCCGGCACCACCCTGGTGCTGGTCACCCATGACCACGCCCTGGCGCGGCGCTGCGATCGCTGCCTGCGCCTGGAGGGCGGCCGGCTGGTCGAGATGGCCCGCGACGAGGTGATGGCATGAGCCGAACCGCCTGGCCGGCCCTGCTGCGCCTCTCGGCCCGGGGCCTGATCCGTGACCTGCGCGCCGCCGACGTGCGCGCCCTGGCGCTGGCGCTGGCGCTGGCGGTGGCCGCCTCGACCATGATCGGCTTCTTCCTCGATCGCCTGGATCGCGGCCTGACCCGCCAGGCGGGCCAGCTCGCGGGCGGCGACGTGGTGCTGGAACAGGGCCGGCCCTTCGACGAGGCGGTCCGGGGGGCCCTCGAGGAGGCCGGCCTGACGCTCTCCGACCAGGTCGACATGGTCTCCATGGTCAGCCGCGGCGACCGCTTCCAGCCGGCCAGCCTCAAGGTGGTCGATTCGGTCTATCCGCACTACGGCACGGCCCGGGTGGACCGCGGCAACGGTGTGGAGTCGCTGGCCCATGGCCCGCCGCCGGGCGAGGCCTGGGTGGCGCCGCGCCTCGCCCTGCTGATGGAGCTCGAGGTGGGGGACCGGGTGCGCCTGGGCGAGACCGAGCTCGAGGTCGGCGGGGTGATCGAGCGTGAGCCCGACCAGTCGGCGGGCTTCGGCAGCTTCAACCCGCGGCTGATGATGCACCATGACGATCTGGACGCCACCGGCCTGGTCCAGGAGGGCTCGCGGGTGGAGTTCGAGCTGCTGGCCGCCGGCAGCGCCGAGGCGGTGGCCCGCGTCGAGCCGCTGCTTGAGCGGCTGCGCCGCGAGGGGGTAGAGGTACGCGACGTGCGCCAGGACCGCCCGCAGCTGGGCAATGCCCTGGCGCGCGCCGAGAAGTACCTCGGCCTGGCGGGGCTCGCCGCCGTGCTGCTGGCCGGGGTCGCCGTGGCCATGTCCACCCGGCGCTACGTCGACCGCCACCTGGATACCGCGGCGCTGCTGCGCTGCTTCGGGGCCACCCAGCGCGAGCTGCTGCGGCTGTTCGTGCTGCAGCTGCTGTGGCTGGCGCTGGCGGCCTCGGCGCTGGGCGCCCTGCTGGGGCTGGCCGGGCAGGCGCTGCTGGTGCGGCTGCTGTCGACCTTCCTGCCGTTCAGCCTGCCGGCGCCCGGCATGCTGCCGCTATGGCTCGGCGTGTTCACCGCCCTGGCGGTGCTGGCCGGCTTCGCCGGGCCGACCCTGCTGCGCCTCAAGCGGGTCAGCGCCCTCAAGGTGCTGCGTCGCGAGCTGGACCCGCTGCCGCCCTCGGCCTGGCTGGTGGCGGGCGTGGCGGCATTGGTCTTCGGCGGGCTGCTGTGGCTCTACTCCGGCGATCCGGGGCTCGCCGCCGGCCTGCTGCTGGGCGGGCTGGTGATGCTGGTGGTGCTCTGGGGGCTCGGCGGCGTGCTGCTGGGGCTGGTGCTGAAGGGCACTGCCCGGCTGCCCCGCGGCCCGGCGGATGGCCTGGTCACGGCCGTGCGGCTGGGCGGCCAGCAGCTGGCGCGGCGCCGCCAGGCGAGTCTCGGCCAGCTGCTGGCCTTCTCGGTGACCTTCTTCGCGGTGGCGATGATCGCCCTTGTGCGCGGCGACCTGCTCACCACCTGGCAGGCCCAGCTGCCGGAGGACACCCCCAACCACTTCGCCATCAATATCCAGCCCCAGGAGCGCGATGCCTTCGCCTCGGCCCTGGCCGGGGCCGCGGATGCCCGCAGCGCCCTCTATCCGATGGTCCGCGGGCGTCTCACCGCCATCAACGACCAGGTCCCCCAGGAGGCCGTGCCCGCCGAGTCGCGAGGCGACAATGCCCTGCGGCGCGAGCTCAACCTGACCTGGCGCGAGACCCTGCCCGAGGGCAACCGGGTGGTGGCGGGGGAGTGGTTCGCCGACGGCCAGGACGGCGAGGCGGGCGGCTGGCTGGACGAGGTGGCCGCCGAGCCGCGCCCCGTGGCCAGCGAGGCGGCGGTGCCGATCTCCGTGGAGGACGGCCTGGCCGAGCGCCTGGGCCTCGCCCTGGGCGACCGCCTGACCTTCACCATCGGCAGCGACGAGGTGACCGGCGAGGTGGAAAGCCTGCGCAGCCTCGACTGGGAGAGCTTCCGCCCCAACTTCTTCGTGATCTTCCCGCCGGGGACCCTGGAGCGTTTCGGCCACAGCTACATCACCGCCTTCCACCTCGGCGACGACGACCGCGACCTGACGCGCCGCCTGGTGCAGGAGTTCCCGGGGGTCACCCTGCTCGACGTGGAGGCCATCCTCGACCAGGTGCGCGAGGTGCTGACCCAGGTCACCCGGGCGGTGGAGCTGGTGCTCGCCTTCGTGCTGCTGGCCGGCATCAGCGTGCTTTATGCGGCGCTGACTGCCAGCCTGCCGGTGCGCGCCCACGAGAGTGGCCTGCTGCGGGTGTTCGGGGCCAGCAACCGGCTGCTGTCGCGGATGCAGGCGGCGGAGTTCGCCGTGCTGGGGCTGGCCAGCGGGCTGATGGGCGCCCTGCTGGCGGAGCTGGCGGCCGCCGGGATCTACCTGGCCTGGTTCGACCTGGCCCCGCGGGTCCACTGGCTGCTGTGGCTGACCCTGCCGCCGGCCGGCGCGCTGCTGATCGGCCTGATCGGCCACCTGCTTTCCCGGGGCCTGCGCCGCCAGGCCCCGGCGGCCAGCCTCGGCTTGCTGGGCGAGGCCTGAGGCGCAGCCATGAAGACCGACACCCTGCGCGCCCGCCTGCTGGAGGCCCAGCTCGACCTCGTACGTCGCCGGGAGCGGGGGGTGATCCTGCTGCTCACCGGCCATGCCGTCACCCACAAGGGGCGGCTGGTCAACGAGCTCAACCACTGGCTCGAGAACCGCCACACCGAGGTGCATGCCCTGGGGCCCAGCAGCGAGGAGCGCGAGCGCCCCTATTGGTGGCGTTTCTGGCGGCGCGTCCCCGATCGCGGCCGCATCGGCATCTTCATCCATGGCTGGTACGGCGATGCGCTTTTCGCCCGCGCCGAACGGCGTCTCTCGCCGGGTGCCTTCCGCGACAGGCTGGCGGAGATCCGCGCCTTCGAGGCCGAACTGGCCGCCGAGGGCGTGGTGCTGCTCAAGCTGTGGATGGACATCGACCGTGCCGCGCAGCGCCGTCACCTCCAGGCGCTGCAGGCGGACCCGGCCCGTGCCTGGCAGCTGAGCGCCACCGACTGGCAGCGCCACCTGCAGCATGCCGCCATCGCCGCCCTGGGCCGCGAGATGCGCGATGCCACTGCGGCCGACCATGCCCCCTGGCGGCGGCTCGCCTTCCGCGACTCCGCCACGCAGCTCCACCGGGTGGGGGCCCTGCTGCACCAGACCCTGGTCGCGCCGCCCGCTTGCCCCGCCGAGGTGCCGGAGGGCGTGCCCGGCGAGGTAGCGGCGGCGCCCTCGATACGCCGTGCCGAGCCCCGGACGGAGGCCCCGCTGAAGAAGGCGAGCTATGCCGAACGGCTCGCCGAGGCCCAGGGCCGCCTGGCCATCAACGCCCGGGAGGTGGCCCGCCGGCGCATCCCGGTGGTACTGGCCTTCGAGGGACTTGACGCGGCGGGGAAGGGGGGCAGCATCCACCGGGTCACCGCGGCACTGGATGCTCGCCAGTATCGGGTCCACCGCATCTCTGCGCCCAGCGACGAGGAGCTGGCGCTGCCCTGGGCCTGGCGCTTCTGGCGCCGCCTGCCGGCCGACGGGCGCATCGCCCTCTTCGATCGCAGCTGGTACGGCAGGGTGCTGGTGGAGCGGGTCGAGGGGCTGGCCCCCGAGGCGGCCTGGCGGCGCGCCTATGCGGAGATCCGCGAGTTCGAGCGCCAGCTGCTGGCCCATGGCGCCGTGCTCGGCAAGCTGTTCCTGGCCATCAGCCAGGAAGAGCAGCTGCGCCGCTTCGAGGCCCGCGCCGCCACCCCCCACAAGCGCCACAAGCTCACTGACGAGGACTGGCGCAACCGCGAGCGCTGGAAGGACTACGAGCGGGCCATCGACGAGATGTTCACCCGCACCCAGGCACCGGGCGCCGAGTGGGCGCTGATCGCCTGCGATGACAAGCGCCGGGCGCGCCTCGCCGTGCTCGAGGAGGTCAATCGTCGGCTGGAGATGCGCCTGGCCTCGCCGCACTGAGTCTGGCCTGCCGCGACGCGATGACGCTAGACTGCTGACCAGTTCCCGCCACGCCCACACCGGAGGTGCGCCCATGCGCCCGATGCCCTGGAAGGCCATCCTTGCCGCCCTGACGCTGTCTGTCTCCCTGCCGGCCCTTGCCGAGCCTGGCCCGGCCGAGCGCCTGGAGGCCGACCTGCGGGCGCTGTTCGCCAGCGAAGGGCGCCTCGAGATCGGCGAGGTCTCGGAGGCGATGATTCGCGACCGCGTCACCGCGCGGGAGCTGCACTTCGTCGGCCCCGAGGGGCAGCAGCTGTGGCTCGACCGCTACGTGGTCAGCGGCGACTACGACAGCCCCGACGAGGTGCGCCTCGAGGGCATCCGCCTGGAGACCCCCGGCCGCGAACGGACGCAGCTGAGCGCGAAGACCCTGGTCCTCGATGCCCCCTCCCGGGCGGTGCTGCCCCTCCACGAGGAGCGCTGGCCGGAGGACCTGCGGATCGCCGGGCTCGAGGTCGAGGCGCTGGCCGCCGAGTTCGCCGGCCAGGACCTGGGCGAGGGGTTCGGCGAGGGGCGCGGGCGGTTCAGCGTCGAGCGGCTGCAGGCCACCGGCCTTTCCCGCGAGGCCATCGAGAGCCTGGAACTCAGCGGGCTGGAGGGAGAGGCCGAGGGGGATGGCGAGCTTGGCGGCGGCACCTTCTCCCTGGCGTTCGCCCGGGTCGAGGGGCTGCGCGGCCTGCAGGGCGAGGAGGAGGAGCGGGAACTCGACCGCCTCGAGCTGCGTGACCTGGCCATCGACTCCGACCGGCTGGTGGCGACCCTGGCGGGGTTCGAGGTCGATGGCGACCTGCAGGACGGCGAGGGTGGCATGCGCCTCGAGGCGCTGGAGCTCGACCTGGCCCGCATGATCGCCCTGGCCCCCGAGGAGGAGCGCACCCGGCTGCGCATGGCCAGCAACGTGCTGACCGGGGGTAGCGGAACGCTGCGCCTCGATGCGGTCTCCACCGGGCGCTGGGAGTCGGAAGGCGACGCCACCCGTCTGCTCGGCGAGTTGGACGTTACCGCCGAGGAGGCCTTCGGCTGGGTGCTGGATGCCGACCTGCCGGTGCGCCTGCCCGAGGGGGTGGCGCCGGCCGCCTTCCTGACCGAGATGGAGAGCCTGGAGGGGGTGACCCTGCTGGGCGGGCGCGTCGACGCGACCCTCTCGGACCTGGGGCTCTTCGGTCGGCTGCCGGTGATCATGGCGGCCAGCCAGGGCATCAGCGAGGCGGTCTTCCTGGAGCAGGCGCGTACCCAGGCGCAGGGCTTCGGCATGATGCTCGGCCCCGAGGTCGAGGCCATCCTCACCGGCCTGGTGGCGATGATGGCGGGCGAGGCGCGCGAGCTCTCCCTCCAGCTGACCCTGCCCGCCGACAGTGAACTCGAGGCGCTCTCTGCCGATCCCCTGGCGCTGCCCGAGCGGCTCGAGATGCGAGTGGAGAGCCGCTGAGGCGATCGGCGTGCGGGGGGTATCGCCCGTGCCCATGAGGGAGCCGGCGGTTGCCCATGACCGCCTTTCATGTGAAAGCCGCCGGGGGCTGGGGTATCATGTGCCCCCTTAGATTCCCCCGTTTTGCGAGGTTGCCCGCCGATGTTCAGCCGTGACATGCAGATTGCCGGTTTCGATGACGCCCTGTTCGATGCGATGCAGAAGGAGGTCGCACGCCAGGAAGCGCACATCGAGCTGATCGCCTCCGAGAACTACGCAAGCCCGAGGGTGATGGAGGCCCAGGGCAGCCAGCTGACCAACAAGTACGCGGAAGGCTACCCCGGCAAGCGCTACTACGGCGGCTGCGAGTTCGTGGACATCGTCGAGCAGCTCGCCATCGACTACGCCAAGGAGCTGTTCGGCGCGAGCTATGCCAACGTCCAGCCTCATTCTGGCTCCCAGGCCAACGGCGCGGTCTTCCAGGCGCTGGTCAAGCCGGGCGACACCATCCTCGGCATGAGCCTCGATGCCGGCGGCCACCTGACCCACGGTGCCAAGCCCAACTTCTCCGGCAAGCACTACCATGCCGTGCAGTATGGCCTGGGCGAGGGCGGCCTGATCGACTACGACGAGGTGGCGGCCCTGGCCCGCGAGCACCGGCCCAGGATGATCATCGCCGGCTTCTCCGCCTACTCCCAGGTCATCGACTGGGCGAAGTTCCGCGAGATCGCCGACGAGGTGGGCGCCTACCTGCTGGTCGACATGGCCCACGTGGCGGGCCTGGTGGCCGCCGGTGTCTACCCGACCCCGCTGCCCCATGCCCACGTGGTCACCACCACCACCCACAAGACCCTGCGCGGCCCGCGTGGCGGCCTGATCCTCTCCGCCGAGGGCGACGAGGCCATCGAGAAGAAGCTGCAGTCCGCGGTCTTCCCGGGCGGGCAGGGCGGCCCGCTGGAGCACGTCATCGCCGCCAAGGCGATCTGCTTCAAGGAGGCCATGGAGCCCGAGTTCAAGACCTACCAGCAGCAGGTGGTGAAGAACGCCCAGACCATGGCCGGCGTGTTCATCGAGCGCGGCTTCGAGGTGGTCTCCGGCGGCACCGAGGACCACCTCTTCCTGCTCTCGCTGATCAAGCAGGGCCTGACCGGCAAGGACGCGGACGCCGCCCTGGGCCGCGCCCACATCACGGTCAACAAGAACGCCGTGCCCGGCGACCCCCAGAGCCCCTTCGTCACCTCGGGCCTGCGCATCGGCACCCCGGCGGTGACCACCCGCGGCTTCGGCGAGGCGGAGTGCCAGGAACTCGCCGGCTGGATCTGCGACATCCTCGACGTCATGGCGGCGGGGGACGACACCGCCGCCATCGAGGCCGAGGTCAAGGCCAAGGTCGAGGCCGTCTGCACCCGCCTGCCGGTCTATCGCTGAGCCTGTCCGGCGTCTGACAGTCGCCAGTAGGACTTTGCTAGCTACCGCCCCGCACCGAGACCTACGGTGCGGGGCGGATTGTTTTCTGCATCTTTTCAGCCGCTCCATGCCACGGGCCATTGCTAACTTAAATCCTAGAGCCCTTCTAGTCCTCGTCTTTGATACCGACCCCCTACCTCGGGCTCTACAGGATGGATTCCGATGGCCAGCAAACGGGATACGACGGATCTGCAGCGCGCCTTAGGCGCCTGTCGAGGGGGGTTTGCGTCGGTGGGGTTCTTCAGCCTCTTCGTGAACCTGCTGATGCTGGTGCCCGCCATCTACATGCTGCAGGTCTACGATCGGGTGCTCTCGACGCGGAGCACCGAGACGCTGCTGATGCTCACCCTGGTAGTGGTCTTCCTGTTCGCCATCATGGGGCTGCTCGAACTGGTGCGCTCGCGGATGCTGGTGCGCATCGGCAATCGCCTCGACCTGTTGCTCAATGAGCGCATCTATCGGTCGATGTTTCGCCGCAGCCTCCTCAGCGAGGGGAGCCCGTCGTCCCAGCCGATCGATGATCTCTCCACCCTGCGCCAGTTCCTGGCCGGCAATGGCCTGCTGGCCTTCTTCGATGCCCCCTGGGTGCCGGTCTACCTGGCGGTGCTGTTCCTCTTTCACCCCTGGCTAGGGATCTTCGCCACCACCGCGGGCCTGGTCCTGCTGGCGTTGGCTCTGGTGGGTGAGAAGATCACCAAGCCCCTGTTTGCCGAGGCCAACGCGGAACAGATCAAGGCCCGTGAACTGGCGGCGTCCAACTTGCGCAACGCCGAGGTGTTGCATGCCATGGGCATGCTGCCGGGCATCATGGGGCGCTGGTCGCGTCGGCGTCATCATTTCCTGGCGGAGCAATCCCGGGCCAACGATCGTGGCGAGGCCCTGAGCAGTGTGTCCCGGGTGCTGCGCCTGCTGGCCCAGTCGTTGATCCTGGGGCTGGGGGCCTGGCTGGTGCTGCGCGCCGAGATAACGCCGGGCATGTTGATCGCCGGGGCCATCATCATGGGCCGTGCGCTGGCGCCCATCGATCGCCTGATCGGTACCTGGAAGGGCTTCGTCTCCGCCCGCGGAGCCTATGGCCGTCTCGATGAGCTGTTGACGAAGATCCCCGTGGAGGAAAACGGCATGTCGCTGCCGCCGCCGCAGGGAGAAGTTCGGGTCGAGGACGTGGCTGCGGCTCCTCCCGGAGGGCAGGTGCCGACCCTGCGCGGCATCCAACTGGCGGTGCCGGCCGGCGAGCATGTCGGCATCATCGGGCCCAGCGCCGCGGGAAAATCGACGCTGGCCCGGGTCCTGCTGGGCATCTGGCCGCCGCTGTCCGGCACCGCACGCCTCGATGGAGCCGATATTACCCGCTGGAATCGCGAGGAGGTCGGTCCCTACATCGGCTACCTGCCCCAGGATATCGAACTCTTCGAGGGCACCATCGCCGAGAACATCGCCCGCTTCGGCGAGGTGGACTCCGACAAGGTGGTGGTGGCGGCGCGCAAGGCGGGCGTGCACGAGATGGTGCTGGCGATGCCGGGGGGCTATGACACGCCCATCGGGGCCGGTGGAAGCGGGCTCTCCGGCGGCCAGCGCCAGCGCATCGCCCTGGCGCGGGCGCTCTACGGCGATCCCGTGCTGGTGGTGCTCGACGAGCCCAACGCCAGCCTCGACGACCGCGGGGAACATGCCCTGCGGGCCGCCATGGTCGCCCTCAAGCGCGAGGGCGTGACCCTGTTCGTGATCAGCCATCGGGTCAGCGTGCTGAAGGGCATGGACACCCTGCTGTTAATGCGTGAAGGCCAGATCCAGATGAGTGGCCCTCGTGACGAGGTGATGGCGCAACTGGCCGCCCAGTCGGCCCCCCGCCGGTCCACCGGCCAGGCGGCCAGGGGCAGGATGGTCGCAGTGGCGGGTGGCCAACCCGGCATGGGGAACGACGCGACGGGGGGGCAGCGTGATGCAGCAGACGAACAATAGTGATGAGAGAACCCGTTCCCTCTCGCTCCCGGATCGATCCCAGGCCTCCGGGCCCTCTGTGCTGGAGGGGGAATATCACGTGGTGCCCGACAACCATCGACCCTATCGGTGGCTCGGCATGCTCGTACTGGTTCTGGCGCTGGGCGGCTTCGGTGGCTGGGCCGTCACCGCCAACCTGGCGGTGGCCGTGGTGGCGCCCGGTCATGTGACCGTGGAGAGCTTCCGACGCTCGGTGCAGCACTTCGAGGGCGGGATCGTCCGCGACATCCTGGTCGCCGACGGCGATCGGGTCGAGGCGGGGCAACCCCTGGTGATGCTCGACGACACTCGGGTGCGCACCCGGCTCCAGATGGCGCGCACCCAGTATCTGGACGGGCGGGCCACCGCCCTGCGGCTGCTGGCCGAGCAGCGGGGCGATGAAGCCCTCCGATTTCCCGAGGAGCTGACCCATAGCGACCTGCCGAGGGTGCAGGAGGTACTCGCCGTTCAGCAGGCGTTGTTCACCGCGCGGCGACAATCCCAGCGGGGCACCCTGGAGGCACTGGACGAGCAGGCCGCCCAACTGCAGCGCCAGGTCGAGGGGCTCGAGGAGATGGTCCAGATCGGGGAGCGGCACGCCGCGTCGCTGCGCACCGAGGTGGCCGACCTGCGTCAGCTGTTCAGCAAGAGGATGGTCGGCAATCAGCGCCTGCGCGAGGTGGAGCGCGACCTGCTGGAGCTCTCCAGCGAAATCGCCAGCCACCGGGCCGAGATTGCCCGGCTGGGATCCCGGATCAGCGAGAGCCGCGTGCAGCGCGAGATCACGGTGCAGGAGTATCAAGGCGAGATCGGCGAGCGGTTACGCGAGGCACAGACTCGGGCCACCGAGGCCGAGGAGCAGATCGTCGACCTCATGGACCAGGTGGGGCGCACCACGGTCGCGGCGCCGGTGGCGGGAGTGGTCGTGGAGCGCCGGGTGCACTCGGTGGGGGATGTGGTGCGCGCCGGCGATCCGCTGATGGATATCGTCCCCGTCAACGACAGCTTCCTGGTCGAGGCTCGGGTGCCGGACCGCGACGTCAACCAGCTCTACGTCGGTCAGCCCGCCGAGATCCGCTTCTCCGCCTTCAACCAGCGCTCGACCCAGGTCATTGCGGCGCGGGTGGTCTTCGTCAGTGCCGACAGCCAGGTGGACGAGGCCACGGGCGTGCGGTTCTACCGGGTGCGGCTGGAGGTCACCGACAAGGGGCGAAAGGACATGACCGAACAGATGCAACTGCTGTCCGGCATGCCGGCAGAGGCGATGATCCGCACCGGCGAACGGACCTTCGCCAGCTACATCACCAAGCCGATCACCGACATGCTGGCCCGGGCCATCCGGGAGGAATGAGTGACCACCGCGAATGGGTCGATGGCCACCACGGGAGGGGTAGCGGACCAGGGAGTGGGTTAGAACAAAGACATCAATCGAATCCGCAGGGATCTATAACGTCCAGGGACCGGGTAAGCGTGGAGGTGGGTCATGGCAGAACATGATGAAAGTATCGTCGCGGATTGGAAAGCGCAGAGGACGGCGTTGTCCGGTTCCGACCCCGTTTTCGACGTCACTGAGCCCGAGAGTCTCTCCTGCAAGAAGGGCCTGAGTCATGGAGAGTCAACATCGTTTTCATCCATCTGGTCCTTGGAGGAACCTGGCCATGTCTGAGTCACTTGTGAACATTACCGGCACTGACGTCACACATGATGAAACTGCCGGATTGCAGAACGGCGTCGCGACACCGACGCCTGTGGGCGATGCCGACGACGACGATGTCCTGTTCTCGTCCATCCCCCTGGATTTCTCCTCCCGGCTGACGGCGCTGTACGCGCCCGACGAGCCCCCAACGGCGCTCGGGGCGGCCATGAGCGATGGCGATGTGGTCACCTTCAACCCGACTGGAGAACTCGGCAACGTCGCACTGACCGGCGCGAACGGTGACCCCCTTGACGGAGACGACAGCGGGCTCGTGACGACGGACGGTGGTGAGGCCATTCTTCTTTATACTGACACGGACAATGACAACATCGTTCTCGGCAAGACGGCGAGCGGAACGCTCGTCTTCGCCATCTATCTCGAGGAGACCGGCGGCACCCCGCCGACCGGCGGCAAGCTCTGGACCGTCCAGTACGAGGCGATCGATCACGGCAACGACGGCAACGACCACGACAGCGCCGTCGATCTGACCGGCCTGGTCCACGTCACCGCCTTCGAGGCGCAGACCTTCTCCTTCGAAAACGCGCCGTCGGGCAACAACCTCTTCATGGCGTTCGGCAATGCCTCGCAGGCGCTGGTGATCACGGGGGAGAACCCGGCCAATGAATCCGAGGGCGAGAACGTCTCGAGCGGCAGCACCGTCAACAGCAGCCAAGGCGGCGGAACCACGACGCTCGGCATCGACGGTCAGCAGATCAAGGCGCAGCAGGCCATCGTCGTCACCTTCGTTTCAGGCGCCGAGCCGGATTATCTCGCCGGCCCCGGCGCCGGAAATGATCCCGGACAGCCCCTCAGCCCGACCGAGGCTCTGGACGAAGCCAACATCCAGTTCAGCGGCTATGTCCTCGCCCAGGCGGCCGAGTTCACCATCTCGCAGATGACGCCGGGCAAGAGCAACACCACCACCAGCCTGGAGATCCACGCCTACCTGACCGCCGATGGCAGCGGCAACGACTATATCGACAGCAACCTGCTCGTGCAGGGCGACTTGGCCATCAACATCACCACCGATTCGGTGGAGGTCCTCCGCGGCGGCGTCGACGTCGTGGGCACCCTGGGAGTCTCCGTCGACTACGATGGCGACGGGGTGGTCGTCACGGGCGTGCAGAACGGCGACGTCGTCCGGTACGAGACCGACGCCGACCACAACCGCGTGCTGATCCGCAACGACCAGCCGGAGAAGGGCGCGGGCAGCAACGTCGCCTTCGACCTCGGCGGTTTCACCCTCACCGAAGTCGCCGGTGATACCGACGAGGTCGGCTCCAAGATCTTCTTCGAGGACGACGGGCCTTCTGCGTCCGCCAACGCCACGGTGCTGCTTGACGACGATGCGCTGGCGGGCGGCAATCCGGGTGGCGTGGGCGACGATGCCGACGCGGCCAACACCTCCGGCACGCTGGGGCACAGCTTCGGCGCCGACGGCGCGGGCAGCATCGAATGGCTGACCACCGGTGCGCCGGCGGGCTTCAGCTACGCGCTGAACGGCACCGACCTGGAGATCTCGCAGAACGGCGAAGTGAAGCTGACGCTCACCGTGAACGCCACCACCGGCGCCTACACGGTGACGCAGAACAACCCGATCGAGCACGTCGCCGGGAATGACGAGAACAACCAGGCGTTCACGGTGGCCTACCGGGTGACCGATGGCGACGACGACTATGTCGACGGCTCGATTGCCATCGACGTCGATGACGACACCCCGACGGTGGACGTCACGCTCACCGGGGCAGCGGCGCCGAGCCTGACCACCCAGGATGCCGAGACCATCGGCGCAGCCTTCGATACGGCCAGCGGGGACTTCTCGGGCCTGTTCGGGCTGACCCAGGACGAGGGGGCGGATGACGACGGCACCCCGGCGGCCCTGAGCTACAGCCTGTCGATCGGTGCCGGCCTGGCCGCCACCGGGCTGACCAGCGACGGCAATGACATCACCCTGGCGATGGACGGTGACGACATCGTCGGCCAGACCACGGTGGATGCGGTGGTGACGGATATCTTCCGCATCAGCGTGGACAACACGGCCGACAACGAGGGTGAGGTCACCCTGACCCAGTACGCCGAGATCGACCACCTGCCCGAGGACGTCGATGGGGTCAACGACAACGCCAACCTGGGCCTGGCGGACGGCAGTATCCTGCTGAAGGCCTCGGCCACCATCGTGGACGGGGATAACGACAGCGCCAGTGATGACGAGACGGTCGACATCAGCGACAGCTTCAGCTTCGACGACGACACTCCAGTGGTGACGGTCGAAGACGCTTCCGGAACCTACCAGGCGGGCGCCGAAGGCGACTGGTCCGACCTGCCCGGCGCCGACAAGTTCAAGGCGATGAGCGTGACGCTGGACAGCTACACGATTGGCACGGCCGGCACGCCGATCTTCAACGAGTTCGACCCCGACCCGAACATCTCGCTCGGCACGGTGACGGAGCCTGACGAATACGGAAACTACGTCTTCAATGGGTCCATCACGGCCGACTTCACCGACGACGGCGAGGTCAACGAACAGATGGTGGCATTCACGCTGACGTTCGATCCCGATGACGACACCTACAGGATCGACGTCGACAAACTGCCCACCTCGACCAAGACCTTCGATACCTCGCAGGGCACCCTGAAGGCCGGTGGGCCGGATGCAGTGAGGACCCTGCTGTTCGGAGGGGAGCCGCCGACCGAAGATGGTAATGACGACATCGTGTTCTTTGGCGCGGTGCCGACGGCAGTCCGGTCGGATCCCGTTGATGATGATGCCTACGACAGCATCCTTGATCTGGTCGTCCGCGGCGAGCCCGACCTGACGGAGGGACAGATCGAGGCGCTGCTGCCGCTACCCGGCCTGGTCAACTCGGGGACGCAGATGAACGTCTCGACCGCCGGCATCGGCATCAACAACAACAACCTCGATGGCGCCGATGAGGGGGCGGGTACCGGGGCGTTCGTGGGAACATCGATCACCTTGGGCGACGAGAGCTTCGTCGTCAATCCGGAGACGCTTGTCGACAGCGTGACGGTCTACATCTCGAGCACGGTGCAGGGCTACGATCCGGCGACGGAGGATCTGTACTATACCGTCTATTACGCGGATGGAAGCGTTGACGCGCCGGAGAAGGTCACGGAAGGAGACCTGACCCGCTACGCCAACAACGCCACGGACGTGCCGAAGGAGGCAAGGGGCGGCAGCTCGTTCACCATCGAGGGCGGCGACAAGCAGATCGACGCGGTCCAGCTCACCATGGGGCAAGGAACCGTGAAGATCCCGATCATCGCCTTCACCGTCGAGGAGGTTTTCGAGCCTGAGGCGCTGAAAATGGACTTCACTGCCGAGCTCTTCGACGGCGACGACGACAGCGCCATGGATACGTTCTCCGTGGACTTCGGCCCCGCGGGGGAGGAGTTCCCGTTGGTGTAGTGGGCTGAGCCCTGGACCGTTGAGGGGCAACACAGGATCGGGCCGACCCGCCTCGCGCGGGCCGGCCCGCTTTTTTCTGAACGAGGTCGTCACGCACCGTTATGGAGCGATTTCACGCTCGCTTCTGGTGCGGCGGTCTGGTGGCTGGCCGCGGTCTGCGCTTATGCCCTCGGGACGAGGCGCGTTCGCCGCGCCATGGCACGCCCCCTGCATGAGGCATGGCGAGTCCACGACCCGGAGCCTGAGACGCCATGCCCTCGATACCCGCCTCGCCGCCTGATCCCGCCCGGCGCCCGCGCCTGCTCTTCACCGACCTGGACGGCTCGCTGCTCGACCACCACGGCTACGACTGGTCGCCGGCCCGTGACTGGCTGGCCCGTCTGAAGACGCTCGGGGTGCCGGTGATCCCGGTGACCAGCAAGACCCGCAGCGAGGTCGTGCCGCTGCGTAGAGAACTCGGCATCGAGGACGCCCCCTTCATCGCCGAGAACGGCGCCCTGGCCGGGCTGCCGCCGGCCTGGTGCCATGCCCGGCTGGATCGCGGCGCTGCCGCCGATGGCCTGGTGATCAGGACCCTGGGGGTCGACATCGGCCTCATCCGCCAGCGCCTCTCGGTCTGGCGGGCGCGGCTGGGGGTACGCTTCACCACCATGAGCGAGATGCCCCTCGAGGACCTGGTGGCCTTCACCGGCCTGTCGGAGCCACAGGCCCGCCTGGCGCGGCTGCGCGAGGGCAGCGAGCCGCTGCTCTGGGAGGACTCGGAGGACGGCCTGGCGCGTTTCCGGGAGGGCCTCGAGGGCGACGGCCTGCGCCTGGTGCGCGGCGGGCGCTTCTGGCACGTCACCGGGGACTGCCACAAGGGCAGCGCCGTCGCCTGGCTGATCGAGCGCTTCCAGGCGCTGCGTGGCCAGCGGCCGCTGACCCTCGGGCTAGGCGATGGCCCCAACGATATTCCCCTGCTCGAGACGGTGGACCAGGCGGTGGTGATCCGCGGCTGCCATGGCCTGGCGGTGTCGCCGAGGCAGCCGGCGCTCTATCGCAGCAAGGCCACCGGTCCCGCCGGTTGGGCCGAGGGGGTGGCCCACTGGTGGGGGCGAGCCGACCGCCGGCCAGCGCCGGCGGTGAGCCACGGCCGCAGCGACGGGGCGGGGAGGGCGACGGCATGAGCGACTTCCACCAGAACGGCATCATCACCGACTTCCACAACCTGACCCGCCGGCCGCTGGCGGCCCTCGAGGAGGAGCTGGTTGCCTTCTCCGCCCGTCGCCCCATGAGCCTGATCCTGCCGTCGCTCTACGCCGAGCTGGAGGGGCCGGCGCTGGCCCATATCGTCGAGGAACTCCGTCGGGTGCCCTACCTCGCCGAGGTGGTGATCGGGCTCGATCGCGCCGACCGCGACCAGTTCCTGCATGCCCGGGCGTTCTTCGATCGCCTGCCCCAGCACCACCGCATCCTGTGGAACGACGGCCCCCGGCTGCGGGCGCTGGATGCCGAGCTCGAGGCCCAGGGCCTGGCGCCCCAGCAGCCCGGCAAGGGGCGCAACGTCTGGTACTGCGCCGGCTACGTCCAGGCCTCCGGCCGCGGCCGGGTGGTGGCGCTGCACGACTGCGATATCCTCACCTACGACCGCGGCCTGCTGGCGCGGCTCTTCTATCCGGTGGCCCATCCCCACTTCCACTACGAGTTCTGCAAGGGCTACTACCCGCGTATCGCCGAGGGCCGGCTCAACGGCCGGGTCTCGCGGCTGATGGTCACCCCGCTGCTGCGGGCGCTCAAGCAGATGCATGGCCCGCTGCCCTACCTGGAGTACCTGGACAGCTACCGCTATGCGCTCTCCGGCGAGTTCTCAATGCGCAGCGAGGTGCTCGACGGCATCCGCATCCCCGCCGACTGGGGGCTGGAGATCGGCGTGCTCTCCGAGGTGCACCGCAACTACTCCACCAAGCGGCTCTGCCAGGTGGACCTGGCCGATGCCTACGACCACAAGCACCAGCCGGTCTCCGCCGAGGACGCCTCCGGCGGGCTCAACCGCATGAGCCTGGACATCGCCAAGGCGCTCTACCGCAAGCTTGCCACCCAGGGCGTGACCTTCAGCGCCGAGGGCTTTCGCACCCTCAAGGCGACCTACTATCGCCTGGCGCTGGACCTGATCGAGGCCTATGACCACGATGCCGTGATGAACGGCCTGCGCCTCGACCGCCACGCCGAGGAGCAGGCGGTGGAGCTGTTCGCCGCCAACCTGCTCGAGGCCGGCAGCGCCTTTCTCGACAATCCCGGCGAGCGGCCCTTCATCCCCAGCTGGAACCGGGTGCGGGCGGCGATCCCCGACCTGCCCGAACGCCTGGTCCAGGCGGTGGAGCATGACAACGCCGCCGTGGAGCCGTCTGTGACCAAAGTCTAAAGGCACGGCCGCAGCATCTGGGTGACCCTATGTCCGACATAGCTTGCATCAAGTCGTACAGGAGCCGCCGAGAGCCCCATGCCATCGCGCCAGCCCCCGCCCGGGCGCACGCCCGCCCACAAGCCCGATATCGCCGAGGACCTGGCCCGGGCGATCTTCGCCGGCGAGCATGCGCCGGGCCGCTTCCTGCCCCGGGAGCTGGACCTCTGTGAGCGCTACGGCGTCAGCCGCAGCACGGTGCGCAGTGCCCTGCAGCAGCTGGTCTCGGCAGGCATGCTGACGCGCATCTCGGGGCAGGGCAGCCGGGTGCGCGAGCTCACCGACTGGCACCTGCTGGATCCTCGGGTCAGCGACTGGATGGCCCGCTTCGCCCAGCCCAACCCGCGCATCCAGCGCGACATCTTCGCTTTCCGCGTGGCCGTCGAGCCCTTCATGGCGCGCCTTGCCGCGCAGCACGCCACCGCCGCCGACCTGCTGGCCATCGAGACCGCCTGGCGCAACATGATCCGCGCCCTGGAGGCGCCCGATCGCCGCTGCGAGGGGCGCAGCCACGACGAGCACGACGTGGCCTTCCACGAGGCGATCTTCGCGGCCACCCACAACCTGCTGTGGGCCCAGCTCAGCCACATGCTCAAGCCGGCCATCGGCCTGCTGGTGGAGACCTCCAACCACAGCGCGGCCGAGCTGAGCGACAGCATGGAGCGCCACCGCCGGCTGATGGAGGCGATTCGCCTGCGCCAGCCGGATGCGGCCGAGCAGGCGGCGCTCTCGGTGCTCGAGCGCACCGGGCTGGACCTGGGGTTCGAGAGCCTGTTCGACCATCCTCCGCCACGCCTGCGCCTGCCGGGCGCAGACGTTCCCGAACCGGGCTGACCGGTTCGCCTCGCACCCGGTGTCCCGCACCGACAACAACAACCCTCATGCGCTGAAGAAGGAAACGCACCATGTATCAGACCACGCCACGCTCCTTTGCCCTCAAGGGCCTGACCGCCGCCGTGCTCGGCGCGCTGGCCTTCTCCGCCCAGGCCGCCGAGTACGAGTGGACCTTCCAGACCTCCGAGACCTCCGGCGAGCCGCAGTTCGAGCTCAAGAAGGCCTGGGCCGAGAACGTCAACACCATGTCCGACGGACGCATCGAGATCGAGATCCTGCCGGTCAATGCGGTGGTCCAGGCCAACCAGACCCTGGATGCCGTGCAGTCCGGCATCCTCCAGGGCCACCTCACCGACCCCAGCTACTTCTCCGGCCGCGACCCGGCCTTCGGCATGCTCGGCAACCTGGTGGGCGCCTGGGGCGACCCGCTGGAGTTCCTGGAGTACATGAACCACGGCGGTGGCGAGGCGCTCTACAACGAGCTGGTCAACCCGTACGGCGTGCAGCTGATCGGCGCCGCCGCCACCGGCCTGGAGTCCTTCCCCTCCAAGCGACCGATCCGCACCGTGGAGGACCTCGAGGGGCTCAAGGTCCGCGCCCCGGAGGGCATGGTCTACAACATCTTCGAGAAGGCCGGTGCCGCGCCGGTGAACCTGCCGGGCTCCGAGGTCTACACCTCGCTGGAGAAGGGGGTGATCGACGCCGCCGACTACACGGTGTTCTCCACCAACCACAGCCAGGGCCTGCACAGCTTCGCCAACTACCCCAACTACCCGGGCTTCCACTCGCTGCCCATGGTTTCCGTATCGCTCAACAAGGAGATCTGGGACGGCCTGCCGGAGGACCTGAAGGCGATACTGGAGACCTCGGTGGACCGGCTCGCCTACGAGATGGTCTTCGAGCTCAAGAAGCTGGACCTCGAGGCGGTGGCCGAGGCGCGCCAGGACCCGGAGATCGAGCTGATCGACATGGCGCCCGAGGAGCGCGCCAAGTTCCGCAACATCGCCAAGGAGGAGTGGTCGGCCTGGGCCGAGCGCAGCGAGATGAACCAGAAGATCTACGACTCCGTGGTCGAGTTCCTCCAGGCCCGCAACCTGATGTAAGCCGGCCCACACCCACCTTCTGGCAAGCCGACCATCGTCCGGGCCCCGCCCGGACGATGCGTGAAGAGACCCGTCATGACCCAACCTTCCCCCGACAACCGCGACCCGGCCGAGCTGGTCGAGCAGGTCGAGGAACTCGGTCCCGAACGCACCGCCCTGGACCGCCTGGTGGCCCGGGGCGCCCGCGGCGCCGCCTGGCTGGTGCTGATCGCCATGGG
>NZ_JAWSUJ010000078.1:0-20151 GCF_033549285.1 Halomonas sp.
AAGCCGCGCTGGATGAGACCTATCTGGCGGACATTCTCGCGGTGTGATGGCTTTCATGCGTTTTCCCTGCAGTGGCTCTTCTCGGATCGCACCAGTTGCCATGACTGGTGGCCCAACCAGTACCGGCTGCTGCTGGCCGGCCTGGCCTACCTGCTGCTGGAACGGCTGCGCCGGGTGTACCTCAAGCGCACGGCATACGCCACGGCCCAGGTCACCACCCTGCGCCTGACGTTGCTGAAGATTGGTGGCGTGGTGACCCGCAATACCCGGCGCGTCCGGCTGATGCTGAGTAGCCACTACCCCGACCAGGACCTCTTCCTCAAGCTGATCAAGAAACTGGTGCCGGGATGACCGGCAGGGTGCTGTCCCCGGCACGAGATAAACAACGGGGGTAGGGGGCAGTGCGTCTTGAGGGCGGGAAATCGATCAAAAAGTAAGCGATTCTCGCGCCATCCAACATGAAGGGCTGACCTGCTCACCCGCCAGGCCGAACTCGCGACACTGGTGCAATATCCAGGCTAGTCTGTCGATGGCCAGCCCACAAGAAAGAAAGCGCCGTTTTCCGTCGAAAGAAGGCTGCTGACAGCTACCGACCCAAAGGCTTGCCAGATGAGCTGAAAAAGATCACTATTCGGCTCAATATTTAAGCCGTAAAGATACTGCCCGGCTCTACCGTCTTTCTGGAGTCCTGTGATGACCGATCACATCATGACGTGGATCTGGCAGCACCCCGACTGGCCGTGCTTCACATGGCAAGCAGCTGAAATCCGTAAGCGCTCCACAAACCCCATCTGTTGCGGCCTGAGTCAGACCGGTAGAGTCTCTTTCCAGCGCCAGGGGAGCAGCGTGTCGAGGTTGTCATCCTCGCCGAGTCTCGGCAGGGTTTCGAACACGAACTGCAGGTACTCATAGGGCGAGAGGCCGTTGGCCTTGGCCGTCTCGATCAGGCTGTAGATCGCCGCGCTGGCCTGCGCGCCGCTCGGCGTTTGACTGAAGAGCCAGTTCTTGCGGCCGACGACAAAGGGGCGGATGGCATTTTCCGCGGCGTTGTTGTCCAGCGGAATCAGGCCGTCATCGAGGAAGCGGGTCAGGCGCTGCCACTGGCCATCCAGGTAGTGAAGCGCCTTGCCCAGTGCGCTCTTTGGCAGCACCTGCGACAGCGACTTGTCGAGCCAGGTGCGCAGCTGGGTGATCAGCGGGCGGCTCTTCTGTTCGCGCAGCGCCAGACGCGCTTCGGGTGCCAGGCCCTTGGCCTGCTTTTCCACGCCATAGAGCTTGCGAATCAGGTTGAGCGCCCAGTCGGCCTTGCCGGTCTTGCCCTTGGGCTGCACCTTCTGCGCCTCGACGAACTTGCGTCGGGCGTGCGCCCAGCAGCCGGCATGGGTGATGCCGTTTTTCCGCACCACCTCGGCATAGCCCTCGTAGCCATCGGTGACCAGGCGACCGGCATAGTCACCCAGCAGGCGCACGGGCACCCGACCGGCGCGGCTGGCGTCATAGTCGAACAGCACCACCTGTTGGCCCGGTGGCCCGCCGCGCTGCAGCCACATATAGGACGTTGAGCTCGCCGGTCGATCGGCTTCGGCGTTGACCTGCAGGGTGGTCTCGTCCATGTGGATCAGCGGGCCCTGCAGCAGGTGCTGTCGCAGGGCCTCGACCAGCGGCATCAGCCGCTCGCCGACCTGAACCATCCAGCGGGCCAGGGTATTGCGCGGAATCTCGGCGCCGTGGCGGGCGAAGATCTGACTCTGCCGATAGAGCGGCAAGGCATCCTGATACTTGGCGGTGGCCACATAGGCGAGCAGCGTCGGGCTGGCGTTACTCTTCGGCAGCAGCTTGGCCGGCGCCGGGGCGATCTGTACGCCCTCTTCGCAGGCTGGGCAGCCATACTTGATGCGCACATGGCGGATCACCTCGACCCGCGCCGGCACCACATGCAGCTCTTCGCTGATCTCTTTACCGATCTCCTTGAGCTCGGTGCCGTCATCGTGACAGTGACGGGCATCCTCGGGGAGCTCATGGATAACCTCGACACGGGGCAGTTCGGGGGGCAGGGCCACCCGACCGCCACGGCTACGGCGCTTGGCTGGCTGACGCGGCTCGGCCGTCGCATCGACCCCGTCGTCGGCCGCGTCATCCTGAGCGCTCGCCTGTTCCTCGTCGACCGCCGCTTCGGCCTCGTTGATAAGGAGGTCGCCCTGCGCGACACGGTATTTTTCGGTAGAGGGACCGAACTGACGCTCGATGGCCAGCCGGAACTGCTCGAACAACGCCGCCTTGGTGGCTTCCCACTCGGCCTCTTTCTTCTCCATCAGCTGATGGAGGCGCGCGATCTCCTCCTGCTGAGAACGCACTTGGCGCTGCAGCTGGGAGACGCTGGCGGAGGAAGTCGAGGTCGACGAAGTCATGCCGATATTTTACCAAGCAGTGCCACCGGAGGCAGCAAAAAAATCAACCAACTGCTTGAAAATCCAAGGCCTTATGGGGCTGCATGGCGCTGAGGTCATAGCCATCCAGAAGCCAATTCAGCTCCTGGCCCGACAGGGAAACCGTATCGCCTTCCAGGCGGTCGGGCCACTTAAAGCGCTCGCGCTCCAGGCGCTTGTACCAGACCACGAAGCCGTTACGTTCCCAGAACAGAAGCTTCACCTTGTCGCGCTGGCGGTTGCCGAACACGAATACCGCCTCCTCGAAGGGGTTGAGCTCCATGGCCTCCTGGACCAGCAGGGCCAGCCCGTCGATCTGCTTGCGCATATCGACGGGCTCGCGGCACAGATAGACCCGCAGTCCGGTGTCCGGCCGAATCATCGGGCCAACTCCACGGCGACGAAGCGCAGCGGCCGGTGGCGAGGTGGCACCGGCACATCCTGCACCACCAGGCGCTGCTCCCACGCCAGCAGTGACGCCAGTTCCAGTCCTTGCTCCGCGGCGTACTCGCTCAGCGATAGTTGCCGAGAGGAAGCATGGAACAGATGGCCCAGCCAGAAGGCCTGTGTCGAGGTCAGGTCAGTCATGGTGTCCTCCTTGGGATCGGGTTGACACCAGTCTGACGGACACTATTCAGCGGCAGAAGATGGGGTTTGTGGAGCGCTTACTGAAATCCAGCCTCGAGTGCAGGCGTGCTGGAGGGATCTCGGTATCTTGGTGGGACGGTCAGGGGCCCTGACGCCCTCGGAAGATCAGGACGCCAAAGCGAGGGCCACTCTGGACACGCTGTTGCAGAGCATCGTCACGTCCTCGGCCATCGAGGGGGAGCGGCTCAATGTGGCCTCAGTCCGCTCATCTCTGGCCCGGCGCCTTGGCGTGAAGGAAGCGGGGGGGACGGCGTCACCACGTTCCGAAGGCCTGGCGGAGCTGATGCTGGATACCACCCTCAAGCCTGATAAGCCGTTGGACGCCGAAAGGCTGTTTCAGTGGCATCGGTGGTTGTTCCCTGATGCTGACGTCGGCCTGACCACGCTGAGGCCCGGGCAGTGGCGCGGAGTGGAGCCCATGCAGGTAGTCTCGGGTCGCCTGGATCGTCCCAAGGTACATTTCGAGGCACCCCCGCGAGAGGGATTGGAGCACGAAGTTGACCAGTTCCTCGCGTGGTTCGAGTCCAGCCGTCATGACCCCGAGCTAGATCCGCTGGTTCGGGCGGGCTTGGCACACTTCTGGTTTGTGACGCTGCATCCGTTTGAAGATGGTAACGGCCGGGTGGCCCGGGCCATCGCCGACCGGGCCCTGGCGCAGGCAGATCAGCAGAGTATCCGCCTGTATGCCATGTCGGCGGCCATACTAGAACGTCGCGCCGACTACTATCGTTGCCTGGAGTCAAGTCAGCGGGGCACGCCCGACCTGACAGCCTGGCTCGTCTGGTTCCTGGAGGTCCTGGATGCCACCTTGCTGGACGTTCTGGACCAGGTAGAGCGGACGCTGGCCAAGGCCCGCTTCTGGCAGCGCTTCAGGGAGGCGCACCTACTCCCCGAACAAATGAAGGTGCTGAACCGCCTGCTGGATGGAGGAGAGAGAGGCTTCGAACACGGCATCAGTGCGTCGCAGTACCAGAAAGTCGCCAAAGTCAGTAAGGCAACCGCAACCCGGCACCTCGCGGGTATGGTCAAGCAGGGCTGTTTGATGAAAATGCCTGGAGGGGGCCGCAGTACGCGCTATCAGGTGCCGGAGCAGTTCCGTCAGGGTGAAGAGCGGAAGGAGTCCTCATAGCTGCAGGGTTCAACCTCGCGTCGTAAACAATCCTTGGTTTTCTTTGCATTATGGCGTCATATCAGCGGCCTCTCCAGGATGCATGATGTGGTGCACCTGACTCCCTCACAACCCCGCGCACAGCATAGGTTCATCCCGGTCAAGACCGGGCGGGGTCGGTTGCTTCATGTGCTGGAGCGGCCGGTGACGCAGGTGATCATTGTCACCCGCCCGATTTACTATTACCTTGATTCGCTAATATTGGACCATGCCGGCAGGATAGGTATTCACCTCGAAAGCCAAAGCGGTGAAGTTTTCACTCACGACAGGACAGGGAGAGCCGGCTTTTGTCAGCCCCTATAACAAGAGACCAGCTGAGCCGGATGACCGGCCAGTTTCACGAACCACGGGTCGAGGCGATGTATCGCCGGGACATTGCCCCCAGGGTGCGACGCGACTCCAGCGTAGCATTGTGCGTGGTGGCCCTGATCATCGGCATGCTTGCCATTTCTGACTACCACTACACCGGCGTGACCACGGAATTCTATCTCCTGCTCACCATGCGCCTGGTGGTGGTGGTCTCCTGCTTGGCCCTGGCCTTCCTGATCGGACGCTTCGGTAACTATCACAATAAGGCGTGGCTTCACACCCTTCCCCTCTGGATACTTGCGACGGCGATCATTCTGATCGTTCCCTTGCGCCCCGATACCATTCCCACCCAAGTCACCGCGATGGTGGTCGCCAACATGGCGTTCTACCTCTTGATCCCCAACCTGCTGCCCGCGGTAATCATCGCCAGCCTCTACCTCAACCTGGGTTTCCTGGCCGCAGCTGTGCTCGTGGCCGAGGTTCCTCCCGTCATCGCGCTTCGTATCATGCTGCTGCTGATCATGACCAACGCTGTGGGCTACTTCGCCCTGCTTCGCCTAGAAAGGCTGCAGCGCAAGCAATTCGCGCTCCTCCAGGAAGAGCGTATCCAAAACCGCCAGCTGGTTGAGGAGATCGCGCACCGCAAGTCGCTGGAGGCCCAGCTACGCCAGTTCGCCGAGCAGGATGGGCTGACGGGCCTGGACGCGCGACGACACTTCATGGCGCGTGCCGAGACGCTGCTGCGGCGCGCGCGGCTCGAGAAGACACCCTTCAGCCTGTTCATGATCGACGTGGACCACTTCAAGGCCATCAACGACAACTGGGGGCACCGCCAAGGCGACGCGGTGTTGACCGCCATCGCGGAAACCTGCAAGCGCTCCCTTCGGCCCCAGGACGTGATCGGGCGCTTCGGCGGCGAGGAGTTCATCGTCGCCCTGCCGGACACCTACCCTAAGGACGCGCGGGTGGTAGCGGAACGCCTGCAGCAGAAGGTCAGCGAGCTGCCAGTGTCAGAAGCGATGCCCAACCATCGCCTGACCGTCACCATCGGTATCGCCGCAGTCGGCGATGAGGATGTCGATCTAACCGACCTGATTCAGCAAGCAGATCAGGCCCTCTACCTCGGCAAGCACGGCGGTAGGAACCGGGTCGTATTGAGCCATGAAGTGAAAGGCGAGGTTTGACGAAGGTGAGGGAGCTCCCCGGGACCGTTACCTACCTCATACCTCAACAGGAGCGGGCAGCTGCTTTGGCAGCTCCATGATGGCCTTCCTCGGCATCGGCCTGGCGAAGTAGTAGCCCTGCAGCAGGTCGCAGTTGCGGCGGATCAGGTCCTGCTGCTGCTCTCGCTCCTCGATGCCCTCGGCGACCACCGTCAGGTCCAGGTGATGGGCCATGGTGATGATGCCCTGCACGATGGCGGCGTTGCTGCGGTTGGTGGCGATGTCCTGGATGAAGGCGCGGTCCAGCTTGACCTTGTGGATCGGCAAGTCGCGCAGGTAGCTAAGGCTGGAGAAGCCGGTGCCGAAGTCGTCCAGCGCGACGCGAATGCCCATGGCCTTGAGGTCATTGATCAACGCGATGGCGGACTCGGACCCGTCGAGGAGCACGCTCTCGGTCACCTCCAACTCCAACAGCTCGGGTGGCAGGCCAGCGGCGTCCAACTCCGCCTGGACGTCCGTCAGGAAGCCGTCGCGACGGAACTGCAGCGAGGAGATGTTCACCGCGACCGGCCCTCCAAGCTCCCCTTCTACACGCATGGCCGCCGCGTCCTGGCAGGCACGACGCAGGATCCAGCGCCCCAGGGGGATGATCTGGCCGGTCTGCTCGGCCAACGGGATGAAGACCCCAGGCGAGATCATGCCTCGCTCGGGGTGGTGCCAGCGGATCAGCGCCTCCAGTCCGCGAATTCGCCCGTTTACCGCCTCCACGATCGGCTGGTAGTAAAGCTCGAACTGGTCATACCGCAGAGCTGTATGCAGATCATGGCGTAACAGAACGGCCTCCTCACTGACCCGCTGCTGGTCACCTGCATACCAGTGCCAGGTGTTGCGGCCCTGCTGTTTGGCATCGGCCACCGCCAGGTCGGCGCGCTGCATCAGCTCGTAGGCGTGCGAGATGGTATCGCAGTTGCAGGCGATGCCGATGCTGGTACTGATATGCAGCGGCCTTCCGTCGATCATGAAGGGCTTGGATAGGACGCTCAGCACCCGCTCGGCCATGGCGATCCCGGCCTGGCGCCCGTCGAGGTCAGCGAGCAGTAAAACGAACTCATCACCGGTCATGCGGGCCAGGGTGTCACGATCACCCGCCACTTCGCGCAGCCGATCACCTACCGCCACCAGCAGCTGGTTGCCAATGTGGTAACCGAGCCCATCGTTGACCGTCTTGAAGCCATCCAGGTCGAGGTGCATCACCACCAGTAGCCCCGACGCCTCCTGGACCTGCTCGAAGGCTTCCTGAAGGCGCTCGTCGAAGGCGGTGCGATTGGGCAGGCCAGTCAGCAGGTCATGGGTCGCCTGGTAGGCGATCTGGGCCTCCTGCTCACACTGCTGGGTGATGTCCTGCAGGATACCAATGTAGTGGGTACAGGCCCCCTCCTCATCAAACACCGGGCTTAGCGAGAGATGGTTCCAGAAGGGCGTGCCGTCCTTGCGGTAATTGAGCAGGATGACATCGGCGGACTGCCGCTCGCTGATGGCCCAGCGAATGGCAGTGCTCGCCTCGGGGTCGGTGTCAGGGCCCCGCAGGAAGCGGCAGTTGCGACCCAGCACTTCCTCGGGCGCGTAGCCGGTGATCGCATAGAAGGCATCGTTGGCATAGACCAGCGGCAGGTCGGGCTGACTGGCATCTGCCATGAGCACACCATTGGGCGTGGCCTGGATGCCGCGCTCCAGCAGGCGGCGAGCCTCCTCCCCCTGCTTGCGTTGCGTGATGTCGCGGCAGATGCCATAGACCCCTACCACCTCGCCGTCTACAGACACCGGGAAGTTGAGGATCTCCATCCGGTAAAGATGGCCGTCGCGGTGGGTGCCCAGGGTTTCGTACTGATGAGACCCACCTCGTCTGGCGATATCGAAACTCGCCTGGGTCCGCTCGCGGTACTCAGGGTCGATGAACTCATTGAAATGCCGCCCGACCATGTCTGTTTCGGGATAGCCCGTGATGCGCGTCAGCGCCGCATTGCCCCGCTGAAAGCGTCCCTCCAGGTCGAACTCGTAGACCCCATCGGGGTGGTTCACGAACAACGAGCGGTGCCATTCCGCCAAGGCACGATGGTTGCTAGCATCGCGGTCGCGCAGGATGGCCAGGGCCACCAACGCCGCCGCCTGCTTCAGACGGCGGCGACTCGTGTCGGTGGGGTGGCGCGGTTCGCGGAAGTAGGTACCGAAAGTGCCCAGCAGCTCGCCGTTGGCCGTCATCACGGGATTCGACCAGCAGGAGCGCAGGCCTTCGCGCTCAGCAACGTCGCGGAACACCACCCAGCGCGAATCGGTACGGATGTCCTCGGTGACGACCGGCTCGCGGCAGTAAGCTGCGCAACCGAAAGAGGCTGCGTCGGGGCCGATAGGGACCGCCGTGAGGCATTCCTGATAGGCCGGAGAGAAGCGCTGACTGGGGGTGAGGCTGAGTGTCTGACGCTTCGTATCAAAGCGCATGAAGGCCACGACGGCATCCGGCAACAGCAATTCGATCCAGTGAGCAATGGCGTCAAATGTTTCCTCAAGCGGGACCTGCTGTGCGATCCGTTCGTGAACGTTCTGCTGCGCCTCCATCAGCGCCAATTCATCAGGCACTCCATGACTCCATACATCAGGGTGGGTAGATGCGTTTTTTCGCTTAGCAATAAAACGAATAGTGGATTAGCGATGGGGGATGAGCAAGCCAGGCACGCCAGTCGAGAGAATATGAATCATGGGGGTTCGGGGTTGGAGACGCTCCGTTGATGGCGCAGCCACGGCGTAGTAGTGACCCCGAGACACTTTTCATAGATACTGCCCGCGGTCAGTGCGGCGGCCTTCAGCAAGACTCCTGCTTATCTTCCTGCCCCTGACGCCCTCGGTAACTTGCTGGGCCACATGCCCCCGGCCTGACTCGAGACTCCGCCATTGAACCTCACAGCACTCTGGGCCCGCCTGACGGTGGCCACTCTCCTCCCAATGGCATTGGTGACCATGACACTGATGCCGATCTTCGCCTCTCACCTCGAGGAGCAGGTCGACAGCACGCGTCAGTCGGCCACATCGCTGCTCACGTCCGAGTACGACATGCTCCTGCAGAGCATGAACCAGAGCTTCAACCAGGTGCTGGCCACCGCGGAGTATCCGCTACTGAGACGTTTCCTGTCCCGGCAGGAGGCCGCCGAGACACCGGCGTGGGGGCTAGCGGCCCAGAGCGACTGGGAGCAGCTAGAGGCGCTGTTCGACACCCTGCTGACTCACTTCGGCCGCTATACCCGCCTGGCGGTAGTCGACACCGAAGGGCGTGAATGGGTGGCCACCTCGACGGTGGCCCTGTTGCCGCGGCCGCCGGTGGTCAACCATGGCGCCACCACCGCCTTCCGCGAGGCCATGACCCTACAGGCGCGGGACCTCTACGTTTCCCCCCCACGCCTGGGCGCTTCCGGCGAAGAAAAGGCGCCGGTGACCACCGTGATCGACATCGCCACGCCGATTATCGATGACCAGGGCGAACGCCTGGGCGTGCTGTTGTTCACCCTCGACTGGTCCCGACTCACCGCGTCGTTGCCCCATGCTCGTGAGAGTCGCGGCGAGGCCCTGCTGGTGGATGCCCAGGGCAACTGGCTGCTGCCTGACGACGAGAGCCCGGAGGAACAGTTCGGTCAACCGCTGGCGACACACTGGCCCGCCGCCTGGAGGGCCATGTCTGCCCGCAACCAGAACACCACCACCCTGGACGAGCACCTGCTCGCCTTTCGCAGCCACGACCTGCGTACCCAGCACTACCGCAGCCAGGCCGGCACGGTCATCAGTGACCCCGGCACCCAGCCCTGGCGCCTCGGTATCCTGATGCCGCGGCCCAGCCTCTGGGGGCTGCTGCTGGAAAACCCGGTGCAGCTGCTGGCCATCGCCATGGTCTACCTGCTGTCGGTGGCTTTCGGCGTGTTCTGGGTGCTCAGCGATCATCGCCTACGCAGCCTCAGGGAGCGGGCGCTGACGTTTTCCCGCGAGGCCCGACAGTACGCCAGCGAGGTGCAGGACCTCTATGAGCACGCGCCCTGTGGCTACCACTCGCTCGACAGCGACGGCCGGGTGAGCAAGATTAACCGCACCGAACTCGGCTGGCTGGGCTATCGCGCTGACGAAGTGATCGACAAACGCCACTACCGCGACTTCGTCACCCCGGAGACCCGCGCGGCCTTCGATGCCGCCTTCCGCCAAGTGCTGGGTCAGGGGCAGGAAGGAAGCGCCGAGTGCGAGTTGCTGTGTCACGATGGCACCCGCTTGCCGGTCGCCATTCAGGCCACCGCCCAGGTCACCGAGGAGGGCTTCCAGTATTCCCGGGCCATGGTGTTCGACCTGAGCGAGCGCAAGAAGCTGGAGGCGCGGCTGGAGCGACAGGCGCTCACCGACCCGCTCACCGGCCTGGGCAACCGCCGCTACCTGGAGGGCCAGGCCGCGATGGAGATCGCCCGCGCCGAACGCAGCGGGGCACCGCTGTCGCTGATCGCCATCGACCTCGATCATTTCAAGCGCATCAACGACACCTATGGGCACGACGTGGGCGATGTGGTGCTGCAGGCCTTCGCCAAGCTGGCCCGCCAAGTGCTGCGTGACGGCGACGTGCTGTGCCGCATGGGCGGCGAGGAGTTCGCCGTGCTGCTGCCCGACACCAACCGGGAGCAGGCCCTGCAGGTCGCGGAGCGGCTACGTGAGGCGGTCGCTACCACCCCCGCCATGGTCGGTGATGACGCGACGGAAGACGGCAGACTGGCCTACACCACCTCGCTGGGCGTGACGCTGGTCAGCGCGGGGGAGACCACCCTGAAGCCGGCGATCAAGCGCGCCGACCAGGGGCTCTATGCCGCCAAGGAGACGGGACGCAACCGCGTGCAGTGGGAAGAGGCCTGACCCCATACGAAAAACGCCCCTGGCGACGGGACAGACACCAGGGGCAAACAAGGATATCAGGGATGCGCCCCTTGGCCAGAGGCGCAGTGCTAATGCCTATGCAGAGGCAAGGCTGCTGAACATTAGCAGCCTCAAATCATGCCCTGATCGCCGCCTCAGGGCCACCGTCCCATTAGGCTAAAAAACAGACAAAAAATGCGCCTTTTCTTGGCATAGATGTAGGGTCCCGGATGATCGGATCATCATCGGCGTCAGGCCATTCTTGGGTCAAATGCATCGACGAGGTGAGCCTGGACACAGCAGGTGCTGCGCTTATTGCTTGAATTCAGGGGTCAGGTAACCCGAGATCCCGCACGGCACCAAACGTTCCAAGATAAGTCGATTCCGGAACACCTGGCAACTTGAAGAAGTGCTATCCGTATTGAAGATCTTCGGCAGTCCGTGACGTGCCAGTGCCTACCTCCAGCGCATCGACACAGCCCCATCCACATGCGTTTGTGGGAGGGGCGGACCATTCCATTATCGCGTTCCACCGTCAGTTTGCCGACCTCGCGATAGAAGGTATCGATCTCCTCCTGGCTTTTCTGGGTGACCTTGCCGCTGCTGCCCCGACGAGACCAGTGGCATTATCCAACAGCTCACACTTCTACTGGCTCACCATGGACGGGTGTACCTCGAAGCGAGCCACCAGTGCCTAAGTGGTCACGTCGCCCTTCAGCGCAGCGTGAGCCACCCTGGCGTTGAACGTGCTGCTGTACTGTCGACGTTTCTTGCTCATGATCTGGGGCTCCTGGTCGGTCTGCTCAGAGCTTAGCGCCTGGTACGAATTTCGGAGAACACTTCAACTACTGGCATCGAGCGGTTCATCATGCAGCCACACCGGCGTGCCCGGCACGGCGATCTCGAACAGCGCCAGCAGATCATCATCACGCAGGCGAATACAGCCATGAGAGCGGGCCACGCCCATGGGTTCGCTCGGCTGAGTGCCGTGCAGGTAGATGTAACGGCGCTGGGAGTCGACATTGCCGCCGCGGTTCCGGCCGGGTTCAAGGCCGCTCAGCCATAAGATGCGGGTAAGGATCCAGTCGCGCCCCGGGTGCTCAGCAGCCAGGGCCTCGGTGTAGACCTCGCCAGTGGGCCGGCGGCCGCGATAAACGGTCCCGGGCGGGTTACCGGCTCCGATGGCGGCACGCACATAGTGCCAACCAAGCGGTGTGGCGCCACTACCCTCTTCTTCCCCGGTGCCATTGGCGGCCGTGGACACCTCGCACTGCCATTCGACCTCAGGTCCTCGCCAGACACTCAGCCGCTGGGCCACAGTATCGATCTCAAGCCAAAGTCCCGCCTCGGGCGGCACTTCGGTTAGCAACGGAGTACGAGGCATCAACCGGCCTCGCGCTGGACCGGGGCGGGCTCAGGCAGAGGCGCATTCATGGCCGCCACCACCACCGGACGCAGGCGACGGACCAGGTCCCGCACGCTGACGTGCTCGCCATAGTCCTTTTCGGCGATGTCGCGCAAGGCATCCAGGCCGGAGAGCGTGAAGATCACCGTGCCCAGCATGAAGTGCAGCCGCCAGAAGCGCTCGGCGTCGGGCAGCTCCGGCGTGGCCTGACGCACCAACTCCGTAAAGCGGGTGAAGACGCTGCCATACTGCTCCTGGATGTAACGCCGCAGATGCCCCTGCGCCTGACTGTAGGCCAGCCCCAGCAAACGCATGAACACCTTGAGGCTGTGCCGCTCAGCAGGAACCTCGAGCACGGAGCGCGCCATGGTCTCCAGCAGCTCCTCCAGCGGGATGACGCCGCCCTCATGGCGAGCCTCGAGCTCGTCGAGCGCTGCATGGAAGCGTACGGTGAAAGGATCGAGGTAGCGCGCGAACACTGCCTGGATCAGGGCCTTCTTGGAGCCGAAGTGGTAGTTGACGGCCGCCAGGTTGACCTTGGCTTTGCTGGTGATGTTACGCAGCGAGGTCTCGGCGAAGCCACGTTCGGCGAACAGCACCTCGGCGGTATCGAGGATGCGTGTGACGGTGTCGGGCTGCTGGGCCATGGGCAACGGCTCCACGTCATTGGAAACAATTGTTTGAATGTTCTGCGAGTGTATGACAGCCAAGGGCGTGGCTCAATGTCGCAGAAGGCATGGCGTTTGAAACAGAAATATCCGGCGCCGAGCGCCCACACTTTTTACTGGACAGAAAGACATGCTGTATACTTGATCAGACACGTGGCGAGGCGATCGCCACCCCCCTGGTTACCGACCCTGGAGGTCCCATGAGTCGCTCACTCACGGCCCGGCAGCAGAACGTGTACGACTTCATCGTCAAGACCATGAACGAGCTGGGCTACCCGCCGACTCGGGCGGAGATCTCCCGAGCACTGGGTTTCAAGTCCCCCAATGCCGCCGAAGAGCACCTGCGCGCCTTGGAGCGCAAGGGGGCGATCAAGGTAATCCGCGGTACCTCCCGGGGGATCCGTCTGCCGGCCCAGGAGCCGGAGGCGGCCAACGACGAGGCGCTTGAAGAGACAACTCAAGGCCTCCCGATCATTGGCGAGGTGGCCGCAGGTAGCCCTATTCTCGCCGCCGAGCACATCGACCGCTATTGCCCGCTGCCCCCGGAATACTTCACGCCCCGGGCCGACTACCTGCTGCGGGTGCGCGGCCTGTCCATGAAGGATGCCGGCATCCTTGAGGGCGACCTGCTGGCGGTGCACCGTACCGAGCGCATCCGTGACGGCCAGATCGTGGTGGCACGCCTGGAAGACGAGGTGACCGTCAAGCGCTTCCATCGTCAGGGCCATGTGGTCACCCTGGAGGCCGAGAATCCTGAGTTCGCGCCCATCGAGGTGGACCTGCGCCATGACCCACTGGAGATCGAGGGCATCGGCGTGGGCGTGATCCGTGGTGGCAGCGGCCAGGCCCTCTGATCAGCGCCATCTGACCCTCGCCCCATGACAGAGCGCGTCCGCAAGATCCTTCACGCCGACTGCGACTGCTTCTTCGCCGCGGTGGAGATGCGTGACAACCCCGCCCTGCGCGACATCCCGCTGGCCATCGGCGGTTCGCGGGAGCAGCGCGGGGTGATCGCCACCTGCAACTACCCCGCCCGTACCTTCGGCATCCACTCTGCCATGCCCACCGCCCGGGCCCTGCGCCTCTGCCCCCACCTGACCTTGATGCGCGGCCAGTTCGAGAAGTACCGCGAGGTATCACGACAAATCCAGGCGGTGTTCCACGAACTCACCCCGCTGGTGGAGCCGCTCTCGCTGGACGAGGCGTTCCTCGACGTCACCGAGGTCGACGGCTTTCGCGGCAGTGCCACCTGGATGGCCCGCTGGCTCAAGGAAGAATGTTATCGGCGGACCGGCATCACCGTCTCGGTGGGCGCGGCCCCGTCGAAGTTCCTGGCCAAGATCGCCAGTGACTGGGAGAAGCCCGACGGCCTGACGGTGATCCCGCCGGAGCAGGTCGATGCCTTCGTGCGAGACCTACCGGTCAAGAAGCTTCACGGCGTGGGCCCGGCCACCGGCGCCAAGCTCGATGCCATGGGCATCACCACCTGCGCCGACCTGCGTGAGCTGCCCATCGAGCGCCTGCTGGACGAGTTCGGCAAGTTCGGCCGGCGGCTGTATGAACTCTCCCGCGGCAATGACGAGCGCCCGGTACGCGTCGAACGCGAGCGCAAGTCGGTGAGCGTCGAGACCACCTTCGACCACGACCTCCCTGACCTTGAAACCGCCAGTGCCGCCCTCGCCCCGCTCTGTGACAAGCTACAGGGCCGTCTGGAGCGCCACGGCCACCCGCCGATGGCCGGGCTCTTCGTCAAAGTTCGCTTCGACGACTTCAGCCTCACTACCCTGGAAAGCCGCGGCCTCTCCCCCGATGCCGAGAGCTACACCCGCCTGTTGGAACAAGCCTGGGCCCGTGCACGTCGCCCGGTACGCCTGCTCGGCGTCGGCGTGCGCCTGGTACCCGAGGAAGCCCGGCAGCAGCTCTCACTACCGCTGTAGCCCCACCCCTGGCGGCTACTTGGTATCGATATAGCGATGATCGTTGAAGGTGGCGACCCAGCCGGGGTGATAGACCAGCAGGATGCTCATCAGCATGCCGGTGATGAAGGCCTCGGAGGGCATCAGCAGCGGCAGGAAGCGGGCATACTCCAGCGCCTGACGCAGCGCCTCGGCATCCGTGGCGCCGAGCGCCATCAGCCCCACGGCGGCGAGCCCCGCCGCCAGGGTGGCGAGGGCCGAGCCGAAGAAAGCGCAAACGAACAGGAAGACCATCAGGTTGTCGGGCAGGCGCCGGTCGACCAGCCGCCAGACGATACCCATCACCAGCGCCGGCACCACCCCGGTGACCAGCACGTTCACGCCCAGCAACGACCAGTCGATGCGCCCCAATAGCACCATGGCGACATTGATCGCGGTGATCGAGAGCAGCGCCAGCGGCGCCTTGAAGACCAGGGTCAGCAGCGCGGTGAACATCAGGTGCAGGGTCAGCCAGTCCACCGCCTGAGCGCGCAGCTGCCAGAGCAGCATCACCATCACGGTGGCGGCGAGCCAGCGGTGCTGCAGGGCATGGTCCTCGAACAGCGCCACCCACGGCCGGCGGCTCAGCGCCAAGCCGACCACCGCCAGCGAGACCAGGCCGCAGAGCCACAGCAGCCAGGGAGCGAGAACCGGCGCAGCAATGGTCATGAGCTCACTCCGTCAGGCAAAGACCACGGTCTTATTGCCATGAATCAGCACGCGATCCTCCAGGTGCCAGCGAAGCCCCCTCGCCAGCACCGCCTTCTCCACGTCCCGCCCGAAGCGCACCAGGTCACTGGGTGTGTGACAATGGCTGACCCGGTGGATGTCCTGCTCGATAATTGGCCCGGCATCGAGCTCCTCGGTGACATAGTGGCAGGTGGCACCGATCAACTTCACACCGCGCTGGTGCGCCTGATGGTAGGGCCTGGCCCCGGCAAAAGAGGGCAGGAAGCTGTGGTGGATATTGATCATCCGCCCCTGGAAGCGCTCGCAGAGTTCGGGCGGCATGATCTGCATGTAGCGCGCCAGCACTACACAGTCGGCGTGGGCCTCTTCCACCAGCCGTTGCACCTCGGCGAAGGCGGCCTGCTTGTCGTCGGCCTTGACCGGCACATGGTGGTAGGTGATGCCGTGCCACTCCACCAGGCCACGCATGTCCTCGTGGTTGGAGATCACACAGGCGATATCGCAATCGAGCTCGCCGGCGGTCCAGCGATAGAGCAGATCCACCAGGCAGTGGGTCTCCCGTGACACCATAAGCACGACCCGCCGGCGCTGGCGGGTGTCGGAGAGCGCCCAGGTCATCTCGAACTCGTCAGCGATCGGCGCAAACGCCTCGCGCAGCGCCTCCGGGGGCATGCCCACCGAGTCGGCCAGGATCTCGTAGCGCATGAAGAAGCGCCCACCCTCCAGGTCAGAGTGCTGGCTCGCCTCGGTGATCGAGCCGCCGTGGCCGGCGATGAAGTTGGAGACCCTGGCGACGATGCCCAGGCGGTCGGGACAGGAAACCACCAGGCGGTAGTAGTGTGACATCGAATGATCCCGGATTGCGGCTGTGGCTGGGGGCGACAGTGTAGCCAATACAGGGGCTTCGGGCACGCCCGGGACGGCCTCGAACGTCCACCAGATCCTTTCCAAAGCCCCTGCCCAGCCTGTCTTCCGGACACCCGACTCACTCACACCCGAATCGATGTCGTACAAGTCGCACGCGACGTCACCGGCAGGTCAAACCTCAGGCCGATTTCTGCGCCTGACGCTGCGTCGACATATTCGTTAACAGCGCCATCAACACCCGCGTTCCAGCCTCGGCATCCTCGACGGTGATCGCCTCGTCCGGGTTGTGGCTCAGACCATCACGACAACGCAGGAAGAGCATGCCAATGTCGGTCAGATCATGCATCGCCAGGGCGTCATGCCCGGCGCCACTGAACAGCCGCCGCATCTGCTGGCCTTCCACAGCACAAGCCTGCTCCAGCGCCTCGATCAGCCAGTCGGCACAGTCCACGCCTTCGGCCTCATAACCCAGGCTAGTGGTCAACGACAATCCACGCGCTGCAGCGATGTCGGCCATGGCATCGAGAATCTGCCGGCGTCCCGCCAGACGCACGTCATGCCGCGGCGAGCGCAGTTCCAGCGTAAAGCTGACCTCGGCGGGAATCACGTTCACGGCGCCTGGGCGCACCGTGAGCTGGCCGACCACCCCCACCAGGTCATCAAGGTCATTGAGCAGGCGATCGGCTTCCACCACCATGGCCGCCGCACCGACCAGCGCGTCCCGCCGCCCGTGCATGGGGGTGGTGCCGGCATGACCGGCCTTGCCCGCCACGCGAAGATGATGCCGCTCGATGCCGGTTAGCGCGGTGACCACCCCCACCGCGAGCCCCTCGTCCTCGAGCACCGGACCCTGCTCGATGTGCACCTCGACATAGCCCAGCACCTTGTCAGGATCCCGCGCCACCTCGGCGATACCAGAGGCGTCCACGCCGAGCGTGGCCAGCGCCTCACGCAGGCTCACGCCCTGTGTATCACGGCCATCAAGTACTGCCGGGTCGACGGTGCCCGCAAACGCACGACTGCCGACCAGGGTCGAGGGAAAACGCACGCCCTCCTCGTCGCCGAAGGCCACCACCTCCACCGCACAGCCGGGTTCACGGCCCTGCTCGCGCAGCGCCTCGAGGGCCAGCAGCGGCATGGCGACCCCGAGCATGCCGTCGTACTTGCCCCCTTCGATCACCGAGTCCTGGTGCGACCCCAGGATCAGCGCCGGCTCCCCGGCAAGCGCCCTGGGACAGCGCCCCACCAGCGTGCCCGCCGCGTCCAGCGACGGCTCCAGGCCGGCCCGACGCATCCACTCCTCCAGAAGCGGCAGCAGGCGCCGATGCTCCTCGCTGGCATACAGCCGCGTGACGCCGGGACCTGGGCGCGAGTAGCGGGCCGCCTCATCGAGGCGCGTCAACAATCGGTTACCCAGGTTATCGGGAGAATCGGGGGCGCTCATGACGTGGCTCCTCTCATGGTCGCGGACAGGGAATGACTAGTGGCGATGCGGGTCGTTGGCATCCGGCAGTCGCGCCAGGAATGCCTGGAAGTCCGCGTCATCACGGATTCGGAGGTGCAATTGACTCAGCGCCAGCACGGCGTCGGAGGCATCGTCGATGCGCAGGTCATACGGCACCCCACCCGGCGAGCGGACCTTGAGCGCGGCCGAGAATACCCCACGCCGGTCGCCGCCCTCCGCCTGGCCGGCGATCAGGGCGGCGATCAGCGCCTCGCTCAGCGGCTCGCCGTTGGCCCGCCCCGCCTGAAACGCCGCGGCCATGCCCGGCACCACCCGCTCGCTGCCCAGCATGTTGCCGGCCACCACCAGCCCCTCACCGAGGTACAGGTCCATGACCGGCACGTTGTGCTGCCCGGTCCAGCCGGCCGTGCGCCCCTGGGCATCCATCAGGGCGATCTGTCGCCACTCGGCACCCTGATCCGCCCCCCGCAAGCCGGCGACAACAGTGGTGACCTCCTCCCCCGCGGCAAGCCGAGCCAGACCCTGCTCGGCGGCGAATACGTGGGTGCTGTATCCCTGGGTGATGGCGGCCCCCACGCCGGCCATCAGGTGCGGCACGAACCCGCCCAGTGCCGGGCCACCCGTGGCACAGGCTACACCGAGCGACCGGTCATCGGGGTCGAGGGCGATCAGGCTGAAGGTCATGGGACTCTCCGTCGGCACCCAGGCTGGCTTGCGGGGCATGCGGACCTGTGCCATACCTAAGGGGCAAAATTAATCATGATAAATACAAGCCGTTTCAGCGTAGCCGCTTTTGCTGAGCGGTGACAACTCGCCAGCGAACAACCACAACCGACCACCTGGAGAGGCAAGACATGACAATCCCGCACTCCCGAGCACGCCGCTGGCTGCTCCACGCCCTGGCCGCCACGGCGCTTGGCGTCACCACCAGCGCCATGGCCCAGACGCCCCCCAACGTGCTGATCGTCGGCCAGATCGCCGAACCCAAGGCGCTGGATCCCGCCCAGGTCACCGCGGTCAACGACTTTCGGATCATGATGAACCTCTACGATGGCCTGGTCCGCTATGCCGACGGCAGCCTCGAGGTCGAGCCGTCACTGGCCAGCGAATGGACGATCAGCGACGACGGCACCGTCTACACCTTCACGCTGCGCGATGACGTCACCTTCCACGACGGCAGTGATTTCAATGCCGAGGCGGTGGTCTTCAACTTCGAACGCATGCTCGACGAGGAGCACCCCTATCACGACACCGGCCCCTTCCCGCTGGCCTTCTTCTTCGAGGCCATCGATGAGGTCGAGGCCACCGGCGAGCATGAGGTCACCTTCACCCTGGACGAGCCGTACGCACCCTTCCTCTCCAACCTGGCCTACCCCACCGGGCTGATGGTCTCCCCGGCGGCGGTGGAAGAGCACGGCGAGGACATCGGTCGCCATCCGTCGGGCACCGGCCCCTTCCAGTTCGAGGAGTGGGAGAGCAACAGCCGTGTCGTGCTCACCCGCCACGAGGACTACTGGGACGGCGCCCCGTCACTGGAGGCGGTGGTCTTTCGCCCCATCACCGATGCCAACACCCGCGTCGCCGAGATGCTCTCCGGCGGCATCGACCTGATGGTCGAGGTACCACCCGACAACGTCGCCGACCTGGCCGATGATGCGGCCTTCGAAGTCTACGAGCAGGCCGGCCCGCACCTCTGGTTCCTGATCCTCAATACCCGGGAAGGCCCCTTCCAGGACAAGGCGATGCGCCAGGCGATCAACTACGCCATCGACAAGCAGTCGCTGGTCGATGATGTCCTGCAGGGCACCGCCGAGGTCGCCGCCGGGCCGATCCCGCCGGCCTTCGAGTGGGCCTACAACGACGAGCTCGAGCCCTATCCCCACGACCCGGACAAGGCTCGTGAGCTGATCGCCGAGGCCGGCCACGAGGGTGCCACCCTGACCTTCTACGTCACCCAGGGCGGCTCGGGCATGCTCGACCCGGTGCCCATGGGCAGCGCCATCCAGGCCGACCTGGCCGAAGTGGGCCTGAAGGTCGAGATCGAGACCTACGAGTGGAACACCTTCCTCGACCGGGTAAACCCGGGGCTCGAGGGCAAGGCCGACATGGCGCAGATGGCGTGGATGACCAACGATCCCGACACCCTGCCCTTCCTGGCCCTGCGCAGCGACGCCATGCCCGATAACGGCGGCTTCAACTCCGGCTACTACAGCAACGAGGAGGTCGACCGACTGCTCGAGCAGGCCCGCCGTAGCGTGGATCAGGAGGAGCGCGCCGCCCTGTATCGCGAGATGCAGGCCATCGTCCACGAGGAGGCGCCCTGGGCCTTCGTGGCCAACTGGAAGCAGAACGCCGTGGCCGGTGCCAACGTCGAGAACTTCCGGCTGCAGCCCTCGTTCTTCCTGCTGCTCCACGACGTCGTCAAGCAGTGACCCACCAACCGGCGGCGCGGCCCGGG
>NZ_JAWSUJ010000079.1:0-20005 GCF_033549285.1 Halomonas sp.
GGCGGGCCTGCATGTCGGCTATGGCCAGACCTTCCAGCGCTTCTACCTGGGGGGCGAGCTCGCGGCCGAGGTCAGCGACGTGACCTGGAACCACGAGCGCCAGCCCACCGGTCGCACCTACTCGGTGGACCGCGAGTCAAGCCTGGGCCTGGCCCTGCGCGCGGGCTACGTGATCGACAGCGGCGCCCTGCTCTACCTGCGCGGCGGCCCGGCCTGGACCGACTTCGAGACCCGCTACGCGCGGGGCAAGCAGCGTGTCCACCTGGACGAGACCGAGCAGGGCTGGCAGTTCGGTGGCGGGATCGAGGTGCCCCTGCGCGAGCGCCTGCGCCTGCGCATGGACCTCAGCCATACCCGCTATGACGACGTCGAGGTCGACTACGGCTCCGGCGTCGACACCCTGGAGAGCGAGGAGAACCAGGCGCGGCTGGGCATGAGCGTGCGCTTCTGAAGGGGCCTGGCGGTGCGAGCGGCGGACGTGGAAGCGCTGCCCTGCCCGCCGCTCGCACCGCCTTCCTTAATTACCGGATCGGATATTGATATACGTCAATTGCATTGGGCTGCCTGCTGACTAAGCTTCGAGTACTGGCACTCCGCAACCACGGCTCTACCAGTTCACGGTCGGTTGAACTGATACTCCTGGAGTTAGAGATGACAACCTTACGCAAGACCCCCTCCCTCACTCGCCTGGCCACCCTGACCGGTGCGGCCGTCCTGCCGCTGGTGGGGGCCGCCATGCTCGGCTCGGCCGTCGTGCCCGAGGCGGGCTTCTTCATCCAGGGCGCCGAGGCCCAGCAGGGCCAGGGCCATGGTGGCGGTCGCGACGACCTGCTCAACGTCGGCAAGGGCAAGGGAAACGGCTTTGGCGCCGGCGGCCAGGGGCGCTCGCTCGAGTCCGACATCTTCCGCGATGATGCCGCCGGCGGCCCGCCCGAGGGCAAGGGTCAGGGCGGAAGCGGCAGCGACCGCGGTGGCCAGCCGGAGGGGGCCGGCAGCGGCGGCGGCCCGGACAGCGGCAAGGGCGGCGACTATGGCGATATCGTCATCATCCTGCGTGACGACGACGGCACGCCCATCCTCGACGAGAACGGCAACGTCCAGCCCTGCCTGGACCCTGCCTGCGAGACCTACACCCAACTGGTGGAGGTCGAGGAAGGCGACTTCGAGATGCCGGAAGGCGTCATCGCGGTGGAGTTCGGTCGCCTCAACGTCGCCCGCTCGCCGGAGAGCGTCATCGACCACTCCCTGACCGAGCTGCTCTCCAAGCTGGATGGCCAGACCATCACCGCCGACACCCTCGACGAGATGACCGATGACGCTGGTCGCCTGCTGGTCACCAACGACGATGGCACCATCTCCACCATCGACTCGCCGCTGGAGAACTTCGCCTTCTACGTGGCGCTGATCGAGGCCGCCGGCAGCGACCCGGATGCCGACAGCTACACGCTGTCGATCACCACGAGTCCCATGGGAGACGATCCCGTCGAAAGCTTCTCCATGACGGTGGATGCCGACGTGGTGCTGACCCTGGCCGCCTCGGCCTTCTCGGCCGCCTCCGACAAGTACGGCGACCTGACCATCGACGAGATCATGAACATCACCAGCTTCGTGGGTCTCGACGACGAGCTCTCCGCCCTGGTCGATGCGGAAAGCTACTCCTACAACCGCGACGACCTCTATGGCGACATCACGGTCACGGTGCTCAAGGAGGTCGTGATCGATGGCACCACCTACTACCAGCCCACCGAGGTGACCCTGCTCGACGAGGTGGTGTTCAACACCATCCCGACCATCGAGGATGACGCCAACGGCATCGATGTCTTCACCCAGCAGGCCGACGACGCCGTCCAGGTGCTGGAGTACATCCACGACTACGCCATCGACGCCGAATAGGCACCACCTCGATTCGGCAATGGCAGACGGCGGCCCCCACGCGGGGCCGCTCCTGTCTCGACAGGAGGCATCCATGAAAGTACGGCACTCCCCTGCCCTTCGTCGTCGCCTGATGGCTGGCCTGCTGCCGCTGGCCCTGACGGTGCCCGCTGGCCTCGCCCAGGCCGAGGCCTTCACCCAGGCTCCCAGCGCCCCGCGCCTGCTGGCCCAGCACAGCGACCATACCGATAGCCACGCCGATGGCGAGCATGGCTCGGGCGGCAAGCAGGGCGGCGGCCAGGGGCAGCGCAAGCGCCTGGGCAAGGGCGCCGGCACCGGCGAGGCCCGCGGCGGCCACACGGCGGAATCCGATATCTTCCGCGACGAGGGCTTCGATCGCGGCAACTCGGAGCGCGGTGGTGGCCCGCCCGAGGGACGCGGCGAGCACGAGGACGGCGACGACCATGAGGACGGCGAGGAAGGCGGCGGGCACGAGGATGGCGAGGAGCACGACCACGAGGCGTGACGCACTGCCCCGCCAGAAGCATCGCACCGCCGCCCGGCGGGCCTCGGCCCGCCGGGCGGTGCCGTCTCAACAGGCCCCTTCCGGTCACGCGTTGTGTGGAGAGATGGCGCCGGCGTCGCTGATCCGCTAGCCTTCCTGTACAAGCCCTCTTGATGGAACTCAAAATGTACAGGAAATGGCTCCTCCGCCTGGCCGTGCTGTTGCTTCCCCTGGGGCTGCTGACCGGCTGCAGCAGCGTCGATATCGAGCGCTACGCGGGCACCACGCCGCGCCTCGACATCGGCGACTACTTCGACGGCCAGACCCGAGCCTGGGGCATGGTCCAGGACTACCGCGGCGAGGTGCAGCGCCGCTTCACCGTGGAGATCGACGGGCGACTCGAGGGCGACACCCTGACCCTGGACGAACGCTTCACCTATGACGACGGCGAGACCGACCGCCGCGTCTGGACCTTCGAGCGCCAGGGAGAGGACCGCTGGCTCGGCCACGCCAATGACGTCGAGGGCCCCGTCGAGGCGCGCCAGGCCGGCCACGCCTTCACCATGCGCTATCGCCTGCCCGTCGAGGTCTCGGGACGTGAGATCACCTTCACCCTGGACGACTGGATGTACCTGCAGCCCGACGGCCGGCTGATCAATCGCACGGCCATGAGCAAGTTCGGCGTGACGCTGGCCGAGATCACCATCGTCTTCGACCGGGTCCCCTGACGAGAACGCCCCCGGCTCGCGGGAACCGGGGGCGTCGCAGGACCCTCTCGACCGCGCGGGGCGATCAGAGCGGCTTCTTGTCGTCGGCCTCGGCCGGCGCGTAGGAACCATCCTCGCGGTGCACCTCGTTGCCGGTCAGGCCCGGCGTGAAGACGCAGGCCAGGTGCATGGTCTTGCTGGCGCGCAGCAGGTGCTCGTCGTGCTGGTCGAGGATGTAGATGTCACCCGGCTTGATCGGCCAGATCTTGCCGTCGGCCAGGGTCTCCACCTCGCCCTCGCCCTCGATGCAGTAGACCGCCTCGAAGTGGTGCTTGTAGTGGATGTGGGTCTCGGTGCCTTCGAAGATACGCGTGATATGGAAGGAGCAGTTGCCGCCGTCATCGGCCAGGCTCAGGCGGGTGCTGTCCCAGTTGCCGTTCTCGGCGGTGACCAGGCGGTCGGTCTTGCGGGCTTCCTCGAGGTTGCGAACGATCATGGAGTCTCTCCAGTGGTGTCAGTGACGGACCGGTCGGCCCCTGCCGACCGGTTAATGACCGGGCCGCCCTGATGGGCGACACCCTCAGCCTATCAGCTAAGCGCCTGCTTGGTGCTGGTCTCGAGGATATCGAGGCCCTTCTCCAGCTCCTCGTCGGTGATGGTCAGCGGGCAGAGGCACTTGACCACCTCGCCGTCCTGACCGCTGGTCTCGATGACCAGGCCGTTCTCGAAGGCCTGGTGGGTGATCTTGTCGGCGACCTCGCCGCTGCCCACGTCGATGCCGCGCATCAGGCCGCGGCCCCGCTCGGAGGCCTCGATGCCAAGCTCGCGGATCATGCCGGCGATCTTCTGGAAACGCTTGGCGACCACCTCGCCCTTGCGTGCCACCTCCTTCTCCAGGGCATCGTCGCTCCAGTACTGGCGCAGGGCCGCGGCCGCGGTGGTGAAGGCCAGCGCGAAACCGCGGAAGGTGCCGTTGTACTGGCCGGGTTTCCAGATATCGAGCTCGGGGCGCATCAGCACCTGGGAGAACGGCAGGCCGAGGCCCGAGAGCGACTTGGAGTTGGTGACGATGTCCGGGACGACGTCGGCATGCTCGAAGCTGAAGAACTTGCCGGTACGGCCGCAACCGGCCTGGATATCGTCGACGATCAGCAGGATGTCGTGGGCGCGGCAGATCTGCTCGAGGCGCTTGAGCCAGTCAAGGCCGCAGACGTTGATGCCGCCCTCCCCCTGCACCGTCTCGACGATGACGCCGGCCGGAACATCCAGGCCGCCGGACTTGTCGCCGAGCAGCTTCTCGAAGTAGTCCAGGGTGTCGGTACCCTCGCCCAGGTAGCCGTCGAAGGGCATGAAGCTACCGCCGACCGTGGGCACGCCGCCGGTGGCCTCGCGGAACTTGCGGTTGCCGGTGGTGGCCAGCGCCCCCATGGTCACGCCGTGGAAGCCGTTGGTGAAGGTGACAATGTTGTGGCGGCCCTTGGCATTGCGGGCCAGGCGGATGGCCGCCTCGACGGCATTGGTGCCGGTCGGTCCGGGGAACTGGACCTTGTAGTCCAGGCCGCGGGGCTTGAGGATCAGCTCCTCGAGGGCCTCGAGGTAGTCACGCTTGGCGGCGGTCCAGAAGTCCAGGCCATGGATGATGTTGTCCTCGGCCAGGTAGTCGAGCAGCGCCTGCTTGATGTGCGGGTTGTTGTGGCCGTAGTTCAGGGTGCCGGCACCGGCCAGGAAGTCGATGTACTCGCGGCCCTCCTCGTCGGTCAGGCGCGCATTCCGGGCCTTGGTGAAGACCACCGGAAAGGAGCGGGAATAGGTCCGGACTTCGGACTCCATGCGTTCGAGGATCTGGGTCTGCATGTGCGACCTCCTGTTGGCAATAGAAAGGGATCAGGACGCGCGAGCGCGGCTGAAGGGTGTGGGGACGCCTGCCGCCAGGAGCAGCAGGCGCGAAGAAGCGGGGCGCTCAGATGCGATCGGTCTGGAAGGGGCCGATGCGCACGAGGTTTTCCGGGTCGTGCTCGCCACCGAGCTGGTCGGTGGAGAAGTACTCGCGGCTGTTGAGCGGCGCCTGCCAGCGGTCGGCAAGCCGCCGGAACAGGCCCCAGGAGGCCTGGTTGTCGGGGGTGATGGTGGTCTCGAGGTGGTGGACCTCGGCCATTTCCGGGCGGGTCATCACGGCTTCCACCAGGCGCCGGGCCAGGCCCGTGCCGCGCGCCTTCTCGCCGACCGCCACCTGCCACAGGAAGTAGGTATCCGGGGCATTGCTCTTCACGTAGCCGGAGACGAAACCGACGATCTCGCCCTCCTCGTTGGTGGCCACGGCACAGCTGTCGCGGAACTGGGTCGCCAGCAGCAGGTAGGCATAGGCGGAGTTGACGTCCAGCGGGGGGCAGGACTTGACCAGCTCGTAGATGCCCCAGCCGTCATCGGGGTTGGGCTTGCGGATGAACAGCGGATAGGCCTCGTGACCGACCACGGCGTCCGCCACGGTGGGGCGTGCCAGGTCGGCGGAGGGCGTGAAGGGCTCGGTGGTTGCGTTCATTGTCATGGTTCGCTGTAGCGAATTTGGAAGGGAGTATAACAGCGGCTTATCGGCAATTCAAAACCATGATTATCCTGGCGACACGGATCCATAATGGAAAATTATGCTGACCGAGCCGGCCCCTGCCAGTCGAGCCGCTCCTCTTCGATAATAGCCCACTCCGATGACGACGGGAGCCCGAAACGCCGCGGGCCACCCCACAGGGTGGCCCGCGGCGATGCCCGAGACATGGAAGGGGTTCAGCGCCGGGTCGGCGCGCGCATGGTGACGAACTCCTCGGCGCCGGTGGGGTGGATGCCCACGGTGGCGTCGAAGTCGGCCTTGGTGAGGCCCGCGCGCACGGCCACGGCGATGCCCTGGATCACCTCGCCGGCCTCCTCGCCCACCATATGGGCCCCCACCACCACGTCGCTGGCGTCATCGACGATCAGCTTCATCAGGCAGCGCTCGCTGCTGCCGGAGAGGGTGTGCTTCATGGGGCGGAAGTCGGCGACATAGACGCGGATCTCGCCACATGCCTCGCGGGCCTGCTCCTCGGAGAGCCCCACCGTGCCGATGTTGGGGTGACAGAACACCGCGGTGGGGATGTTGCGGTAGTCGAGCGCGGCCGGCTCGGCCTCGTCGAAGTGGTGACGGACCATCTGCATGGCCTCGGCGAGCGCCACCGGGGTCAGCTCCGGGCCACCGGTCACGTCGCCCAGGGCGAGGATGGAGGGAACGGAGGTCTCGAAGCGCTCGTTGACGCGCAGGTGGCCGCTGTCGGTCAGTGCGATGTCGAGGCGGTCGAGGCCCAGGCCCTCGAGATGGGGACGGCGGCCGGTGGCGGCCAGCACGGCATCCACCTCCAGCTGCTCGCCGTTGGTGAGGCTCACCCGCAGCCCCTCCTCGACCTTCTCGATGGAGGCGATATTGGCCTCGAAGTGCAGCTGGACGCCCTTCTTGGCCATCTCGTCGCGGGTGAACTCGCGCACCTGCTGGTCGAAGCCGCGCAGGAACAGCTCGCCCCGGTAGACCAGGTGGGCCTCGCTGCCCAGGCCATTGAAGATGCTGGCGAACTCCACGGCGATATAGCCGCCGCCGAGGACCAGGAAGCGCTCGGGGAAGGCCTCGAGGTCGAAGACCCGGTTGGAATCGACCACGTGCTCGTTGCCCGGGAAGTCCGGCACCCAGGGCCAGCCCCCTACCGCGACCAGGATCTTCGCCGCGCTCAGGGTCTCGTCGTTGGCGCTGACATGGTGCGCATCCAGCACCTTGGCGCGGCCGTTGATCAGGCGCACCCCGGCGGTGTCGAGCAGGCGTCCGTAGATCTCGTTGAGCCGCTTGATCTCGCCGATCTTGTTGTCGCGCAGCGTGGCCCACTCGAAGCGCGGGGCCTCGGGCAGGTGCCAGCCGAAGCCGCCCGCGTCCTCGAAGGCCTCGTGGAAGTGGGCGGCATAGGAGTAGAGCTTCTTGGGCACGCAGCCCACGTTGACGCAGGTACCGCCCAGGTAGCGATCCTCCGCCACGGCGACCCGCGCGCCGGTGGCGGCGGCGGTGCGGGCGGCGCGAACGCCACCGGACCCCGCCCCGATCACGATGAGGTCATAGTCGAAGTCTGACACGCAAGTCTCCTGTCGAAGGTCGAGCCGCGTCGGCCCGTCGGTGAATCTCGAGGAGGATCATACCAGCCGAGGCGACACCCCGGGAGAGCGGTTGACCACCCCGGCAGGCGAGGTTACAAGGGGGACCGTTCTTCCCTGCCATGCCGACCGGAGCCCGCCATGAAACAAGAGATCGAGAGACTGCTGGCCAACAACCGCAGCTGGGCGGAGAAGATGTGCCGGGACGACCCGGACTACTTCGCCCGCCTGGCCCGGCAGCAGAGTCCCGACTACCTGTGGATCGGCTGTTCCGACTCCCGCGTGCCGGCCAACCAGATCATCGACCTGCCACCGGGCGAGGTGTTCGTCCACCGCAACGTCGCCAACCTGCTCCACCACAACGACATGAACGCCCTCTCGGTGGTGCAGTTCGCCGTGGACGTGCTCAAGGTCCGTCACATCATGGTGGTGGGTCACTACGGCTGCGGCGGCGTGCGGGCGGCGGTCGCCGGCGGCGAGTGCGGGATGGTCGACTACTGGCTGCATACGGTCCGCGAGCTCTACAGCCGCCACCGTGGGGCCCTGGAAGCACTGCCCCTGGAGGAGCAGGTCGACCGCATGTGCGAGCTCAACGTCGAGGCCCAGGTCAACAACCTGTGCCGAACCAAGATCGTCCAGCGCGCCTGGCAACGCGGCCAGGCGCTCTCGGTGCACGGCTGGGTCTACGGGCTGAGCGACGGCCGGGTCTCCGACCTCGACTGCAGCGTCCACGGCCTCGACCAGGTCGCCACCCTCTATCGCATCGACCGCATCACCCCCGCCGGAGACTGACCCAGGCCTCGGCGGCCGGGGCTCATTCGCCGGGCGCATGGCGCCTCTCACAATTTCGATTGTGCCTCCATGGCCGAGCTCACTATGTTGTTGGCTGGACCTTCGCGGTCATCACCAACAACAAGTCAACCGGCATGGAACGACACATGACTCTCAAGAAGACCCTGCTGGCGAGCGTGATCGGCGCCGCCATGACCACCGCCGTGCTGCCCTCCGTGGCCAGCGCCGAGACCACCCTGCGCATGGCCTACGATGCCGACCCGGTCTCGCTGGACATCCACGAGCAGCTCTCCGGGGGGATCCTCCAGCTCTCCCACATGACCTTCGACCCCCTGGTGCGCTGGAACAAGGATCTCTCCTTCGAGCCGCGCCTGGCCACCGGCTGGGAGCAGGTGGATGACACCACCATGCGCATGACCCTGCGCGAGGGGGTGGAATTCCACAGCGGCAACGCCTTCACCGCCGAGGACGTGGTCTGGACCGTCGAGCGCCTCAAGCGCAGCCCGGACTTCAAGGCGATCTTCGAGCCCATCGAAGGCGTCACGGCCATCGACGAGACCACCGTCGAGATCACCACCCGCAAGCCCTACCCGCTGCTGCTCAACCTCGCCACCTACATCTTCCCGCTGGACAGCGAGTTCTACAGCGGCACCGACGCGGACGGCGACCCCAAGGACGAGATCGTCAAGAACGGCAACTCCTTCGCCTCGGCCAACCTCTCCGGTACCGGGCCCTACACCGTGGTCGAGCACCAGAAGGGGACCCGCATGGAGTTCGACCGCTTCGACGGCTACTGGGACGACGAGTCCCCGGGCAACGTGGAGCGCATCGTGCTTACCCCGATCAGCGAGAACGCCACCCGCGTGGCCGCCCTGCTCTCCGGGGACGTGGACTTCATCGCCCCGGTGCCGCCCAACGACCTGGACCGGGTGCGCGAGGACGAGGACGTCCAGCTGGTCACCATGTCCGGCACGCGGATCATCTTCTTCCACATGAACCAGGAGCGCGTCGAGGCCTTCCAGGACCCGCGGGTCCGCCAGGCCTTCGCCTATGCCGTCAACCAGGAGGGCATCGCCGACCGCCTGATGAAGGGCTTCGCCACCCCGGCGGCGCAGTTCTCGCCGGAAGGCTATGCCGGCCATGTCGAGGATCTCGAGCCGCGCTACGACCTGGAGAAGGCCAAGCAACTGATGGAGGAGGCCGGCTATGCCGACGGCTTCGAGATCTCCATGATGGCGCCCAACAACCGCTACGTGAATGATGCCAAGATCGCCCAGGCAGTGGCCGCCATGCTGGCGCGCATCAACGTCACTGTGGACCTCAAGACGCTGCCCAAGGCCCAGTACTGGGGCGAGTACGACGACCGCGCCGCCGACATGATGCTGATCGGCTGGCACGCCGACACCGAGGACAGCGCCAACTTCCACGAGTACCTGACCGCCTGCCCTGATGCCGACAGTGGCGCCGGCCAGTACAACGCCGGCAACTACTGCAACCCGGAGCTGGACAAGCTGGTGGCCGAGGCCAACCTGGAGGTCGACCTCGAGAAGCGCGCCGAGATGCTGCAGCAGGTCGAGCAGACCCTGCACGACGAGGCGGCCGTGGTGCCCCTGCACTGGCAGGACCTGGCCTGGGCCTCGGCGGCCAATGTCGATATCGAGCCGATCCTCAACGTGATGAACTTCCCCTACCTCGGGGACCTGGTCATCGAGGACGAGTAAGCCTCCCTCGCGCCGGCCCCTCGCGGGCCGGCCATCCGAAACCTGACCCCTGTGACGCGCTCGCCAGCCGAGTGCGTCGCCGCGTGTTGCACACGGGACGCCAGCCATGATCGCCTTCCTGATCAAGCGCCTCTTCCATGCCCTGCTGGTGATGTTCGTCATCAGCATCATCGCCTTCGCGATCCAGGACAACCTGGGCGACCCCATCCAGCAGATGGTCGGCCAGTCGGTGCCGGAGAGCGAGCGCGAGGCCCTGCGCGAGCAGCTGGGCCTCAACGACCCCTTCCTGGTCCAGTACCTGCGCTTCGCGGGTAATGCCCTGCAGCTGGACTTCGGCTACTCCTACATCTTCAACCAGCCCACCACCGAGGTGATCCTGCGCCACCTGCCGGCGACCCTGGAGCTGGTCTTCGCCACGACCCTGCTGATCGTGCTGTTCTCGGTGCCGATCGGCGTCTACAGCGCGATCCGGCCCCGGGCCTGGCTGTCACGCTTCTTCATGGGGGTGTCGATCATCGGCATCTCCATCCCGGTCTTTCTCACCGCCATCATGCTGATCCAGCTGTTCGCCATCGGCGTCTCCTGGTCGCCCTTCCCCGCCGATACCGGCTGGGGCGCCTGGCTCAACGACCTGGTCAGTACCGAGGGCGGCATGCCGGCCTACGGGCGCGGCAACCCGGTGCCCGTGTTCGGCACCTGGGCGACCAACTTCGCCACCCTCGAGGGGCTCACCTACCTGGTGCTGCCGGCCATCTCGCTGGCCTCGATCATGCTGCCGCTGTTCATCCGCCTGATCCGCGCCGAGATGCTCGAGGTGCTGCAGTCCGAGTACGTGAAGTTCGCCCGCGCCAAGGGCATCGCGCTGCGCCGCATCTACTTCGTGCACGCCCTGAAGAACACCATGCTGCCGGTGATCACCATGGGCGGGGTGCAGATCGGCACCCTGGTGGCCTACACCATCCTCACCGAGACGGTCTTCCAGTGGCCGGGCATGGGGCTGATGTTCCTCAACGCCATCCAGCGCTCCGACGTGCCGCTGATCATCACCTACCTGATGATCGTGGGGCTGATCTTCGTGATCACCAACACCCTGGTCGACCTGATCTACGGCCTGGTCAACCCCACCGTCAAGCTGACAGGGAAACCCGCATGACAACCACGACCCCCCGGGTAGCGAGCCGCTGGTCACGCTTTCGCGGCTCCTACCTGCTCTACAGCTTCAAGCGTGACCTGATCGCCCAGCTGAGCCTGGTGGTCTTCATCGCCCTGGTCGCCGTGGCGGTGCTGGCCCCGTGGCTGGCGCCCATGAACCCCTATGACCTGGCGCAGATCGACATCCTGGCCTCGGAGCTGCCGCCCTTCTGGGTCGAGGGCAGCGACCCGACCTACCTGATGGGCACCGACGCCCAGGGCCGCGACCTGCTCTCCACCATCCTCTACGGCGCCCGAGTGTCGCTGATCATCGGCTTCGGCGCGGTGGCCCTCCAGGCCCTGCTGGGCGTCAGTTTCGGGCTGCTCGCCGGCTACCTGGGCGGTCGCGTGGATGCCTTCCTGATGCGCCTGGCCGATATCCAGCTGTCGTTCTCCACCCTGATGGTGGCCATCGTGGTGGGCGCCCTGGTCAAGGCGATCTTCGGCGGCGCCACCTTCAGCGCCTATGCGGTGCCGCTGCTGGTGCTGATCATCGGCCTGGCCGAATGGCCCCAGTACGCGCGCACGGTGCGCGCCTCGGTGCTGGCCGAGCGCCACAAGGAGTATGTCGATGCGGCCCGGGTGATGGGCTTTACCAGCCGGCGGATCATGTTCCGCCATATCCTGCCCAACACCCTGTCGCCGATCTTCGTCATCTCCACGGTCCAGGTGGCCAACGCCATCATCTCCGAGGCGGCGCTCTCCTTCCTGGGCCTGGGCATGCCCGAGACGCAGCCGTCGCTGGGCTCGCTGATCAAGTCCGGCTTCGACTACCTGCAGTCGGGCTCCTGGTGGATCACCCTGATCCCGGGCCTGGTGCTGGTGGTGCTGGTGCTGGTGATCAACCTGCTCGGCGACTGGCTGCGTGACGTCCTCAACCCGCGACTCTACAAGGGCTGATCCCATGGCACTCCTCGACGTAAACCATCTCGACGTGCGCTTCGCCCTTCGCCGCGGCGATGTCCAGGCGCTGCGCGATGTCAGCTTCAGCCTCGAGCGCGGCGAGCGCCTGGGCATCGTGGGCGAGTCTGGCGCCGGCAAGTCGGTGGCGGCCTTCAGCCTGCTCAACCTGATCGCCAAGCCGGGCTACATCGCCGGCGGCAGCATCCACTTCGACGGCCGCGACCTGACCCAGATGAGCGACCGGGCGCTGCGCCATGTCCGCGGCCACCGCATGTCGATGATCTTCCAGGATCCGATGATGACCCTGAACCCGGTGCTCTCCATCGGCGAACAGATGGTCGAATGCCTCAAGGCCCACCGGCGCATCTCGACCCGCGAGGCCCGGGCGATCGCCCTGCGCAAGCTCGAGCAGGTGCAGATCCCCTCGCCAGCGGCGCGCCTGGACCAGTATCCCCACGAGCTCTCCGGCGGCATGCGCCAACGGGTGATCATCGCCATCGCGCTGCTGCTCGACCCCGACATCATCATCGCCGACGAGCCCACCACCGCGCTGGACGTGACCATCCAGGCCGAGATCATGGCGCTGCTGCTCGAGCTCTGCGAGAAGCACAATGTCGGCCTGATCCTGATCACCCACGACCTGGGCGTGGTCAGCCAGGTCACCCAGCGCATGCTGGTGATGTATGCCGGCCGGGTGATCGAGCAGGGCCCGACCCGGGAGATCATCAACGACCCCCAGCACCCCTACACCCAGGGGCTGATCAACGCCCTGCCCCAGATGGCCACGCCGGGCAGCCGGCTGAACCAGATCCCCGGCAGCATGCCGTCGCTGGACAACCTGCCGAGCGGCTGCGCCTTCCATCCGCGCTGCGGCTTCGTCGAGCGCGCCGACGGCACCACCCGCCGCGCCTGCATCGACGAGGTTCCCGGCTTCGTGACCTCCGGCAACTGCCGGGTCGCCTGCCACATGGTCGCCGAGATGATCGAGCGCGAACGCATCCCGGCCGAGGAGATTCGCTGATGAGTTCCACCGCCCACGCCCAAGCCCCTGGCCAGGCCCCCGAGGCGGCCAGCCCTCTGCTGGAGATCCGCGGGCTGGAGAAGCACTTCTCGCTCTCCGGGGATTTCCTCGAGCAGCTCAAGTTCAGGAAGGGCAGGATCGTCCGCGAGCAGAAGCACGTGCATGCCATCAACGGCGTCGACCTGGATATCCGCCGCGGCGAGGCACTCTGCGTGGTCGGCGAGTCCGGCTGCGGCAAGTCCACGGTGGCCCGCACCGTGATGGGCCTGCTCCATCCCAGTGCCGGCGAGATCCACTATGGCGGCCAGCGCATCGACGCCCTCTCCCACAAGGCGCTGATGCCCTACCGCCGCCGCATGCAGATGATCTTCCAGAACCCCTATGCCTCGCTCAACCCGCGGATGACCATCCAGCAGACCCTGGAGGAGCCGATCCGCCTGCACCATCCGGAGTGGTCGGCACAGCGGATCAAGGAGCAGGTCGCCGAGGTGATGGCCTCGGTCGGCATCGCGGCCGACTGGGGCGCACGCTACGGCCACGAGTTCTCCGGCGGCCAGCGTCAGCGTATCGCCATCGCCCGCGCCCTGGCCGTGGACCCGGAGTTCATCGTCGCCGACGAGCCGATCTCGGCGCTGGACGTGTCGATCCAGGCCCAGGTGCTGAACCTGCTGATGGAGGCCCAGCAGCAGCGCAACCTGACCTACCTCTTCATCACCCATGACCTCGCCGTGGTCGAGCACTTCGGTACCCGGGTGGCGGTGATGTACTTAGGAAGGGTCTGCGAGGTGGCGCCGACGGCGACGCTCTTCGCCCGGCCGCGACACCCCTACACCCAGGCCCTGATGTCGGCGATCCCGCGCCTAGAGGACGACCGGCCCCAGCACATCCGCCTCGAGGGCGAGGTGCCCACGCCGGTCAACCTGCCCTCGGGCTGCGTCTTCCACGGCCGCTGCCCCCATGCCAATGAGCGCTGCCGGCGCGAGATCCCGGGCCTGATCGCCACCGGCGACGGCGGCCAGGTGGCCTGTCACGCCGTGGAGGAAGGGCGCATCGACTGAGCTCCGCCACGCTATGGCACAATGCCGGGGCCGAGACACGGCCGCGGCACGCACGAGGATCGACATGGAACTGCGCTGGCTGGAAGACTTCATCGCCCTGGCCCGGACCCAGCACTTCTCCCGGGCGGCGGAGGAGCAGAACGTCACCCAGCCGACCTTCTCGCGACGCATCAAGCTGCTCGAGGAGGAGATGGGCACCACCCTGATCAACCGCCAGACCCTGCCGCTGTCGCTGACCCCGGCCGGGGAGGAATTCCTCGGCCTCTGCCAGGAGGTCACCCGACGGGTAGCGGCGACCCGGCAGCGGCTGGCCCACCTGGCCGAGGAGCAGGCGGGACAGCTTCGGCTGGCGGCGCCGCAGAGCCTGTTGGCGCACTTCCTTCCCGAGTGGCTCGCCGACTGGGCCTCGCCGCCCCCGCTGACGCCCTACCTGCGTGCCACCGGCTGGCTGGCCGGCGACTTCTTCGAGGCCCTGGCCCGCGACGAGTGCGACCTGGTGCTCTGCTACTGGCCGGCCGGCGCCTGCCCGCTCATGCCCGAGACCGAGGGCCTCGCCCACCACTGCCTGGGCCACGAGCGGATGATCCCGACCTCGCTGCCCGAGGCCGATGGCCGCCCCCGCTTCGCGCTTCAGGCCGGGGCCCGCTTCACCCTGCCACTGATCGCCTACCACCCCCGCGGGCTGATCGACCTGGCCCTGCGCAGCCGCCTGGATGAGCTGCCCGGGGCACCGCGCTTCCGGGTGCTCCACGAGAGCATCCAGAGCGGCAACATCCGCGAACTGGTCGGCCTGGGCTATGGCCTCGGCTGGCTGCCCGAACGCACGGTGCGCAACGACCTGGCCGCCGGCCGCCTGGTGCGAGCCGGCGATACGCGCTGGGAGGTGCCCCTGGAGATTCGCCTCTACCGCCGGCGCGGTCACGGCCCCGTCGCCCTCGAGGCCCTCTGGGAGGCGCTTTCCGGTGGCGCCGCCCAACCCCGTCACACGCCGATCCCCTCACCGGAGTCCCCATGACCGCCCCAGCCACGCCCTCCCCGCTCGCCATCCTGCAACGGCGCCACCTGGAGTCCCTGCAAGGGGCCTACGACGAGGTGCTCACGCGCCTGGGGCTCGACGGCGTACTGCTCTACAGCGGCCAGCCCCGCCGCCATTTCGCCGACGACCAGGAGGCGAGCTTCGCCGCCTACGGCCACTTCATGCACTGGACCGGCCAGGCCGACCTCGCCCACAGCTGGCTGCTGATCCGTCCGGGCCAGCGACCCAGGCTCAAGGTCCATGCCCCGGACGACTTCTGGCACCTGCCGGCCCGCCTGCCCGACGAGCCCTGGGTGGAGGCCTTCGCCATCGAGTTGGCCCGCGACGACGCCCCACCGGCCCTGCCGGCCGGCCGCTTCGCCGTGCTCGGCGACGTGTCGGCAGCGCTCGCCGAGGCGCTCGATGCCGACCGCAACCCCCCGGCCCTGGTGGCTGCCCTGGACGAGGGCCGCGTCCGCAAGAGCGACTACGAGATCGCCTGCCTGGGTGACGCCAACCGGCAGGCCATGGCCGGCCATCGCGCCGCCCGTCAGGCGTTCCTGGACGGTGGCGCCGAGCTCGACATCCAGCTCGCCTACCTGGGCGCCTCCCGACAGCGCGAGACGGCCCTGCCCTACGCCAGCATCGTCGGGCTCAATGCCCACGGCGGCGTGCTGCACTACCAGCACTACGAGAGCGTCGCCCCGGAGAGCCGGCGCAGCCTGCTGCTCGACGGCGGCCACCGCTTCCGTGGCTACTGTGCGGACATCACCCGCACCTGGGCCGGGCCCGATGCCGTCCCCGCCTTCGCGGCGCTGATCGAGGGCGTCACGGCGCTGCAGCGCCGGCTGATCGGCGAGCTGGCGCCGGGGGTCGACTACGTCGAGTTGCACCGGCACATGCACCTGGGCCTGGGAGAACTGTTGGCCGACCAGGGCCTGGTGCACTGCACGCCCGGGGCGGCGGTGGCCCAGGGCATCACCCGGGCCTTCTGTCCCCATGGTCTGGGCCATTCGCTGGGCCTGCAGGTCCATGACGTGGCCGGCCGCGTGGACGCCGCTGGGCAGCCACTGCCGCCGCCCGAGGCGGACCCCGCGCTGCGCCTGACCCGGGAACTGGAGGCCGGGATGGTGGTCACCATGGAACCCGGGCTCTACGTGATCCCCATGCTGCTGGCACCGCTCAAGGAGGGCGCGGCGGGCCGTGACATCGACTGGCCCCTGGTCGAGCGCCTGGCCGACCACGGCGGCATCCGTATCGAGGACAACCTGGTGATCACGCCCACCGGCCACGACAACCTCACCCCGCCGGAGTGACCCGCCGATGGACGCGACCTGGCACGCTGCCGACTTCCGCCCGCCCCCGGGGCTTTCCAACCGGCACGTCCAGACCCTGCTGCCCCGCTGCCTGCCGCGCCCGGCGGTCGATGCCGAGACCGAGATCCTCGAGCTGCCGGACGGAGACTTCGTCGAGCTGGCCTGGGCGCGACCGCAGCCCGAGCGGGCCGACGCGCCCATCCTGCTGCTCTTCCACGGGCTCGAGGGGTCGCTGGCCTCGCCCTATGCCCGTCACCTGCTGCACGCCGCCGCCGGCCTCGGCTGGCGCGCGCTGCTCATGCACTTCCGGGGCTGCGGGGCCTCGCCCAATCGCCTGCCTCGGGCCTACCACAGCGGCGACACGGCGGATGCCTACTGGCTGATCGGGCAGCTGGCCCATCGCTATCCCCGCGCCCTCAAGGTCGCCGTCGGGGTCTCCCTGGGCGGCAACATGCTGGTCAAGCTGGTCGCCGAACAGGGTGACAATGGCCTGGACCTGGCCGGCGCCATCGTCATCAGCGCGCCGCTGGAGCTCTCGGCCTGTGCCGATACCCTGCATCAAGGCTTCTCGAGGGTCTACGAGCGACACCTGCTCCGCTCACTGAAGCGCAAGATGGCCCCTCGCCTGGTCCGTGGCGAGCTGCCGCTTGCGATTACCTCGCGGGAGCTCGAGGCCCTGGAGAGCCTGCGCGCCTACGACGAGGCCGTGACGGCCCCCCTGCACGGCTTCGACGGCGCCGAGGACTACTACCGCCGCGCCTCCGCCGGCCCCCTGCTCGGCGAGGTCGAGCTGCCGATGCTCATCCTGCATGCCGACGACGACCCCTTCATGCCGCCGGCATTGTTCAGGCGTCTACCCGCACCTCCCGATTCGGTGCGGGTGGAACTCGCCCGACACGGAGGGCACGTCGGGTTCGTGGAGTGGCATCAGGGGCGGCCGGCCAGCTGGCTCGCGCGTCGTGTCGGTCAGCAGCTTACGGATTGGCAATCGACGATGTCGGCCATCCACTTCGCCCTCGATTCGAGAAGTTGCAAAAAAAATGCAGGTTATTAACCCAGGTTGGCAGACCCTGGCGGCGCCCTTTCCTAGGCTGTTCCTCAGGCATGGTCATCGAGGGTCATTCGAGGCCGCGACGCCATCAAGTGGATCGAGGTGCTACAAGAGGTGAAACGCATCGTGAACACGCCAAGCGTCACCATCCTGATCGAGGATATCCTGGCCCGGGCCAATGCGCATGAGCACCAGGCGTACCAACGATATCGCTGGCTGAGCCTGCGCTTTTTGACCTATCACATCGCCACCAGCAAGCTCATGCAGGCCCTGGCGAGCGAGAGTCAGCAGCGGATCCAGTCCCTGATCGAGGTGTCAGCGTCGCTACCGATCGAGCAGTCTCCGCTTCATGATCCGGCCGAGCGTCGCGAGCAGGAGCTGCAGGTACAGACCCACTTCTTCATCTTCGATGATGAGGTGGCGGCTGAGGAGCTCAGCCGGGCACTGCTCGAGGAGTGGCGGTCACGGCGCTTCTATGAACGCCTGCAGGCCTACAACGCCATCCCCGACCTGAATGCCTGGTTGAATGACTGTATCGGCCAGCGCCGGGCACAGTTCCAGATTCTCCAGGAAGCACGGGATCAGCTGCCCGGCGTCGCGTTGCCCACCCCAGCGAGGTCTCACGACGGGCGAACGATCACGCCCTTGGCGCCACTTCGCTGGCGGGAGGGAGCGCCGGTGAACCGAGGGCGAGGCGCCCATCATGGCCAGGCGCCATGGCGATAGGTTCGTGGGCAGTGTCTCTAAAGTGCGACTAGAATAAGCCATGAGGAAGGCCACCCATCGGGCGTTGCTTGTGTCCATGACCCAAAGGAGCATCATCATCTTCGCTATCCCGCATTGCATGGAGCCGCAGCGGCTTGCCTCGACGACCAGGCGCCTGGCGTGAGCCTTTTCCAGATCGCCATGGGGCGGTACCTGGACCTGAGTGAAAAGGATAAGCAACTCTTGGCACGGTTCGAGCAAGACGCCGAACTGGCCGTAAAGAATCAGCGGCTCTGGCGCCCCCGGGACAGGGTGGGCGAGCTGTACATCCTGCAGAGTGGCTGGGCCTGCACCGTCCGCCGCACCGAGGATGGCGAGCGACAGGTCATCGACCTCTTGCTGCCTGGCGAAATCATCGGGCTCAGGGAGTTTACCTTCATGCGGCACGTGACCGAGGCCAGCATGATCACCCGCGGCATGATCCAGCCGTTCCCCCACGAGAACATCGTTGACCTCATCGCGGCCTCCACGCCCCTGGCGATTGCGCTCTTCGCCACCATCAGCCGACAGGAGGCCCTCCTTACCGAACGCATGCTCGTCACCCTTCATCGCAGCGCGCGCTCACAGGTACTGCATTTCATGGTCGAGACTTTCTTTCGACTCGAGAAGTTGCAGCGCGTCGACCTGGCGTTCTTCGAGTTCCCCGTTTCCCAGCGGCTGCTGGGACAGATCCTTGGCCTGTCGCCGGTACATATCAACCGAACCCTCAAGGCGTTGGAAGAGGATCGGGTGCTGAAGAAGCACCGTGCCCACATCGAGGTCTACGACCCGGTACGCCTGTTCCAGGAAGCGGAATTCGACGCCCAGTACATGAGCGATGAATTGAATGGCCTGAAGAGACGCCTGGCGCAGCTCTAGTCCCCCTCGGGCGGGCCCCTGGCGGACTCAACCGATCGGGCAGCTGACCCCGGTCCCCTTCAGGCCGCAGTAGCCCCCGGGGTTCTTCGCCAGGTACTGCTGGTGGTACTCCTCGGCGTAGTAGAAGGCCTCGAGGGGCTCGACCTCGGTGGTCACGGGCCCCCTGCCGCTGCGCGACAGCGCCTCGCCGTAGGCCTCGCGACTGTGCTCGGCCGCCTCGCGCTGGCCAGGGGTGGTGGTGAGGATGATCGAGCGGTACTGGCTGCCGATGTCATTGCCCTGGCGGTGGCCCTGGGTCGGGTCATGGGCCTCCCAGAACACCCGCAGCAGGGTCTCCAGGTCGACCACGCGGGGGTCGAAGACCACCCGCACCACCTCGGCATGGCCGGTCCGGCCTCTGCAGGTCTCCTCGTAGGTGGGGTTGGGGGTCACGCCGCCGGCATAGCCCACCGCGGTGACGTGAACGCCCGGCAGCTGCCAGAAGAGCCGCTCGGCCCCCCAGAAGCAGCCCAGCCCCAGCACGATCTCTTCCATCCCCTCGGGCCAGGGGGGCTGCATGGCGTGGCCGTAGACCAGGTGGGTCCCGCTGATCGGCAGCGGCGTGTCGCGCCCCTCGGGCGCGTGGTCGGGATGCAGTGGCATGGGTGGGACTCCATTGTCCGGTGGAATGTCTGACGGAACTGTCCGCTTCGTCTCATGGGCTCGGGGGATTGCCCGGCAGGCTGAAACTGTAGACCAGGTCGACCGCCTGGGCCGCCCCCGAGACCGCCTCGAGATAGAGGCTGCGCCACAGCTGGTATCGCAGGGTGAGCTCGGCGATGGGCGAGAAGACGCCCACCCCGTAGCCGATGCTCAAACGGTCGGTGAGGTTACCGGTGACCACCACCTGGCTCTCCTCCCCGGCGCCGGCGGTGTCGAGGCTCAGGTCGGAGATGCCAAAGGCCTCGCCGATGGCGCCCACGGCGCCGCCGGTCTGTCCCAGGGTGATGCCGATCAGCGCCGAGGTCAGGGCGCCGTCGGCGCCGCCGCTGCTGTCCGGGGCACGGCCGCGCAGCAGGTAGGAGAGCGCGCT
>NZ_JAWSUJ010000080.1:0-19772 GCF_033549285.1 Halomonas sp.
CGCCGAGCTCCCCTCGGGGTGGAGATCGACCACCGTGGAGAGCCAGTCCTGCTGCTGCAGGCGCCGACGCATCCGGGTATCCGCCGGCATCACGCCGGCGCCGATGACCGCCCAGTCGTGGGCCTCGCCCCGGGTGAAGAGGCGGTCCAGATAGGTCGCCATGTGCGAGCGGTGGAAGTTGCCCAGGCCGATATGCAGGACCCCGGGGCGCAGCCGGCGACGGTCATAGGCCGGCACCCCGACGTCCTGGCCGAGGGCGGCAAGGGTCTGCTGCGAGAGTGGCAGCGCCATGGGATCTCCTCCTGACCCTGCAGCGGGCCGGGCGACGTCGATCGCTGTCATTATCCGCACATCGGGCCGACGGCGCACCCCTGCTCGGCGCTTGCCCTTCCGCGATTACCCGAACCGCTCGGCGAGGCGCGCCTCCAGGGTGCGCTGGTCCTCGTCGAAGCGGCGGATGCCCTCGGCCAGCTTGTCATTGGCCATGGCATCCTGGTTGTGGCCCCAGCGGAAGGCGGGCTCGTCGAGGGGCGCCGGACGCTCGCCGGCGGCGGGAATCGTCACCGCCGGGGTCACCTCGCCCTCCTCCGCCGCCAGCTCCTCGAGCAGCGCCGGCGAGATGGTCAGCCGCGGGCAGCCGGCCAGCGCCAGCACCTGGCCGACGGTGCGGAAGCTCGCCCCCATCACCACGGTGTCATAGCCGCCACGGCCGGCCCGCTCGCAGACGCCGCGCACGAACAGTACGCCCGGGTCCTCGTCGGGCGCATACTCCTTGCCGGTCTCCTTCTTGTACCAGTCGGTGACCCGGCCCACGAAGGGGGAGACCAGGAAGACCCCGGCGTCGAAGCAGGCCTGGGCCTGGGCCTCGCTGAACAGCAGGGTCAGGTTGCACTGGATGCCCTCGCGCTCGAGGCGCTCGGCGGCGCGGATGCCCTCCCAGGTGGAGGCCAGCTTGATCAGCACGCGATCGCGGCCCACGCCGCGCCGGTCGTAACGCTCGACCAGCTCATGGGCCTTGCGCACGCTGGCCTCCTCGTCGAAGGAGAGGCGCGCGGCCACCTCGGTGGAGATCCGTCCGGGGATGTGCCGGGCGATCTCGGCCCCCTTGGCCACGGCGAGGCGATCCACCGCCTGCTCCAGGCGCGCCTCGGGATCGGCGACCTCCGCCTTGATGGCGGCGAGCTCCTCGTCGATCAGCGCCTGGTAGCCCGGCAGGTCGAAGGCCTTGAGCAGCAGCGAGGGATTGGTGGTGGCGTCGTGGGGCCGGTAGCGCTTGATCGCCTCCAGGTCACCGGTGTCGGCGACCACCAGGGAGTGGCTCTTGAGGCTGTCGAGTCGGGTCGTCATGAGGGGCTCCTCTCTTGTGGTGCAATGCATCATGCAATGCGATCAGGTAACGGAATGACGCTCGGCCAGGCACCGGCGATAGCGGGCATGGATCTCGTCGTAGGCGGCGACACTGGCCGGGTCGGGATCGGCCCGCGAGCTCTCGTCGAGATGCACCAGGCGCGTGCAGAGCTCGGCCAGCTCGCCGTCTCCGGCGCCAGCGCGATGACACCAGGCCGCCTGCAGGGCGGCCCCCAGGGCCGCGGCATCGGTGACCTCGGGACACACCACCCGGCTGGCGGTGATGTCGGCCAGCATCTGGCGCCACACCGGGCTGCGCGCCCCGCCACCGATCAGGCGGATCTCGTCCACGCCCTCGGTGAGCCGGCCGAACTGCTCCAGGCCGTAGCGCAAGCCCAGGGTGGCGCCCTCCACCACTGCCCGGCAGAGGTTGGCCGGGGTGGTGTTGACGCTGGTCAGGCCGTCCAGGCTGGCGCTGGCCTCGGGCAGCATGGGCACCCGCTCGCCGTTGAAGAAGGGCAGCATCGTCACGCCCTCGGCGCCGATGGGGGCGGCTGCCACCCGTTCGCCGAAGGCGGCGAGATCCAGGCCGAGCAGCTCGCGGATCCGCGTGGTGGCCGAGGTGATGTTCATGGTGCAGACCAGCGGCAGCCAGCCGCCGTGGCTGGCGCAGAAGTTGGCCACCATGGCGCTGTCGGCCACCACCGGATCGGGGGAATGGGCGCAGATGGTGCCCGAGGTGCCGAGGCTCAGGGTCACCAGCCCCGGGCGGATGTTGCCGGTGCCGATGGCGCCGAGCATGTTGTCGCCGCCGCCGCTCGACACCAGGACGTCGTCGGCCAGCCCCAGCTCGTGGGCCAACGCGGGGCGTACCGTGCCGGCCGGCTCCCGGGAGGCGATCAGCCGCGGCAGCACCCGTTCGGGATCGAGCTCCGGGGCGATCTCGGCCAGCACGTCGTGCCGCCAGCTTCGGGTGCGGGTATCGAAGTAGCCGGTGCCGGAGGCGTCGCCGGCCTCGGCCACCCGCTCGCCGGTGAGCCAGAAGTTGAGGTAGTCGTGGGGCAGCATCAGGGTGGCGATGCGCCCGTAGGCCTCGGGCCGGGTGTCACGCAGCCAGGCGAGCTTGGAGGCGGTGTAGCCGGTCTGGAGCACCAGCCCCAGCCGCTCGAGGCAGCCCGCCTCGCCGCCCAGTCGCTCGACCAGGGCGGCGTTCCAGGGCGCCGTCTCGGTGTCGCACCACAGCTTGGCCGGGTGCACCGGCTCGCCCGCGGCATCCAGCGCCACCAGGCCGTGCTGCTGGCCGGAGACGCCGATGGCACGAATCGCCTCGGCATCGACGCCGGACTTTGCCACGGCCTCCTTGAGGGCGCCGCGCAGCGCCGTGATCCAGGTGCCGGGGTCCTGCTCGCGGCGACCGCCCTCCTGCTCGTCCAGGCGGTGGGGACGACTCGCCTCGCCGAGGATCCGTCCGACCTCGGGGTCGAGTACCACCACCTTGGTGCTCTGGGTGCCGCAGTCCACGCCGACGTACATCAGGACGCTCCTCCTGTCGCTGCCAGGTGTTCCAGGGTGGCACGTGCGCCCCTGTCGTGCAGCGAGGTAAGGGCCGCGACGTAGGCCTCGCGGAAGCGCGCCTGCTCGGCCAGGTCGCCGAACAGCTCGCGGTTCTCGATAAAGGCCGTGGGCCGCTCGTGGTTGCGTTTCGCCAGCGCCATCAGCTCCTCCCTGAGCCGGTCCACCACCTCGATGGGCTCGCCCTGCTCGTCGACGCCCTCGGCGTAGCGCGCCCAGCTGGCCACCACCGCGGCACTGCGATGCATCTCGCCGCCACGCGCGATCTGCTCGCGGATCACCGGGACCAGCCACTTGGGGATGCGATCCGAGCTCTCGGCACAGAGCCTGGCCAGGGTGTCCCTGACCTCGGGGTTGGCGAAGCGCTCGATCAGGGTCTGGCGGTAATCCTCGAGGTCGATGCCCGGTACCGGGGCCAGGGTTGGCGAGGCCTCGTGGCGCATGTAGCCGAGCAGGAAGTCCACGAACAGCGGGTCCTGGCACACCTCATGGGCGTAGCGGTAGCCGGCAAGATAGCCCAGGTAGGCCAGTGCCTGGTGGCTGGCGTTGAGCAGGCGCAGCTTCATCATCTCGTAGGGCACCACGTCGTCCACCAGCTGCACGCCGACCCGCTCGAGCGGCGGGCGACCGGCGACGAAGTGGTCCTCCAGCACCCACTGGGTGAAGGGCTCGCAGACCACCGGCCAGGCGTCCTCGACGCCGAAGCGTTCGCCCAGCTCGGCGATGTCGGCCTCGCTGGTAACCGGGGTGATGCGGTCCACCATGGCATTGGGGAAGGCCACTTCAGCCTCGATCCAGGCGGCCAGTGCCGGGTCCCGGGCACGGGCGTAGGCGGTGAAGGTCTCCCTGGCCACGTCGCCGTTGCCCTGGATGTTGTCGCAGGACATCACGGTGAAGGGGGCGATGCCACGCTCGCGGCGCCGCGCCAGGCCTTCGACGATCAGCCCGAAGGTGGTGCGCGGCGCCTCGGGGTGTGCCAGGTCGTGGCGGATGTCGGGGGCCTCCAGGTCGAACGCCCCACTCACCGGGTGGAAGTTGTAGCCCCCCTCGGTGACGGTCAGCGAGACGATGCGGATCGCCGGGTCGGCCAGGCGCTCCACTACCGCCGACGGGTCGTCGGGGGCGAAGAGGTAGTCGACCATGCTGGCGATGACCCGCGGCTCGCGGCGCCCGTCGGGATGCTTGATCACCAGGGTATAGAGGTGGTCCTGGGCGGCCAGGGCGTCGCGCATGCGGCGATCGCCCGGCATCACGCCGACGCCGACGATGCCCCAATCCAGGGCCTCGCCGCGATTCATCAGCGCATCGAGGTACATGGCCTGGTGAGCACGATGGAAGCCGCCGACGCCGAAGTGGACGATGCCGGCGGTGATGGCCTTGCGGTCCAGGCTTGGCGCGGGGACCTCGGCGGGGAGCCTGGCGAGATTGTCGTTGTTGAGTCGGATCATGTGGGGTCTCCTGCCGAGTCTTGCTCGGCGCGACCGACCACGGCACGGCGTCAGCGCCACACCAGGTCGGGCAGGATGGATGTGGTCTTGATCAGTCGGGCGTTGGGCATGTCCTTGTCCAGGGCCTTGCGACGCGCCGCCTCGGCGTCGCGGCCCATGGCCAGCCAGCGCTCGATCAGGCGCTGCTCCAGGGTCGCGTCGTCCACCTCGAGCATCACGCTCAGGTCGAAGAGGCCATGCAGGGCGCGCCAGGGCCCATGGTCGAGCAGCAGGTAGTTGCCCTCGACGATGACGATGCGGTGCTCGCGGGTGACCAGCCGGCCCCCGGCACGGGCCAGATCCAGGGGCCGGTCGAACACCGGCACCGCCACCTCGGCATCCGCGCGGCGAATGCGTTCCAGGTCGACCCTCAGGCCCTCGGCGTCGAAGGTATGGGGCGCGCCCTTCACCGGCAGCTGCGCCTCGCCGAGCACCGCGTTGTCGAAGTGGTAGCAGTCCATGGGGACCACCACCACCTGCCCAGGCAGGGCATCGTCGATGGCCTGCAGGAGCTGCTCCGAGCGGTAGGACTTGCCGGCGCCGGGCGGCCCGGCCAGGGCCACCAGCAGGCGTTGGCGCCCCTCGGCGGCGGCGAGGATCCGCCGGGTGACCTCGGCGAGGGAGTCGGCGCAGGGAGTGGACGTCATGGCATCGATCCTCGTCTGTCGCATCGGTCGCAGGGCTCGGCGCTGAGCGCGCCACTTGTCGCGAGTTCGCACATGGTTCAGCTCATCCAGTTGCCGCCGTCGACGTTGAGGGTCTGGGCGACCACGTAGTCGCTGTCGTCGCTGGCCAGGAAGAGCGCGGCGCCGCCGTAGTCGTCGGGCCGGCCCATGCGCCCGGCGGGTACCGCCTCGCCCACCAGGCGCTTCTTCTCGCCAAGGGGGCGCTTCTCGTAGCGGGCGAAGAGCGCATCCACCTCCTCCCACATCGGGGTATCCACTACCCCGGGGGCGATGCCGTTGACGTTGATGCCGTGCCGGACCAGGTCCAGGGCGCAGGACTGTGTCAGGCTGATCACCGCCGCCTTGGTCGCGCAGTAGGTGCTCACCAGCGCCTCGCCGCGGCGTCCCGCCTGGGAGGCCATGTTGATGATCCTGCCCCCCTGGCCACGCCCCACCATCGCCCTGGCCACGGCCTGGAGGGTGAAGAACAGGCCCTTGACGTTGACGGCGAACTGCTTGTCGTAGCTCGACTCGGTCACCTCCAGCACCGGGGCCATGTCGAAGATGGCGGCGTTGTTGACCAGGATGTCGATGCCGCCGAAGCGCTCCTTGACCTGCTCGATCATGGCGTCGACCGAGGCCCGGTCACAGACGTCCAGGCGGACGCCCATCACCCTCGAGACGTCGCCAGCGGCCTGGTCGGTGAGGGAGGCCAGGGCCTCGTCGATGGCGCCCTGATCGATATCGGCGACCACGACATTGGCGCCTTCGGCCAGGTAGCGCTGGGCGATGGCCAGGCCGATGCCTCGGGCGCCGCCAGTGATCACGCTGGTCTTGTTGTCGAGTTTCATCGTGTCTTCCTGTTGTCTGTCCGTGAGATCCGTCATTTCATCGGGCCGTGGCGCGCAGGCGGCTCCGCCGCCAGTCGTCGACCAGCGACGCCAGCCCGTGCATGTGCTCGAGAATCCGCCAGGCACCGGCGGCCATCAGTCGGCGCTCCTGCCCCTGTTCGACATGGCTGGCCCCGGTGAAACCGATCACCGTCATGCCGGCGGCATGGGCCGCGGTGACACCCGAGACGCTGTCCTCCACCACCAGGCAGTCCCCGGGGGAGCGGGCCAGCTCGCTGGCCGCCAGACGGTAGAGGTCGGGGGCGGGCTTGGGACGGGCCACCTGGTCTGCCGTGAACACCGGCGACTCGCCCAGCAGCCGGTCCAGCCCGGTGGTCGCCAGAGAAGCCATCACCCGTTGCCGGCGGCTGTTGGAGACCACCGCCTTGGGCAGGTCGATGGTGGTGATCGCCTCGGCCACCCCCGGCATGGCCTGGAGCTCCCGAACCAGCCGTGCCTCGATGGTGCCGTCCACCCGCTCGGTGGCCGCCGGCGGCAGGCGATGCCCGCTCAGGCCTTCCAGGTGGCGCAGGATGTTGGCGGTCGTCATGCCCAGCGCCTGGCGGAGCACGGTGTCGGCGTCCAGGTCCGGCAGCCACTCGCCCAGCAGTTCCACCAGCGTCGCCTCGGCAATCGCCTCGCTGTCCACCAGCACGCCGTCACAGTCGAAGATCAGGGTCTCCATGAGCGCATCCGTCACAGGCTGTCGGCGTCGGAGGCGACGCGGTTGTCCCGGCGGGTGAGGCCCGCAAGGGGATGCTGGTGCAGGCTGGGCAGGGCCAGGCCGCTGGCGTCGAAGAGATGCGCCCGTCCCGGCTCGAAGCCGAAACGCACCGTCTCGTGGACGCGATGTGCCACGTCGCCATCGGCCATGATGGTGACCATGGTCTCGCCCATCTGGACGTACAGCGAGGTCTGGCCGCCCAGCCGCTCGAGGACCTGGATCTCCCCTTCCAGCGGCCCCTGGTCATCGAGCAGCAGGTGCTCGGGGCGGATGCCGAGCTCCAGGCTGGAATCGACCGCCAGCTCGCTGCCATCCGCCGGCACGCTGCAGGTTCCGCCGCCGGGCAGCCGGATACTGACGCCCTCGGCATGCGCCCGGTCGAGCCCGACTTCCAGGAAATTCATCTTCGGCGACCCGATGAACCCGGCCACGAAGCGATTGCGGGGATGGTGATAGAGCTCCATGGGCGAGCCCACCTGCTCCACCTCGCCGTCATGCAGCACCACGATCTTGTCGGCCATGGTCATGGCCTCGATCTGGTCGTGGGTGACGTAGATCATGGTGGCATCGAGCGCCTCGTGGAGCCGCGCCAGTTCGATGCGCATCTGCACGCGCAGGGCCGCATCGAGGTTGGAGAGCGGCTCGTCGAAGAGGAAGATGCTGGGATTGCGGACGATGGCCCGGCCGATGGCCACGCGCTGGCGCTGGCCACCGGAGAGCGCCTTGGGCTTGCGGTCCAGCAGGGGCTCGAGCTGCAGGATCCTGGCCGCCTCGAGGACCTTCTGGCGACGCTGCTCCTTGGGCACCCTGGCCAGCCGCATGCTGAAGCCCATGTTGCCCTCGACGGTCATGTGCGGGTAGAGCGCGTAGCTCTGGAACACCATGGCCAGACCGCGATCGGCGGGCCCCACGTCGTTCATGCGCTGGCCATCGATGACGATGTCGCCCGAGGTGGCACTCTCCAGACCGGCGATCATGCGCATCAGGGTCGACTTGCCGCAGCCGGAGGGACCGACGAACACCACGAATTCCCGGTCGTTGACCTCGAGATCCACACCGCGGATGACATCGGTCTCGCCGAAGCTCTTGGTGATCTGCTTGAGTTGTAATGTAGACATCTGAGTATCCCTTTACTTGACGGCGCGAAAGGTCAGGCCGCGAACCATCTGCTTCTGAAGGTATCGAGAGCACCAGCCGAGGACCTGCCGATCGGCATCGTCGAAAACCTATTTCACCGCGCCGAAGGTCAGGCCGCGTACCATCTGCTTCTGGGTCATCCAACCAAGGACGAGGATCGGGGCAATGGCCATGGTCGAGGCCGCGGAGAGCTTGGCCCAGAACAGCCCCTCGGGACTGGAGAAGGAGGCGATATAGGCGGTCAGTGGCGCCGCATTGGATGAGGTGAGGTTGAGGCTCCAGAAGGCCTCGTTCCAGCTCAGGATCACCGACAGCAGGCCGGTGGAGGCGATGCCCGGCAGGGTCAGCGGCATCAGCAGGAAGAGCACTTCCTGCAGGGTGCTCGCCCCATCCATGCGCCCCGCCTCGAGGATGTCCTTGGGCATGTCCTTGAAGAAGGTGTAGAGCATCCACACCACGATCGGCAGGTTCATCAGGGTGTAGACGATGATCAGGCCGGTGCGGGTATCGAGCAGGCCCACATCGCGGAAGATCAGGTAGATCGGCACCAGCACCCCGACCGGCGGCAGCATCTTGGTGGAGAGCATCCACAGCAGGGTGCCCTTGGTGCGCCGGGTGGGCAGGAAGGCCATCGAGTAGGCGGAAGGAATGGCGATCAGCAGCGCCAGCAGGGTCGAGCCGAAGGCCACCACCACGCTGTTGATCGCGAAGCGGGCATAGCCCGTACGGTCATGGACCGCCTGGTAGCTCTCCAGGGTCGGCGAGAAGATCAGGCTGGGGTCGGCGATGGCCGCCGCCTCGGTCTTGAAGCCGGTCAGCACCATCCAGAAGATCGGGAAGAAGATCACGCAGGCGACGGTCCAACCGAGCACGGCCAGGCCGAGCTTCTTGACGCCGGCCGAGGCCAGCAGGGAGGGCCGGGTCGCCAGCGGGATCGCGGCGCTCTGCGCCTCGGGTTGCTTGGTTCTTGCGGTAGTCATGAGGTGCTCCCCTTGCCCTAGTCTTCCAGGTTCCTGGCCACCATGCGGACCAGGAAGATGGCGACGATGTTGGCGAGGACGATGGCGACCAACCCGCCCGCGGAGGCCATGCCGACGTCGAAGTCGAGCAGGGCACGAATGTAGATCAGGTAGGCAAGGTTGGTGGTGGCGAGCCCCGGCCCTCCCGAGGTGGTGACGAAGATCTCGGCGAAGATGGTCAGCAGGAAGATCATCTCGATCATGATCACCACGCTGATCGCCCGCTTGAGATGCGGCAGGGTGATGAAGAAGAAGATGGCGATCGGACCGGCCCCGTCCATGCGCGCCGCTTCCACCTGGTCCTCATCCAGCGACTGCATGGCGGTGAGCAGGATCAGCAGGGCGAAGGGCAGCCACTGCCAGGCCACGATGATGATGATCGAGGTCAGCGGCAGCGAGGAGAACCAGTCGACGGCCGGCAGGCCGAAGGACTCGGCGACCCAGGAGAGGACCCCGTTGGAGGGGTGCATCATCATGTTCTTCCACACCAGCGCGCTGACCGTGGGCATGACGAAGAACGGCGAGATGGCCAGCACCCGGGCGATGCCCCGCCCGGCGAACTCCTGCTGGAAGAGCACCGCCAGCAGGGTGCCGCCCACTACGGTGATCGCCAGCACCCAGCCGACCAGCAGCAGGGTCGTGCCCATGGCCGACCAGAGGGCGGGATCGGTGAACAGGTATTCGTAGTTTTCCAGTCCGGCAAAGCCGGTCATGCCGGGCATCAGGAGGTTATAGCGCTGGAAGGAGAACCACAGGGTCATCCCCAGGGGGACCAGCATCCACATCAGTAGCAGGGTGACGGCCGGCGCCTGCAGCGACAGGGTCCTCAGCCCCCCGACGGTGCGGCCGGAAGCGCGTGTCTTGTTCATGGGAGTACCCGCGAGACCAGGTAGGGGAATGGACCCGGCCGGGACGTCCCGGCCGGGAGCGGCCGGCATCGATCAGTCGAGGTAGCCAGCACGCCGCATGGTGCGCTCCGTGGCGCGCTGGGCGCTCTGCAGCGCCTGCTCCACCGTCATGTCACCAGTCAGGGCCGCGGCCACCATCTGGCCCACCTGGGTGCCGATGGACTGGAACTCGGGAATGCCGACGAACTGCACCCCGATGTAGGGGCTGGGTTCCAGCGTCGAGTCGGTGGGATCGGCACTCTGCATCGCCTCGAGCGCGAAGTCGGCGAAGGGCGCCGCTTGCTGGTAGTTCTCGTTGGCATAGGTGGACTCACGAGTGCCCGGCGGCACGCTGGTCCAGCCCTCGGTCTCGCCGACCAGCTCGATGTACTCCCGGGAGGTGGCCCAGGTGATGAACTCCCTGGCCGCTTCCTGCTTCTCCGAGGAGGCCGGGATGGCCAGCGCCCAGGACCACAGCCAGTGGGAGCCCTTGGGCGTCTTGGCCACTGGCGCCTGCGAGAAGCCCAGCCTGTCGGCCACCTGGGATTCCGACGGGTTGTAGATGCGCCCCGCTGCCGAGGTCGCATCGACCCAGATGGCACACTTGCCGCTGGAGAAGAGCGCCTGGTTCTCGTTGAAGCCGTTGGAGCTGGCCCCGGGCGGCCCATAGTCGTTCAGCAGGTCGACATAGAACCCGATCGCTTCCTGCCACTCGGGGGAGTCGAGCTCGGGGTTCCACTCCATGTCGAACCAGCGCCCGCCGAAGGTATTCACCAGGGTCGAGACGAAGGCCATGTTCTCGCCCCAGCCCGGCTTGCCGCGCAGGCAGATCCCGGCGACCTCGTTGTCGGGGTCGTGGAGTTGGCCTGCCCACTCGCGCACCTGCTCCCAGCTCGGCTGCTCGGGTACCTCGATGCCCGCCTCGTCGAACAAGTCCGTGCGGTAATACATCATCGAACTTTCGCCATAGAACGGCAGCGCATGCAGAGTGCCCTCGTGTGAGAGACCATCGCGGACCGTCTGCAGCAGGTCATCGACCTGATAGTCCTCGGGCAAGTCGTCGAGGGGCGTCAGCCAGCCGCGCTCGGCCCAGATGGGCACCTCATAGGTGCCGATGGTCATGACGTCGAACTGGCCACCCTGGGTGGCGATATCGGTGGTCATGCGCTGGCGCAGCACGTTCTCCTCGAGCACCACCCAGTCCAGTTCGATGTCGGGATGCGCCTCCTCGAAGGCGTCGGTCAGGCTCTGCATGATCACCATGTCGTTGTTGTTGACCGTGGCGACGGTGATCTCGGTCTGCGCCTGGGCCTGGCTGGCGACGGCGATGGCCGCGGTCAGGGTTGTCAGGGGGAGATGGCGGATGATTCTCATGGCGGGATCCTCTGGGGACGTCTTGGCATTGTTATATTGATCATATTGATCAAGCTTCGAACAAATGATCGATCACGGCGCCACAAAAAGCAAAGATTCGCCCTTAGACTTTGGCCCAAAGAATCAGTCGTTACGGATGATGCACTGCGTCACGACGGTTCGATGATGCAGCGCGCGGCCGTCTCGTCGGTGACCAGGCCCTTCAGCCAGCCGCCGCGCAGCGCGGCGAGCATCGCCGGGGCCTTCTCGCGTCCGCCGGCCAGGGCCACCAGGGGCTGGTCGCGCAGCATCTCCAGCGGCAGGCTGGTCACCCGACGGGTGATGGAGCAGTCGATGACCCGACCCTCGCGGTCCAGTGGCCAGCCCAGCAGCTCGCCGACGGCCTCGAGCCGCAGCAGCTCCTCGAGGTCGGCCTGGCCGATGAAGTGGTCCTGGAAGAGGGTCGCCTGACGGTCGATGCGCCCCACGCCGATGAAGGCCGCCTCCGCCTGCCTGGCCACCTCCGTGATGGCCTGGAAGAGCCGCTGGCCGAGCATGGCCTGCTTCTCCTCCACCGAGTCGGCCACCACCGGGGTCGGCAGCAGGAAGCGCTCGCCGCCGGTCTTGTCGGCCAGCACCACCACGCCGTCATAGCGGTTGGCGGAGCCGTCACGTGCCACGTTGCCGACCAGCGAGACGAAGCGGTGCTGGGGGCGGTCATGGCGGCTCATGGCCTCCACGGTGGCGCGCACCGAACGCCCGGTGCCCAGCGACAGGGTCAGGGGTTCGCTGCGCTCCACCAGGCGGGAGATACGCTCCGCGCCGGCCGCCGCCAGGTAGTAGGCGGCGCCGTCGGGCGCGTCCGGCTCGGCCGGCACCACGTCGCAGTAGTCGAGGCCATAGCGGTCACGGATCGCCGCGGCCAGGGCCATGCAGGCCGAGATGGGGTGATCGATGCGCACCTTGATCAGCCCCTCCTGGCGCGCCAGGGCAAGCAGGCGCTGGACCCCGGGGCGGGAGACCCCCAGCTGCTGGGCGATCTCGTCCTGGGTGATGCCCCCCACATAGGACATCCAGGCGGCGCGTGCGGCCTGGTCCAGCTTGCGTTCGAACTTGTCCATGGCCTTGGTCTCCTGGTTCCGCCCGGGTCCGGATACCATGATACCGGGGCCGCCTCCCGGCACAATGCCGGGTGCCGGACCACTGGAGACGCCTGGCCGCCCGGCCTATGATGCGGGGTTCGAGACACCATTCTTCGAGGAGGAGTCCCCATGCCCATCGCCATGATCACCGGTGCCACCTCCGGCTTCGGCCGCGCCGCCGCCCGCCGCTTCGCCGCCGATGGCTGGTCACTGATTCTCACCGGCCGCCGCAGCGAGCGCCTGGAGGCACTCGAGCAGGAGCTCAGCGACAGCGTGGCGGTGCTGACCCTCACCCTGGACGTGCGGGATGCCGAGGCGGTGGCCCACGCGGTCGATGAGCTGCCCGAAGCGTTTCGCGAGGTCACCTGCCTGGTCAACAATGCGGGCCTGGCACTGGCACCCAAGCCAGCCCAGGAGGTGGACCTCGCCGACTGGCACACCATGATCGACACCAACGTCACCGGGCTGGTCAACGTCACCCATGCCATGCTGCCGCGGCTGATCGCCACCGGCGCCGGGGCGAGCATCATCAACATCGGCTCGGTGGCCGGCAGCTGGCCCTACCCCGGCGGCCACGTCTACGGCGCCACCAAGGCCTTCGTCGAGCAGTTCGGTTACAACCTGCGCTGCGACCTGAAGGGCACCGGGGTCAGGGTCACCGACATCTCGCCGGGGATGGCCGAGACCGAGTTCACCCTGGTGCGCACCAAGGGCGACCAGGCCGCCTCGGATGCCCTCTACCGCGGCACCACGCCGCTGCAGGCCGAGGACATCGCCGAGCAGATCTTCCACGTGGCGACGCTGCCGGACCATATCAACATCAACCGGCTGGAGGTGATGCCGACGCGCCAGACCTGGTCACCCTTCACCATCGACCGGGATTGAGGGGGGTTAGGCACTGCCGAAGTAGCGCTCGCGATCCTCGGCGGTGATGTCGCTGACATGCAGCGGGAAGGTGGCATCCCGCCGATCGTCGTAGAAGTGGCGCAGGGTGCGCTCGATGGTGGGAAAGGCGAGCTCGTCCCAGGGGATCTCGTGCTCCTCGAACAGCGCCACCTCGAGGCTCTCGGGCCCCGCCGCGAAGCCGCCGGCGAGATCGGCACGAAAGATCATGTAGACCTGGTCGATGTGCGGCAGGTTGATCAGGGTATAGAGCCCGTGGATCTCGACCTCGGCACAGGCCTCCTCGCGGGTCTCGCGGGCGGCCGCCTCGACGGTGGTCTCGGCGTTCTCCATGAAGCCCGCCGGCAGGGTCCAGTAGCCCTTGCGCGGGGGAATGGCGCGGCGGCACAGCAGCACCCGGCTGCCGCTCACCGGCAGGGTGCCGGCGACGATGCGCGGGTTCTGGTAGTGGATGGTGCCGCACTCGTCGCAGAAGTAGCGCGGCCGGTCGTCCCCGTCGGGAATCGCGAAGCGCACGGTATGGCCACAGTGACTGCAGAAGTTCATGGCGCTCCCTGGCAGGCTGGCGGGCGGCATGACGGCCACCCGGTCAGGGCTTGACGCCGCTCATGGCGGCCGAGTAGAAGGAATCAAACCCGATGGAAAGCCCATGTTAGAGAACCTTCGCGAACGCCTGCAAGCACACCGGCCACGCCGGGTCGGCTTGCGCCTGCCCGAGGCCGCGGTGCTGCTGCCCATCGTCGACCGCCCCGAGCCGACCCTGCTGTTCACCCGCCGCGCCGACCATCTCAATACCCACAGCGGCCAGGTGGCCTTCCCCGGCGGAAAGCGCGAGCCGCAGGACAGCGACCTGCTGGCCACCGCGCTGCGTGAGTCCCGGGAGGAGATCGCCCTGCCGCCGGAGCGCGTGGAACTGCTCGGTCGGCTCTCGGACGTGGTCTCGCTGCATGGCCTGCGCGTCACCCCCTGGGTGGGGCTGATCCCGCCCGACCTGCCGCTCGTCCCCGACCCGAGCGAGCTCGACGCCATCTTCGAGGTGCCGCTGTCGCACTTCCTGAAGGACCAGCGCACCCACACCGACGTGATCCGGGTGGATGGCCGCGACTACTACGTGCCCAGCTACCGCACCGATGGCCACGTGATCTGGGGGCTCTCCGCGATGATGCTGGTGGAACTGCTCGCCGAGGGCTTCGCCATGCCGATCAACCTGTTCGAACGCCCGCCGGGCGAGCTGCTCTTCCGCCCCGAGCGCCGGGTCTCCAGCCCATGACGACGACCACGCTCCCCTCGGGTACCGCCCTCCCCCGCGAACGACTGGCCGAGCTGGTCGACGCCCTCGTGGTGCAGGGCTGGTACGTCGGCGAGGCATTCATCCCCGCGGAGCTGTGCGCCGAGCTCTACCAGGAAGTGACCGCGATGGCCGACCACGAGGCCCTCGAGGAGGCCGGGATCGGCCGCGGCCAGACCCACGCCCTGCGCCGGGACATCCGTGGCGATGCCATCCGCTGGCTGGACCGCGAGAGCCGGGCCCGACGCCGCTACCTGGAGGCCATGGGCGAGCTGCAGCAGGAGCTCAACCGGGCACTGTTCCTGGGGCTCTTCGAGTACGAGGCCCACTTCGCCCACTATCCGCCCGGCGCCTTCTACCGGCGACATCTCGACAGCTTCCGTGGCCGTGCCAACCGGGTGGTCTCCACGGTGGGCTACCTCAACCCCGACTGGCCGGCCGACGCCGGCGGCGAGATGGTGATCTTCGCCGCCGAGGACCTGGAGCGTGAGGTGGCCCGGGTACGCCCCGAGGCCGGCACCTTCGCCTGCTTCCTCTCCGAGAGCGTGCCCCACGAGGTGCTGCCCACCCGCCTGCCGCGGGCCAGCATCGCCGGCTGGTTCCGGCGCAACGCCTCGCTGGGCGGCCTGGTGGACCCAGCGCGCTGATGGCGGACAAGGCGGCGATGGACGAGACACAACGACTGCAGGAGCGCGTCGCCGCGCTGGAAGCGCAGAATGCGGCCCTCGAGGCCGAGAAGGCCCATTACCGCTGGCTCGCCGACAGCACCACCGACCTGATCTCCCGCCACGCCCGGGACGGCACCTTCCTCTACGCCTCCCAGGCGGCACGGGACCTGCTCGGCTACGAGCCCGAGGCACTGATCGGCGTCTGCGCCTACGACCTCTTCCACCCCGCGGACCTCAGCGACCTGCTCAACAAGTCACCGCGGGTCTACTACCACGACGGCTTCTACCAGCAGACCTATCGCTTCCGGGCCAGGGATGGTCACTACGTCTGGTTCGAGACCACCAGCCGCACCCGCCGCAACCCGGCCACCGGCGAGTTGATCGACATCCTCTGTGTCTCCCGGGACGTGAGTCGGCGCATCCGCGTCGAGGCCCACCGAGAGCGCCTGGCCCGGGTGGTGGAGTCGACCACCGACTATGTGCTGTTCGTCGACGGCCACGAGCGCATCTTCTATTCCAACGAGGCCGCTCGCCGGCTGCTCTCGCGTCCGTCACGACGCTTCCGGGAGGACAGCGAGGCGCCCCTCGGCCAGGCCTATACCCCGGACGCCCTGGCGGTGCTGCGCGAGGTCGTGCTGCCTGCCGTGGCGCGCTACGGCTCCTGGAGCGGCGAGCTCGAGATGCGCGGCTCCCACGGGCCCGTGCCGGTGCTCAGCGTGGTGATGGCCCACTCGGCGCCCGGTGCCGAACCCGACCACCTCTCGCTGCTCAACCGCGACATCGGCCTGCGCAAGGCCGCCGAGGCCCAGGAGCGCCGCCATCAGGAACAGATCGCCCACGCCAACCGCCTGGCCACCACCGGGGAGCTCGCCTCCAACATTGCCCACGAGCTGAACCAGCCACTGGGGGCCATCGCCAACTACGCCAGCGGGGCCCTGATGCAGCTCGCCGCCGACCCGCCACGTTCCGCCGACGAGCTACGCCTGCCCCTCACGCGCATCAACGAGCAGGTCCAGCGCCTGGCCGAGCGGCTGCGCCACATCCGCACCTTCGTGCGCAAGGGGCAGACGCGCCCCCGGCCATTGGCGCTGCACGAGGTCATCGACGCCGCCTGCCGGCTCTGCGAATGGCAGTACCAGCAGGCCGAGGTGGCAATGGAGCACGACCTCCAGGATGGGCTGCCCCGGGTCCTGGCCGACCCGGTGGCCCTGGAGCAGGTGCTGGTCAACCTGCTGCTCAATGCCCTGGAGGCGAGCCGTGGCCATCCCGACGCCAACCGGGTAACGATCCGCGCCCGGCGAACGGGCCCGCGGGAGGTCGTCCTCACGGTCAGTGACCGCGGCCCCGGCGTCCCGGCGTCGGTGCGAGAGCATATCTTCGCCCCCTTCCACACCAGCCGTCCCGAAGGACTGGGGATGGGGCTGGCCATCAGTCACTCGCTGATGGAGGCCATGGGGGGAGACCTGCGACTGCTACCCGAGGACGGCAACCATGGGGCCAGCTTTGCCGCCACCCTGCTGGCAGAACCCGGGCTGGCCGCGCCCGCTTGCACCACGCCCTGAGGCGGTCATGATCTCGCTCCTCGACCATTGAGCTCGGAGCCCGGTCTCGGTCATGATGGATGAAAGGAAAGCACTCAAGGACGAACGAGCCACGGCATACCGCTGGAGGTGCCATATGCAACCGCTGAGCTACTACTACTACAACGTGCTGGAAGGCCTCGAGAAGCCGAGCGATGTGCCGACGACCCACCTGCAGGAGGGCTACGACATCCTGTACCGGCATGGCGGGCGCATCGAGATCGACCTGATGCGCAGGGCCGAGGACGGCAATGCTCAGGGAGAGCCCTTCCACTGGTACGAGGAGCTCGATGACGAGCAGCGGGCGAAACTGCACAAGGCCCTGGACGGCGGTGACCCGGCGAAGATCCTCAAGATCCTGCAGCGCAACGGCTATGCCGGCGTGCTCTACCACCATGCCTGGGAACACTTCCGGGAGGCGGACTCGGCGTGATCGCCGCCCGTGTCGATGAGTGCCCGGGTGCCGCCGCCCGATAGCGACGCAGGGCCCGCGAGTGTTCGCGGGCCCTTTTATCGACTTACCAGTCCGAATGCGGGCAGGCCTGGGCATCGCGGCGGGAGTCGAGGACGGTTCCGGGGGTGCCCCCTTTACCGCTACACTGCGGGCAGGATCCACCCTGGCCTCCTTTTCGGCCGCACATCGAGGCACCCGTGACCGAGCCCCCCTCCGCCTGCATTGCCATCGTCGACGACGACCAGGCCCTGCGCGACTCCCTGGCCTGGCTGCTCGGTTCCGTGGGCCTCGCCACCTGCGCCTATGCCGATGGCGAGGCCTTCCTGTCCGCCGACCCCGAGGGCTTCGATGCCCTGCTGCTGGACGTGCGCATGCCGGGCCTCTCGGGCCTGCAGGTGCAGCAGCGCCTCAACGAGCTCGAGCACGCACCGCCGGTGATCTTCATGACCGGCCATGGCGATGTGCCCATGGCGGTCTCGGCGCTGAAGGCCGGCGCCTTCGACTTCATCGAGAAGCCCTTCAACCCCCAGCAGCTGATCGACACCGTCCAGCAGGCCCTCGCCGAGCACCAGCGACGCCGGGAGGCCAGGCGCCGCCAGGCCGAGCTGCAGGCACGCTACGCCGCCCTGCGTCCCAAGGAGCAGCGCATCCTGGTCCACGTGGCCGAGGGGATGACCAGCCGACAGATCGCCGAACAGCTGGGGATCAGCGCCAAGACGGTGGAGGTCTATCGGCTGCGTGCCATGAAGGCCCTGGGGGCTGCCAACCTCGCCGAACTGGTGCGGCTCTGCGTGGCGCTGGGGCTGGTGGAGACGCTGCCCGACGGGACCTCCCCTCTGGCTGATCGTTGACCGCTCCCGGGCACCTGTGCAGGGGGATCACGCCATGAACAGGACCGCCATCCGGACCCTACAGCGGTTCCTCGCGGACAATGACTACTATCACGGCAAGATAGACGGCATTCGCGGGCCAAAGACCCGCGCCGCCGTGAATGGCAGCCTCCAGCCCCATGCCGACCGACTGCCGGACGGCGCCGAGCGCTGGAGCGACCGACGTCGCGCCATCGCCTGCCTGCAGCTCGCCTGCCACGAGAAGCGCATCGAGGTCGGTCCCATCGACGGCCTGTGGGGCCCCCCATGCCGACTATGCGGTGGATGTCCTGGCTACGCTCCATGAGACCGGCAGCAAACCCGCCCCCTGGCGCGACCAGGCACCGCTGGACGCCAACCCCAACGGCTGGTACCGGGAGGCCGAGCTCGAAAAGGCGCTGGGCTCGCCGACCCGCAAGCCGCCGATGGTGGTGGAGCCCTGCCCCTGGAAACTGGCGCTGGCCTGGGACCTCAACACCTACCAGCGGCATCGGCTGCCAGGAGCGGGTCGCCGACAGCCTGGCCCGCATCCTCGACCGGGTGCACGACCACTTCGGGCCGCAACGCCTCAAGGAGCTGGGGCTTCACCGCTATGGCGGCTGCTACAACAAGCGGCGCAAACGCGGCGGCACCCGCTGGTCGACCCATGCCTGGGGCCTGGCCACTCGAATTCGACACTTCCAGCCCATTTCGGGCCAAAATTGGGCTGGAAGTGTCGAACTCGAGCGAACTGATCGGTCTCGAGCCACTCCAGGAAGCGCTGCAGCACACGGGCGGCCAGAACATGGCCACGTCAGCCCCGGATCACCGGCCATGCGGCTCACCTGCCCAGCATCGCCAGGTACTGCCTGAGGACCACGGCATTGTTGTGGCGGACGTCCCTGGCAGCGAAGACCAGGGTGACAGTCCCGCTGGTAGCCCGCTCGGCCAGGTCTCTCAGCGTCTCGCGATGCGCCTTGAGCTCGGCCAGGTAGCGCCGACGAAACTCGCCCCAGCCGAGCGCCCCGTCATGGAACGCCTTGCGCAGCTCGTCGCTGGGGGCAACCTCCCTGCGCCATTCGTCGATTCGCGCATCGGCCTTCGCCACCCCGCGGGGCCAGAGCCGGTCGACCAGCACCCGGTAGCCATCGTCTCGACTCGGTGCCTCGAAGGCACGCTTCAGCTCGATGCTCATGGAGGACCTCCCGGCAGCGGATATGCCCCCAGTGTAGCCGACCGGACTCAGGCCTCGAGCACGTGGCGCAGGATCTCGACCACCTGGTCGGTGGTGGTGCACCAAGCCTGGGCCTCGGCGTCGACCTCCTTGAGCGGATGGACGATCTCCTCGCCGTGCAGGGTCACGTAGGGCTTGCCCAGGGCGGCGCAGTAGCCGGCATCGAAGGCGGCGTTCCACTGCTTGTACTTGTCGCCGAAGCGCACCACCACGAGATCGCTCTTCTCGATCAGGGTGCGGGTGCGGATGGCGTTGACCTTGGAGGACTGGTGGTCGCGCCAGAACGGGCTGGGTGTCTCGCCAAGATGGTCGCCGGCCGCGTCGCTGGCGTCATGGTCGGTGACCGGCGCGGAAAACACCACGTCGAGGCCCGCAGCCTCGGCGCCGCGCCGGATCTCGTCGCGCCAGTCGGTGTGGATCTCGCCGGAGAGATAGACGTGAAAGCTCATGGAAGGCTCCAGGACAGGGAATCGAACTGCCATGGTAGCCCAGCAGGCCAGTAAGTATCCCCCGGCAAAGCCGGGGGCTTTATATTGTTAGCCCCTCAAAGGGGCAAGAATCTGAGCCGCCTGAA
>NZ_JAWSUJ010000081.1:0-19496 GCF_033549285.1 Halomonas sp.
CTCCGTCGGTGAATGACGGGATCAGCGTAGGGGGTCAGGCCACTTAGAGAAACGACGCGCCGGAATGGCCGCTTACTCTCCAGCTACAGCTTCAAGGTCGCCGGGATGGCCACCTTCGGGCTCTTCGCCATGTGGTTCCTGACCTTCTGGTGGGAGCTCGCCCGCTGGATCAATGCCAACCTGGTGGATCTGCTCTACCGCAGCGATGCCGCCAAGCTGAGCTGGCTCTCCGCCGCCAATAACCTATACGACCGCATGGTGCTGCAGTTCGTGGAGGGAATGATGTTTCTGGTGCTGCCGACGATCTGGATGGGAGTGCTGACTTGGGCAGGCTTGAAGGCTGGCGGTGCGATATCGAACAGCATTGGAGATGGCGGGGGCAAGAAAGCTCAAGGTGCAGGCGAAAAGGGCGGAGATAAGGCTCAGTCGGCACGATGAAGCCTATCCTCAATCCATTCTGTTACCGTCTTTGCCGTAGTAGCCGTAGCCGCTGCCAAAGTCCCCCCAGCCAAGATCCTGGTCCTGATCATTTTCCGCTGGCGGCTGGGAGGAGTGGTGGAGCATCCCCTGAGCCACACTGCCAGCCACCACCACCGCTCCGCCAGCCACCTTGCCGGCTCCCCGGGCGATGCGCCGCCACCCCTCCTGGGTGGTGGCCGTTTGGGCAGTGGACTTGGCCACGCCAGTGGCGGAGTCGCGCAGCAAGCGTAGCGACTCTGCCGTGCTCGCCTGGGTATGCCAGCCATCGGACCAGCCGGCCTGCTGTCCCTGACGGTGAGCCTGCTTTCCAGCTGCGATGGCTCGTGCCAGAAGTGATTTCAGCACCATGGATTTCCCTCCCTCGGTACATCAGCTCTCTAGCATAGACCCAGCATGAGGGAAGCACCACCGGGGTCAGCCGAGGGATGCGAGATGCTCGATGGTCTCAGGGTACCGCTGCACGAGCCGAATCAGGGTCTTGGCCTGAGCATTGGGCTTGGCGCGCCCTTGCTCCCAGTTCTCCAGTGTCCTGGGGTTGGTACGCAGGTACATGGCGAACACCGGGCGAGACATATGCAGCTTCTCGCGTAGCGCGATGAGCTCCCCGGCCGTGATATCGGGCACTTCCTCCAGTGCTACGGAGTGAGAGCGCAGCGTGCGTTTGCCTTTGCGCTCATCCGCCAGAGCATCAAAGCCCTCGACGAGCTCGTCAAAGATGTTACGGCCCATGGTCATGTCCTCGCGTTGAGCTCCGCATCCAGCAGCTGTTTCAGGGTCTTACGCTGGGATGGCGTCAGGTCATCCTGTGAATCCTTGTCATACAGGGTGAAAAGCCAGAACTGGGAGCCACCCAGCCACCAGTAGTAGATGATGCGAACACCGCCCCGTTTGCCCTTCTGCCGCTTGGGGTCGCTGAACCGTACCTTGCGCAGCCCTCCTGTGCCCTGGATGACATCTCCCGCAGCTGGGTTCCTGAGCAAGAAGTTCTGGAAGGCACGAAACGCAGCGTCGTCGAAGTGGCTGGAGCGATGTCTCTCGAAGGCTGGCAGCTCGACAAAGGTTGCTTTCATATAAGTGTACGTAGTCTGCGTATATTTTTGCTGCTGCACCTAACTCTGTCAAGCGCCTCGATGGTCGGCCTAGCTGTGATCTCTCGGTAGGTTGTTCATCCGGAGCCTACCCGGAAGACTGGAGATGCGAACCAACCAACCTCTCCAGGAGGCCCGGATGAACACTCACAAGAATGCCCGTCTCACCCCGTATGGTCGAGCCCTGTTAGTGCACCGAGTCATCGAGGAAGGACTCCGGCCAGAAGAGGTCGCCCAGGCCCAAGGCATCAGCGTGAGGACGGTTTATAAGTGGGTACGCCGCTACCGGGAGGAAGGCGATAGCGGGCTGCAGAACCGTTCGTCCCGCCCACGGCGTTGCCCTCATGCGGTCTCTGGCGAGGTCCGCGAGCAGCTCATTGAGCGGCGCCGGCAGCGCCAGACCTATCGCCAGATCGCTCAGCGGTTGGGCATTGGACACAGCACGGTCGCGCGGCTCCTCGCACGCAAGGGGCTGAACAGATTGGCAGCCCTCGCGCCCGCCCGGCCCGACAACCGCTACGAACATGATGCGCCGGGAGACCTCCTGCACCTGGACATCAAGAAGCTCGGCCGCTTCGCACGCCCGGGACATCGGGTCACCGGCGATCGCCAACAGGCCACGCGTGGCGCGGGGTGGGAGTACGTCCACATCGCGATCGACGATCACTCTCGTGTGGCCTTCGGCACCCGCTACCCCAATGAAACCGGCTGGAGCGCGTGTTACGCGCTATTGGAGGCCGTGCGCTATTATCGGGGGCTGGGTATCCGCTTCACCCGCGTGCTGACCGACAACGGCGCCTGTTACCGCTCCCGGGCATTTCACCGCCTGTGCCGGCGTCTGGGGCTGAAGCGAAAGCGCACTCGACCCTATACGCCTCGCACCAATGGCAAGGCAGAGCGGTTCATTCAGACCGCCCTGCGCGAGTGGGCTTATGCACGGTCCTACGAGAGTTCGGAGCAGCGCGGCCAGCATCTGCTCGCCTGGCTTCATCAGTACAATTGGCATCGGCCGCATGCCAGCCTGGATTACCATCCCCCGGTTAGCCGGCTGGGCCTTTCCGTGAACAACCTGATGGGTTTACACACCTAGCGGTATTACATCAGCAAATGGTGGAAATGCCAAAAGGGCGGAAAGGTGGAAGGGAAGGGGATGTCAAGGGGAAGGGGCTTGCCCGGAAAAGCTGAGCAGAGTGAGAACAGCAAAGGAAAGGGCAAAGGGTTGCTGCAGAACTTGTCGCTTCTTCAGCTTCTGGGAGACTAGAGCTGGATAGCCTTTCTGCGACATGTATAGTGTAATTGTATATACAATATTCTCTTCCAAGGATGCCCCCATGGCTAGCACGCCACCTCTCTATCTGCAGATACAGCAGCACCTGCTGGACAGGATCACCAGCGGTGAGTGGCCAGCCCACCACCAGATCCCTCCGGAGGAGCAGCTGGCCAGGGACTTCCAGGTCAGCCGCATGACCGCCAACAAGGCGATTCGCGACCTTGTTCAGAAGGGCTATCTGACACGCCAGCCAGGGCTTGGCACCTTCGTCACCGACCGCAAGGCCGAGTCGTCCCTGGTCGAGGTGTATAACATCGCGGAGGAGGTGAGATCTCGGGGCCATCGGTATGGCAACCAGGTGCTGACCTGTGAGGCCATCGAGGCCGATGACGAGGTCGCGCTGCGTCTTGGGGTGCGGCTCGGCAGCCGAGTCTTCCACACCCTGATCCTTCACCTCGAGAATGATGTGCCGATCCAGCTCGAGAGGCGTTTCGTCAATCCGCGCTGGGTGCTGGATTATCTCGACACCGACTTCTCCCGCCACACGCCCAACGAGGTGCTGGTGGCCGCCTGCCCCATCACTGACGTGGAGCACATCGTCGAGGCGGTCCTGCCCGACCACCAGGCGGCCGAGTGGCTGGCCATCGATACGGCGAGCCCCTGCCTGAGCATGATTCGGCGCACCTGGTCAGGCGAGCAACTGATCAGCTATGCCCGACTGCTTCATCCCGGGGAGCGCTACAAGCTGCGCTCCTCGATGCATCGCGAGGCGACATGAGCGCCCCTTCGTTCTTTACCAACGAAAACGGCCGGGGATTCCCGGCCGTTTGCGTATGCGAGCTTGACGGCAGTGTCAGCCAGCCAATGCCTGCACCAGGTAGCCAGTCGGCACCGCCAGCAGCAGGCTAAGGGCCACGCGGATGAACCACACCACCAGCATTCGACCCACCGATAACGGAATACTGGTGGAGAGGATGCATGGGATCGAGGCTGAGAAGAACAGCACGGCGGATACTGACACCACGCCCGCGGCGAAGCGAGCCGCGAACTCGGCCTCAGCCATCAGCAGCGCCGGCAGGAACATCTCGGCAAGTCCGGCGGCGGAGGCTTGCGCCAGGGCGGCGGCATCCGCCACGCCCCACACCGCCACGAAGGGGTAGAAGAGCCAGCCCAGCCACTCGAACAGCGGCGTGTACTTGGCAGCCAGCAGGCCCAGCAGCCCCACCGACATGATCGACGGCAGGATGCTGATCGCCATCACCAGCCCTTCCTTGAAGTTGAGTGCCACACTGCGGTGCAGGCTCGGGGCCTTCTCGGCCACGTCCAGCCCGATCTGCCAGGCAGTCCTAAGCCGCTTGCCTGGCACCGCCTCCGGCTCGCCATCCTCGGCACTGTCGTCCATCCGCGAGAGCGGCGGCAGTCGCACGGTCACCGCGGTGACGATGAAGGTGATCAGCAGTGTGAGCCAGAAGTAGAGGTTCCACACGGCCATCAGGTCGAGGGTCTTGGCCACGATGATCATGAAGGTGGCCGAGACGGTGGAGAAGCCGGTGGCGATGATGGCTGCCTCTCGCGCCGAGTACTGGCCGGCCTGATAGACCCGGTTGGTGATCAGCAATCCGATGGAGTAGCTGCCCACGAAGGAGGCCACCGCGTCGATGGCCGAGCGCCCTGGTGTGCGCCAGATGGGGCGCATCACCGGCTGCACCAGCACACCGATCAGTTCCAGAAGGCCGTAGCTGATCAGTAGTGCCAGGAAGATGGCGCCGATCGGCACGATCAGTCCTACCGGGATCACCAGCTTGTCGAACAGGAAGGGCAGCATGTCCGGTGCATGCAGGAAGGCTGGCCCCCAGCCGGTCAGTGCCATCACCGCGGCGACAACACCGGCAATCTTCAACACTGTGAAGATGCGCTCGGTCAGGCTGCGGTTCCAGTAACCGCGGATGATCGGATAGGCCGCGCCGGCAACGATCAGCGCCAGGGCATAGAGCCCGCTGGCGTCCCCCAGCAGTGCGCGCGCGCCGGTCACCATATGGTCCAGGGGGATGGTGCGCTTACCGGCGATCTCGATGGGTACGAAGAAGATCAGGATGCCCAGCGTACTGGGCAGGAACAGCTTGAGCAGGGTGGCGGCAGCGACAGGTTGCCGAGCCTGGGGGTCTTGGCGATTCATGGGCACGCCTCGTGTCTTGTGCCGTGCGGTGACTGGATCGGGATAGGCATCCTGCCTCGATATGTATATACAATAAGGTACGCCAACCGCGTGTTCCCGCCTAGCCGATCGGACTAGACATTGGTCGAATGTTTCAGCGCGAAATGGCAGTAATCTGGAGCCGGACTTCCTCCTATTTACTTGATTCTATGGTTTTATTGTGTTTTTCAGCCCTCTTGAAGCGTGTGCCTTGTCACCCACTGTTTCTTGTCAAGGCGGCTTGACGAGCTCCAGGGGGGTAGGCTTATTTGTATATACATTGCGTCTGTATCCGCTGAGCCACCCTGGAGGAGGCCTCCATGTCGAACACCACCACCAAGCGTCGCCTGTGGCGCGATATCCACGTCTTCGACGGGCTGCGTACCCTGCCCGAGCCCATGGCCGTCATCACCGAAGGGGCGCGGGTTGCCAAGCTTGTGCCGATGCGGGCGTTCGAGGAAGGGCTGGCGGAAGGCTGCCATGACATGGGCCGCGGTGGCGTGATGACCCCCGGCCTGGTGGATTGCCATACCCACCTGGTGTTCGGCGGCTCCCGTGCCGACGAGTTCGAGGCGCGCCTGGAAGGGGTCAGCTACGAGGAGATCGCCCGGCGTGGCGGCGGCATCCTGAGCACCGTGACGGCCACCCGGGAAGCCACGGAAGACGAGCTGCTCGAGCTGGCACGGCCGCGTCTCGAGGCACTGATCGCCGATGGCGTCACCACCCTGGAGATCAAGTCCGGCTACGGCCTGACGGTCGAGGACGAGCTGAAGATGCTGCGCGTGGCGCGTCGCCTCGGCGAGGTGCTTCCGGTGCGGGTGGTGACCACACTGCTGGGCGCCCATGCGCTGCCGCCCGAGTTCAAGGATGACAGCGACGGCTATATCGACCTGGTGTGCCAGGAGATGATCCCGGCCGCCGCCCAGGAAGGCCTTGCCGATGCCGTCGATGTGTTCTGCGAGAAGATCGCCTTCTCGGTGGCACAGTGCGAGCGGGTCTTCGAGGCCGCCGAAGCGCATGGCCTGCCGATCAAGGCCCACGCCGAGCAGCTCTCCAACCTGGGGGGCACCGCGATGGCGGCCCGTCACGGGGCACTCTCCGCCGATCATATCGAATTCCTCGATGACGCCGGGATCGCCGCCATGCGCAAGGCCGGTAGTGTCGCCGTGATCCTGCCGGGGGCTTTCCACACCCTGCGCGAGACGCAGCAGCCGCCCATCGCGGCTCTGCGCGAGGCCGGCGTGCCCATGGCCGTAGCAACCGACGCCAACCCGGGCAGCTCCCCGCTGTTCATGCCCACCTTGATGTTGAACCTGGCCTGCACCCTGTTCCGCCTGACGCCCCAGGAGGCCCTGGCCGGCATGACCGCCCATGGCGCGATGGCCCTCGGACTCAACGGAGAAGGGCGGATCCGGGAAGGGGCCGCCGCCGACCTGTGTGTCTGGAATATCGACACCCCGGCCGCACTGGCTTATGCCGTCCAGCCCGGTCGTCTGCGTCAGCGCCTGTTTCAGGGGGAGTTGACCCATGCCGTCTGATACCGCGCTTCACCAGGAATTCGACCGCACCCTGTGGCAGGGGCGGACCGACCCCGAGCCCGACAGCGAGCGCTGGCACCAGAAGATTCAACCGCTGGCCGAGGGTGCCATCCCTGGCTGTGCCTTGCTGGGCTTCGCCTGTGATGCTGGTGTGGCGCGCAACCAGGGTCGTGTGGGTGCCGCCGATGGCCCTGCCGCACTGCGTCGCGCCCTGGCGCCGCTGGCCTGGCACCGACAGGGGCCTGCCTATGACGCCGGAGACGTGCGCTGTGAAGGCGACGCCATGGAAGAGGCTCAACAGGAACTGGCAGACCGACTCGCTCCGCTGCTAGGCGAGGGACACCTGCCCATCGTGCTGGGTGGCGGTCATGAGGTGGCCTATGCGAGCTGGTCGGGGCTTGCCCAATACCTGGCAGCCAGCGATGAGCAGGCACCGCGCGTCGGCATCATCAACCTGGATGCCCATTTCGATCTGCGCAATCCGAGCTATGTGCGCTCATCAGGCACGCCGTTTGCCCAAATTGCCAACGACTGTGCTCAGCGTAGCTGGCCGTTTCAGTACGCCTGTCTGGGCGTCAGCCGAGCTGCCAACACTCGGGCGCTTTTCCAGCGCGCTGCCCAGCTGAACGTCATGGTGCGAGAAGACCGGGAGTTTGATGCCACGCGACTTACCGCTCTTTTGCAGGACGTAAAGACATTCGCTGATCACTGCGACCACCTCTACCTGACCATCGATCTGGACGTGCTGCCTGCCGCGGAGGCTCCCGGGGTGAGTGCCCCGGCCGCCCGTGGTGTGTCGCTCGCCCTGATCGAGCCGCTGATCGAGGCCATTCGAGATAGCGGCAAGCTGCGCCTGGCCGACCTGGCGGAGCTCAATCCCGGCCGTGATATCGACGGCCGCACCGCCAGGGCGGCCGCTCGCCTGGTGCATCTGCTGACCCTGAATGACTGAGAGCCGACGGCTCCACGACCACGACAACTCATCAAGACTTTTGAGGCAACACGCCATGACCCAGCAAGACAAGCGTCACGACCCCTCCCGCAAGATCGCCGCGCCCACCGGTACTGAGCGCAGCTGCAAGAGCTGGCTCACCGAGGCCCCGCTGCGCATGCTGATGAACAACCTGCACCCCGACGTGGCCGAGCGCCCCGAGGACCTGGTGGTGTATGGCGGCATCGGCCGCGCCGCTCGCGACTGGGAGTGCTACGACAAGATCGTCGAGACCCTGCAGCGCCTGGAGGATACCCAGACCCTGCTGGTGCAGTCCGGCAAGCCGGTGGGCGTCTTCGAGACCCACAAGGACGCGCCGCGCGTGCTGATCGCCAATTCCAACCTGGTGCCGGCCTGGGCCAACTGGGAGCACTTCAACGAGCTGGATCGCAAGGGCCTGATGATGTACGGCCAGATGACCGCCGGCTCGTGGATCTACATCGGCTCCCAGGGCATCGTGCAGGGCACCTACGAGACCTTCGTCGAGGCGGGTCGCCAGCACTATGACGGCGAGCTCAAGGGACGCTGGATCCTGACCGCCGGTCTCGGTGGCATGGGCGGTGCCCAGCCGCTGGCCGCCACCCTGGCCGGTGCCTGCTCGCTCAATATCGAATGCCAGCAGTCGAGCCTCGATTTCCGCCTGCGCACTCGCTACCTCGACGAGCAGGCCGAGGACCTGGATGACGCACTCAAACGTATCGAGCGCTACACCGTCGAGGGCAAGGCGATCTCCATCGGCCTGTGCGCCAACGCGGCCGACGTGCTGCCCGAGCTGGTCAAGCGCGGAGTCAAGCCCGATATGGTCACCGACCAGACCAGCGCCCACGACCCCCTGCATGGCTATCTGCCCCAGGGCTGGACCTGGGAGGAGTATGTGGCTCGTGGCAAGTCACAGCCCGAGGCCACCGTCAAGGCCGCCAAGCAGTCCATGGCGGTGCATGTTCAGGCGATGCTCGACTTCCAGAAGATGGGCGTGCCCACCTTCGACTATGGCAACAACATCCGCCAGATGGCGATGGAAGAGGGCGTCGAGAATGCCTTCGACTTCCCGGGCTTCGTGCCGGCCTACATCCGCCCGCTGTTCTGCCAGGGCATCGGCCCGTTCCGCTGGGCGGCGCTCTCCGGTGACCCCGAGGACATCTACAAGACCGACCAGAAGGTCAAGGAACTGATCCCCGACGACCCGCACCTGCACAACTGGCTTGACATGGCACGCGAGCGCATCAGCTTCCAGGGCCTGCCGGCGCGCATCTGCTGGGTCGGCCTCAAGGACCGCGCCCGCCTGGGTCAGGCCTTCAACGAGATGGTCAAGAACGGTGAGCTCAAGGCCCCGGTTGTGATCGGGCGCGATCACCTGGACTCCGGCTCGGTGGCTAGCCCCAACCGCGAGACCGAAGCGATGCAGGACGGCTCCGATGCCGTGTCCGACTGGCCGCTGCTCAACGCCCTGCTCAACACCGCCGGTGGCGCTACCTGGGTGTCGCTGCACCATGGCGGCGGCGTAGGCATGGGCTACTCCCAGCACTCCGGCGTGGTGATCGTCTGCGACGGCACCGATGATGCCCATGCTCGCGTGGGCCGGGTGCTGCGCAACGATCCGGGTACCGGTGTCATGCGTCACGCCGATGCCGGCTACGAGATTGCCAAGAACTGTGCCCGTGAAAACGGCCTCGACCTGCCGATGATCAAGTGAACGGCCTAATTCCAACGATAAAGAGGACATGACATGAAATATATGCCTAACAGTGAGAAGTGCCCGCTGCCTTACTCACCCTTCAAGAGCTGTACCGTTCCGCGCCCGATCGGCTGGCTCTCTTCTATCAGCCCGGATGGGGTCGAGAACCTGGCGCCTTACAGTCAATGGCAGAACCTGACATTTGATCCGCCGATGGTGATGTTTGCCGCCAACCAGTATCCCGATGGCCGGCGCAAAGATACGGTCATCAATGCAGAGAAGACCGGCTGGTTCGTTTGGAACATGGTGACCTTTGACCTCAAGGACGCCATGAACACGTCCGCGATGGCGGTGCCGTATGGTGAAAGTGAAATCGGGCTCGCTGGATTGAAAACGGTCAAGGCAGACCTGTCCGATGTGCCGATGGTGGCGGATAGTCCTTGTCATTTCGAGTGCAAGTACATCTCGACGCACCGCCTCAAGGGCAACTCGAACGTGGGTACCATCGACATTGTCTTTGCGGAAGTCGTGAAGATTCACGTCAAGGATGAGTTCATCACCGAAGAGGGCAAGATCGACATCATGAAAGCCCGACCCATCGCGCGCATGGGCTATCACGATTATACGGTGGTAGACAATCGCTTCGAGATGAAGATTCCGAAAGCCTCTGAGGATGAGGCAGATGGTCTTGAAGGTCGCCCTTGAAAACTGGCTGATGGGGGAGGCCTACTCCCCCGTCATCATCCTAGGCTCAGAGGATGCGGGAAATGGAAAATAGCGCTGTTGAAAACAATGCCAAAAGAAAACATTCACTTTCAGAAATCTTGAGGGTGGCGATTCCGAGCTTCCTTGGGATCATGGTGTTCTTCGTTCCGATAACAATAGCCGATAAGAACACCATTCTTCTCGACCACCTTGTGATCTGGTGTGAGAACCTGCTAGGTGAGAACAGCCAGTGGTATGCGCTGTTGCTTATTATTGGTGGCTCGGCATTACCCATCATGCAGAAGTTCTGGCGACAGGGCTTTGGCAGTATCGTGTTCACGCTCTTCAAGTTCATCGGCCTGGTGCTGGCCGGTATGGTCATCTTCAAGGCTGGCCCTGCAGCGCTCTATGAACCCTTCATGCTGGAGTTTCTCTGGAAAGCCCTGGTCATTCCGGTCGGTATCCTGGTGCCAATTGGTGCGATCTTCATGCCGCTCCTGGTCAACTATGGCCTGGTGGAGCTGGTCGGCACCTTGACTCAGCCCTTCATGCGCTTGGCATTCAAGGTGCCCGGCCGGTCTGCGATCGATGCGGTGGCGTCATTCATCACCAGTTTTGCCGTTGGGCTCCTGATTACCAACAAGGCCTACCTCAGCGGGGAGTACTCCGCGAAGGAGGCTGCCATTATTGCGACGGGGTTCTCCACGGTATCCGTCGCCTTCATGGTGATCGTGGCCAGAACACTGGGGCTGATGGATATCTGGGTAGTGTTCTTCCTGGCAACGTTGTTCACTACTGTTGTGGTAACGGCTATCAGTGCACGAATTCCTCCCATCTCCAGCATGGATGATCACGCCTCGAATCGAGAAGCGACACCGGACAAGGGAAATCGCGTGGCAACGGCAGTGGCGGAGGCCATTGGGGTCGCCAACAGTCCGAAGAGTTTCCTCAACCTGGTTAAGGACAACCTGAAGGATGGCATCGTGATGACGATGACCATTCTTCCCACTATCCTCTCGGTTGGTACGATCAGTCTGCTGATTGAAAAGTACACGCCGGCCTTTGACTACATCGGGTATATCTTCTATCCCATCACGCTTCTCTTTGGTATGGACAATGGGCTGGAACTCTCTTCTGCAGTGTCTACCAGCTATTCAGAAATGTTCCTTCCGGCATTGATCATGGCGGAAGCGGATGTTGTCTCGAAGCTGGTGGCAGGCATCACGGCCATTTCTTCTATTCTTTTCGTCTCTGCCTCCATCCCCTGCATCATGGCGACCAATATCCCGATTTCCTTCTACGGACTGACGGTAGTCTGGGCAGTCAGAACCGCGCTGACGATGGTGATTGCCATCCCACTGTCGATGGGTATCGCAGCTTTCGTCATGTGACAAACACACCAGGGGTATCCCAGCATTAGCCGTCCCTACCTCCACCGCCGTCGCGTGTGATCCACCGACGATGATGTGAACAGCCCTAACTGTTGATCCAGTTAGGGCTGCATGATATTTAATAATGATTTTTTAAAAATTTGGAGTGGCGAGTTTTGTGGTGCTTGGATTTATGGGGTTTCATCCTTTCTCGATTAAGCTACTTTCTTTCCTCTATGTTTTGTAAAGTTAATGCGGGATTTTAACTACCATTTTGCGATGCTGCCGATAGCGTGAGCTCGATGGCATCGTGCCGCCAGAGCTCATCATCGCAATCGATGGCCCGCCCGTTCTGATCGCAGTTGATACGTGTCACACGCTGAGCAGGTCCGCCTGCAGCGGCGCGTAGAGCATCGGCGGCTCGCTCATCCAGCACCGTGGAGCAGAGCTCGAAGCTCACGCGACTGACGCGTATGCCGTAGTGGCTGCGATAGAGCTCGGTCAGCGAGCGGGTCTCGAGGTCGTGGTCGAGAATCCCCGGGAAGCAATCCGTACGCAGGTGGTGCTCCACATACAGCACGGGGCGGCCATCGACGTGACGGGCTCTGACGATATGGTAGACCGGTGTGCCCTCCATGATCCCCAAGCGGGCAGCGATTCTGGTAGACGCTGGGCGCTGGGTTGCCTCCAGTACGTAGGTCTCTGCCCGGCGCTGCTGAGACTCCACCATCTCCCGGAAAGGCAGGCAGGCGAGCAGGTCATAGCGCAGGCGTGGTGGCGAGACGAACCAACCACGACGATTCTCCCGATAGATGCGCCCTTCGGCTTCCAGCTGCGTCAGAGCTTCTCGCAGGGTAATGCGGGTAGTACCGAAGCTCGCCATCATCTGCCGTTCCGAAGGTAGCCGCGCTCCGTGACCGACGGCCTTGTCGGCCAGCATGTCGAGCAGCGCATGGCGCAGTCGATTCGCCGGTGGTGTCAGGCTGGGTGGATGGTGGCTAGGTGCTGACGTCGGAGAGGGCGGTGGCATCGTGGTCAATGGTGTCTCGTGTCTGGTCTAGTTCAGTTGTCGTTCCGTTATAAACGGCATGCTGCGTGTCAGCCTAGCGAAATTTCCATGTCGTCACGATGACAGCAGTTCCACGGAATACCAATGATGCCAATGTGTGTCGAGAGCGGCGGCACGCAATCCCTTTGCCATGTTACCGACACGCCACTGTCACCTTGTCGGCCTAGTGTGCCTCCTGTCAGCCGCTTCTGAACTAGACCAGATGGCGGTTTCATCCTGACCACCTGCATGGAGCCACACCGCGAATCCGACACGTTCGACGCTGCTTCGCCTCACTCTGACCGCTGCACTGGGCACCACGCTGTTCGCCGGCCAGGCGCAGGCTTCCTCCGATCTGTCAGATCTGATCGCTGCCGCCCAGGAGGAGGGCCGTGTCGACAGCGTCGGCATGCCGGATACCTGGGCTAACTGGAAGGACACCTGGGCGGATCTCAAGGAGCATTACGGCCTGGAGCACATGGATACGGACATGAGCTCCGCCGAGGAGATCGCCAAGTTCAAGGCGGAAGGCGAGAACGCGACCGCCGACATCGGTGACGTGGGCATCAGCTTTGGCCCGATCGCCGTGGCGGAGGGCGTCACTCAGCCCTACAAGCCCACCACCTGGGACGAGATCCCGGACTGGGCCAAGGACGACGACGGCCACTGGATGCTCGGCTATACCGGCACCATCGCCTTTATGACCAACAAGCAGCTGGTACCGGAAGAGGAGCGTCCGCGCAGCTTCGCCGACCTGGCCGAGGGAGAGTACAGCGTGTCATTAGGCGCCGTGGGCCAGGCGGCTCAGGCCAATAGCTCCGTGCTGGCGGCGGCCTTTGCCAATGGTGGCGATGAAAGCGATCTGACCCCGGGGCTGGAGCTGTTTGCCGAGCTGGCACGCCAAGGGCGTCTTTCGCTGGCCGATCCCAGCATCGCCAACCTCGAGAAAGGCGAGGTCGAGGTGGCGCTGCTGTGGGACTTCAACGCCCTCAACTATCGCGACCAGATCGATCGTGACGCCTTCGAGGTGGTGATCCCCTCTGATGCCTCGGTCACCTCCGGCTATGCCACCATCATCAACAAGCATGCCCCGCACCCCAACGCCGCCAAGCTGGCACGCGAGTTCATCCTTTCCGATGAGGGCCAGTTCAACCTGGCAGAGGGCTATGCCCGGCCGATCCGCGCCCAGCACCTGACCCTCCCCGAGGAGATCGCCGCCAAGCTGCTGCCCAACGAGCAATACGCCAATGCCCGGCCGGTGGAAGATTTCGACGCCTGGGAACAGAGTGCCCGCCAGTTGCCGCGCCAGTGGCAGTCCCAGGTACTGATGCACCAGCAGTAACCCTTCCGCTCTCTCATCGATTGCCGCCTCCCCGTGAGGCGGCAAGGAGGTTTGCATGTCTCATCGCGTCATCCTCGTGGTGCTAGATGGCCTCAACCATGCCGTGGGTCAGCACGCCATGGGCCACCTGCATGCGCTGTGTGAGGCGGGCCGTGGCAGTTACCACACACTGGATTGTGAACTGCCCGCCATGTCGCGTCCGCTCTACGAGTGCCTGCTGACGGGGGACCGCCCGGTGGACTCCGGTGTGGTGCATAACCAGGTGGTACGCCGTTCCACCGGCACCAGCCTGTTCGATCTGGCGGTTCGCCAGGGGCGACGGACCGCCGCGGCGGCCTATCACTGGGTCAGCGAGCTCTATCTGGAAGCCCCCTTCGTGCCGGCACGCCATCGTTTCCATCAGGATCCCGAAAGTGCCATTCAGGCCGGGCTGTTCTACTGGCAGGATCACTATCCCGATGACCACCTCTTCAGTGATGCCGAGGCGCTACGCCGTCTGAGCGACCCTGACTTCCTGCTGGTACACAGCATGAATGTCGATGATGCCGGCCACCGTCATGGCGGGGAGTCGCCCCAGTACCGCAACGCCGCGCGGCGAGCCGATATCGCTCTGGCCGATTACCTGCCGGCCTGGCTGGCTGAGGGTTACCAGGTCATGGTGACCGCCGACCATGGGATGAATGCCGACGGCTCCCACTCGGGCCTGCTGGAAGAGGAACGCCGGGTGCCTCTGTGGCTGTTCGGCGAGGCGTTTGCCCATGATGCAGCGATCACCCTCCAGCAGCCGCGGCTGTGCGGCACACTTGCCAGCCTGCTGGGCCTACAGCACGACAAGCCTTCTCACCCTGAGCTGCTGATCAGGGGGAGGGACGCGTCGTGAAGCGCCTGCTGCCTGCCTGGCTGTGGCTGATGCCTTTCGCGCTGGTCTTCGTCGCCTTCCAGATGGCGCCTCTGGGCTGGATCGCCGTCAGCGCCTTCCAGGTCGAGGGAAGGTGGGGGCTGGGGCACTTTCAGGAGATCGCCACGTCACCCTTCTTTCGCCAGGCGATCTGGCGCAGCCTCGAGATCTCCCTGGTCTCCAGTCTGCTGGGGCTCATCATAGCCGTTCTGGCGTGCCACAGCCTGACCCGTACCAATGGCCCGCTGCGTCGCTGGATGATCGCCTTCACCAACATGACCAGTAACTTTGCCGGGGTGCCGCTGGCCTTCGCCTTCATCATCCTGATGGGGGCCAACGGAGTGCTGACCTTGGCCCTGCAGCGTGTGGGGCTGATCGATGACTTCTCGCTCTACTCACGCACCGGCCTGATCGTCATCTACACCTGGTTCCAGATTCCGCTGGGCATGCTGCTGCTGTTTCCCGCCTTCGCGGGGCTGCGCGCCGACTGGCGTGACGCTGCCAGCCTGCTGGGCGCTGGGCGAGTCGCCTATTGGTGCCACATCGGCCTGCCGGTGCTCCGGCCGGCGTTGGCCGGGACCTTCACCATCCTGATCGCCAATGCCATGGGCGCCTATGCCACCGTCTACGCCCTGGTCAACACCAGCTACAACCTCATGACCATCCGTATCGCCAACCTGGTGTCGGGCGACCTGTTCCTGCAGCCCAACCTGGCCAGCGCCCTGGCGCTGATCCTGGTGGGCCTGTTGGCCATGGTCACCCTGATCCAGCAGTGGCTGTTACGCAGGAGCCATCATGTCGCAGAACGCTGATCTCACCCTGTCGCGGCCCAAGGCACCGGCCCTGCCGACGCTTCGCTTACCGCGTCCATCTATTCATGCCCTGGTGGTGGGGGGCGTCTTTACCCTGCTGGCACTGCCTCTGGCGGCGACTCTGGGGTATGCGCTGGCTACCAGCTGGGGCGCCACGCTGCTGCCGGACGGGCTGACCCTCAAGTGGTTCCTGGAGCTGTGGAGCACGCCGCGTTTCCAGCTGGCGTTCGCTCGCTCCATGCTGGTGACCCTGGGAGCTCTCGTGTTGAGCCTGGTACTGGTCGTGCCGGTGGCCTTCCTGGCGCATACCCGCTATCCGCGGCTGGATGCCTGGATGAACGGGCTGGTACTGGTGCCCTTTGCCGTACCGCCGGTGGTCTCCTCGGTAGGTCTGCTGCAGCTCTATGCCGGTGGCCCGCTGCCGCTGGTGGGCTCCCCCTGGATCCTGATCTTCACCTACGTGACGATCACGCTTCCCTTCGTCTACCGGTCCGTTGCCAACAGCTTGCGTACCATCGATGTGAAATCATTGATGGATGCCGCTCAGCTGCTTGGCGCGACGCCTTTCAAGGCCTTCTTCCTGGTGATCCTGCCCAATATCCGCATCGGCGTTCAGGTCGCCATCTTCCTTTCCTTCTCCTTCCTGGTGGGCGAGTTCGTCTTCGCCAACATGCTGGTGGGTACCCGCTTCGAGACCCTGCAGGTCTATCTCAACAACATGCGTGGGGCCAGCGGTCACTTCACCAGCGCGCTGGTGATCACGCTCTTCCTGTTCACCCTGTTGCTGACCTGGCTGGGGAACCGCCAGGCCGGCCACGCCATCGCCAAGGATGCCAACGCATGACAACCTTGACCGCCGCACCCTATGCCCGCGACCACCTCCCGACGCTCGATCGCCGCGACACTGTGGCCGATGCGCCGGCAAGGCTGCAGGGCGACACAGCCCCTGCGTCGCCCGACTATCTGCGTCTCGAGAGCTTGGCCAAGCGCTTCGGCGAGACTCAGGTGTTTTCCCAGATCGATGCCGTGATCGCCAAGGGCGAGTTCGTCACGCTGCTGGGCCCCTCCGGCTGCGGGAAGTCGACCCTGCTGAGGGCCATCGCCGGTCTGAACACGCTCGATGAAGGCCGCATCATGGTGGGTGGTGAGGAGATCACGTCACTCCCTCCCCAGCAGCGCGGCGTCGGCATGGTATTCCAGCACTATGCGCTGTTCCCCAATATGCGAGTCACCGACAACGTCGCCTTCGGGCTTCGTATGCAGAAGGTGCCCCAGGAGGAGCGCCGCCGCCGTGTGGACGAGGTGCTGCGCCTGGTCGAGCTGCGCGAGCATGCCGACAAGTTTCCGCATCAACTCTCCGGAGGGCAGTGCCAGCGGGTGGCGCTGGCACGCGCGCTGGTCGTGGAGCCCTGTATCCTGCTGATGGATGAGCCGCTGTCGGCGCTGGATGCACGCATCCGCCGTCACCTGCGTCAGCAGCTGCGCGACATTCAGAAGACGCTGGGCCTGACGACGCTGTTCGTGACCCACGACCAGGAAGAGGCGCTGATGATGTCCGACCGCATCTTCCTGATGCATGACGGACGTATCCTGCAGCAAGGGGATGCCGAAGCACTGTACACACGGCCCCGCAGTCATCAGGCCGCTGGTTTCATGGGGCACTACAACGTGCTGTCGGGTCATCAGGCGCATGCGCTGCTCGGCACAGTGAGCAGGGCGGCGCGCGTGGCGTTGAGGCCCGAGGCCATCTACTTGCAGTCGGTGTCAGAGGTCTCGCAAGGCGGTGAAGTGCCAACCCACGCAGGCCCTGGCTGCCGAGGGGTGATCCGCCGTCGTCAGCTGCTGGGCAACATCGTACGCTATGCGGTGGAGTGTGCCGGGGTTGAGCTCTCTGTTGATGCCCTCAACCGAGGCAGCCGCCATCTGCTGGCGGAAGAGAGCGAGGTGCTGGTGTTCGTCGACCTCGATGAGGTTCAGGAGCTCGAGGAGTGAGTATGTCTCGCAGGGCAATGCGTCTGGCACTGTTCGATTTGGATGACACCCTGCTCGATGGGGACATCACCGGGTTTTGGAATGAGTGGCTGATCGAACAGGGCTGGATCCCCGATGCCGCCGAGTATCGCCGCACCTGGGATCATCATATGGCCGACTACGCGGCAGGCACCCTGGATATGGAGGCGCACCTGGCCTTTCTGCTCGCCCCCTTGGCAGGACGCAAGGTCCAGGAAGTGGCTGAGCAGGTCGAGGTCTTCCTGGATAGTTGCATCATGCCCCGACTGTTCCCGGGAGGCCTGACGCAGGTGGCATGGCATCGCAAGCAGGGGCATACCACCGTCGTCATCTCCGCCTCGACCGCCCAGCTGGTGGTGCCGCTCGCCAGGCGCTTAGGCTGCGATGCGGCACTGGCAACAGAGCTCGAGGAGCAAGCCGGTCGCTATACCGGCCAGGCGCGCGGTACCCGCACCTTCAAGGAAGGCAAGCTTCACGCACTCAAGGAGTGGCTGGGGGATGAGCAACCGGCGGAAACTTGGGGCTACTCCGATTCCCGCAACGACCTGCCGCTTCTCGAGGCGGTGGAAAGGCCGCACGCCATCCACCCAGATCCGGTACTCGCCGGCATTGCGCGTGAGCGGGGCTGGGCGATGCCTACGTGGAGGTGAGTGCTAAGCGACTATGAGTTTTTGCTCGATACCGAGCCGTTCAAGCTGGTTTAGTCCAGCCCGTACGGCTCCCCATCATAGATGCCCTTCGATGACGTCGCGTGTCTGAGATGGCTCGAACACGGTGTCGAAGGCCCACTGGCCGAAGCCGCCCTGCTCGTTGACGGCCTTCACCAAGGTCTCCATGGCGGTGCGCTTCTCGACGTTCTGCTGGCTGTCCTGGCCCTTCACCTCGAGCACCAGGGTCCTAGCCGGAGCAGGTAGTCGGGCACGAAGTTGCGGGAGGAGCCCCTCCACAGGTAGCGCACCTTGAAGTCGAGGTGGTCGTTCTTGGCCCAGGCAGCAATGCCGGGGTGGTCCTCGCAGACGTCGGCGACCATCTTCTCCCAGGCGCTGTCGTAGACGACGTGGCTGATCTGAGAACGCTCGGTCGGGGCACATGGCTTGGTGGTGAGCCAGGGCCGCATGTAGGCGGTGGCCCCGATGGGCTGGTGCTCCTCGAAGATCAGATCCTGACGCTCCACGTTCTGCTCGGTGACGTGGCGACTGACGTGCGCCACCACGGTATCCATGTTGAAGGCGAAGAGCAGCCGGCGACGCACCGGGTCCTGGTGCCAGAGGCTGGGGATATCCAGCTTTCGGCTTTCCAGGAACTGTTCGACCAGCCGGATGAGTTGCACCGCGAGGTACTGCTTGTCGCCACCGAAGGTGGCCTGGTTCTGCAGGTAGAGCTTGCGAGCCGCGCGGAAGATCAGATTCTGCAGTCGGAACTCCTCCACCGCTCGCTCGAGGTCGATCTCAGTGACCATGGCCAGGTTGGGTGAGCCGGTCAGAGACGGCGGCAACGTACTTCTGTGATCCATACTGCTCCGGGCAGCGTGGGACCAACGAGAACACGAATGGCCTGATACGGCAGTACTTTCCCAAGGGAACGGACTTCCGCCAGGTCACCGACGCCGAGTTGCGCAGGGTGGTCAGGAAGCTGAATGACCGCCCTCGAAAACGGCTCGGCTATCGGACACCGGGCAGGTGTTTCTGGGGGAAACTCAGGAGCCCTGGATACCGCAGGTGCTGCGCTTATTGCTTGAATTCAGGTTTCAATGCATTCAGGACTCTAAAATGCCGCGCTTGGACAGGCTAGTTCATCATGAAGATGGCGGTCCGAAGACCGCCATGGGTAATAGGCTGGTTATCATGGCCCATTAATCAGAATTCGAGACGCGCCTCCAGCATATAGGCACGACCCGGCATCGGAACGCGTCCCACCGGGCTGACGTCGGTGCCACGGAAGTAGGCATCATCATCGAGCAGGTTGGTGGCCGAGAGACCAACGTTCAAGAGAGTATCGTCGCTGAGGCTGATATCGCGGCCGATGCGGGCGTTGACCAGGGTGTAGGCAGGCAGTTCGCCGGCATCACCGTTAGC
>NZ_JAWSUJ010000082.1:0-19481 GCF_033549285.1 Halomonas sp.
CAACCCGGTGGTGCTGCGCTACGGCTTCTCGCTGCTGATGCTGATGAACAAGCTGCGCGGCAACAATGCCATGCTGGATGACCTCGGCACGCGCCTGGCCCGCATCCAGGGCCAGGCCGAGCACTTCGGCGAGACCCACGAGAACGTCATCGCCAGCCTCGGCGAGGCCTACCAGGAAACCCTCTCGACCCTCAAGACCCGCATCGTCGTCCAGGGCGACCCCTCGCTGCTGCAGAGTCGCATGATGCCCGAGCGGGTGCGCGCCATCCTGCTTGCCGGCATCCGTTTCGCCCTGCTCTGGCACCAGCAGGGGGGGCGACGCTGGAAGCTGGTCTTCCAGCGCGGCGCCCTGAAGAAGACCCTCGACCAGCTGGGCTGACCCTTCCACTTCCCTTGACCGGAACCCGATCATGCAAGCCGCTTCCCTGCCCCTCTCCGCCCTGACCGCCCTCTCCCCCGTCGACGGCCGCTACGCCGGCAAGGCGGAGGCCCTGCGCGAACACTTCAGCGAGTTCGGCCTGATCCGCGCACGGGTCATCGTCGAGATCCGCTGGCTGCAGCGCCTCGCCGAGCACCCGCAGATCACCGAGGTGCCCAGGCTCTCCGCCGAGGCCACCGCCTTCCTCGAGGCGCTGCTGCGCGACTTCTCGCTGGAAGACGCCGCGCGCATCAAGGAGATCGAGCGCACCACCAACCACGACGTCAAGGCGGTGGAGTACTTCATCAAGGAGAAGATCGCCGACCAGCCCGAACTGCACGCCGTCACCGAGTTCGTGCACTTCGCCTGCACCAGCGAGGACATCAACAACCTCTCCCACGGCGTGATGCTGACCGACGGCCTGAAGAGCCTGCTGCCGGTGATGCACCGGGTGGCCGACGAGGTCGCCCGGCTCGCCCATGAGCACGCCGCCCAGCCGATGCTCTCGCGCACCCACGGCCAGACGGCGAGCCCCACCACCCTGGGCAAGGAGATGGCCAACGTCGCCTATCGCCTGCGCCGCCAGCTCGCGCAGACCGAGGGCGTCCAGATCCTGGGCAAGATCAACGGCGCGGTCGGCAACTACAATGCGCATCTCGCCACCTACCCGGAGGTGGACTGGGAAGCCAACGCCCGCACCTTCGTCGAGGGCCTGGGGCTGACCTTCAACCCCTTTACCACCCAGATCGAGCCCCATGACTACATCGCCGAGCTGTTCGATGCGGTGTGCCGCTTCAACACCATCCTCATCGACTTCGATCGCGACGTCTGGGGCTACATCTCGCTGGGCTACTTCAAGCAGAAGACCGTCGAGGGCGAGATCGGCTCCTCGACCATGCCCCACAAGGTCAATCCAATCGACTTCGAGAACTCCGAGGGCAACCTGGGGCTTGCCAACGCCATCCTCGGCCACCTGGCCCAGAAGCTGCCGATCTCCCGCTGGCAGCGCGACCTCACCGACTCCACGGTGCTGCGCAACCTGGGCGTCGGCCTGGCCTATGGCCTGATCGCCTACGAGGCCTCGCTCAAGGGCATCGGCAAGCTCGAGGCCAACCCGGCGCGCATCGCCGAGGACCTCGACGCCAGCTGGGAAGTGCTCGCCGAGCCGATCCAGACGGTGATGCGCCGCTACGGCATCGAGAAGCCCTACGAGAAGCTCAAGGAGCTGACCCGCGGCAAGCGCATCGACCAGACCGGCTTCGCCGCCTTTATCGACACCCTGGCGCTGCCTGACGAGGTGAAGGCGGAGCTCAAGGCCCTGAGCCCGGCGACCTATATCGGCAACGCCGAAGAGCAGGCGAGGAAGCTATGAACTCCGATGCGCCGCTGCCCATGCTGGGCGGCCTGACCGCCGCCGAGTTCCTGCGCGATGTCTGGCAGCAGAAGCCGCTGCTGATCCGCGGCGCTTTCCCCGACTTCCAGTGCCCGCTGGACCCGGACGAGCTGGCGGGGCTCGCCTGCGAGGAGGGCGTCGAGGCCCGCCTGGTGGAGGAGCACGGTGCCGAGGGCCCCTGGCAGGTCCACCACGGGCCCTTCGACGAGGCCACCTTCGCCCGGCTTCCCGAGCGCGACTGGACCCTGCTGGTGCAGGCCGTGGACCACTACGTGCCCGAGGTGGCCGAGCTGCTCGAGGCCTTCGACTTCCTGCCCCACTGGCGGCTCGACGACATCATGATCAGCTATGCCCCCCCGGGCGGCAGCGTCGGTCCCCACGTCGACCAGTACGACGTCTTCCTGCTCCAGGGCAGCGGCCGGCGCCGCTGGCAGCTGGGAGGGAAGGTCGACGACGATGCCCCCATCGTCGACGGCATCGACCTGCGCATCCTCGAGCGCTTCGAGGTGGCCCCAGGCGATGACTGGGTGCTCGAGCCGGGCGACATGCTCTACCTGCCGCCCGCCTGGGCCCACCATGGCGTCAGCCAGTCCGACGACTGCCTGACCCTCTCGGTGGGGTTTCGCGCCCCCTCCGCGGACGAGGCGATCACGTCCTTCGCCGACTATCTCGGCGAGCAGCTGCCGGCATCACGGCGCTACGCCGATGCCGGCATGACGCCGCCCGAGGACCCCACCGAGCTCGACGACGCCTCGGTGGCGCGCATGCGCCGCCTGATCCTGGAGACCCTGGACGACCCGGCCCAGCTGGCCCAGTGGTTCGGCCGCGTGATGACCCAGCCCAAGTACGTCGACCAGCTGGTCCCCACCGAGACCCCGACCGAGGCCGAGGAGCTTGTCGCCGCACTACAGGAGGGCGAAGAACTGGTGCGCAGTCCCGGTTCGCGCTTCGCCTGGCGGGCCCTGGACGACGACCGCGCGACCCTCTTCGCCGATGGTGACGGGCTGAACTGCGCTCTGCCCCTGGCCCGGCATGTGGCCTCCGACGCCCCGCTGGACGCCGAGGCGCTGGCCCTGCCCGGGGCCGACGCGCTGCTTGCCCGCCTGCTCGATATCGGCAGCCTCGGCTGGGCCGGGGACTTCGCTGAGGAGTGACGCCATGGACGCCACCATCGAGATTCGCGAAGGCGACTGGGCGGCACTCGGCGAGGCCGCCTCGGAGATCCGCCGGCTCGTCTTCATCGAGGAGCAGCGGGTGCCGCAGGAGGAGGAGTGGGACGGCCGCGACCCCGAGTGCCGCCACTTCCTGGCCCTGCACGACGACCTCCCCCTGGGCACCGCCCGGCTGCTGCCCGATGCCCATATCGGCAGGGTGGCCGTGCTCGCCCAGGCCCGCGGGCTGGGCATCGGCGCGGGCCTGATGCGGGCCGCCATCGAGGCCGCCCGCCGCGACGGCCATGCCAGCGTGGAACTCGCCGCCCAGACCCACGCCCTGGCGTTCTATGAGCACCTGGGCTTCGTGGCCTTCGGGGACGAGTTCCTCGATGCCGGTATTCCGCACCGCAATATGCGCCTTGACCTCGACGGTTGAGACACGACTCCCCCTCCCTTCCCGAGGAAATTCGACTACAGGAAAGGTCGCTCGTCGCCCCTTCCTGTAGTCGAGCTACAACGCCCTCTCCCCCCAAGGGTCAATTGCTGAAGCCCGTCGCCAGGGGCCATAGTGGCTGCCATGGCGAGGGTAAAACGGCTGTTTGCCTGCCGACCGACAGGATCAGGCAGATCGGCTGGCATACCCTCCCCGAGGTTCGACCAAGGCCGTAGAGACAAGCCCCGCCATCTGGTCGACCCTGAGAGCACTTCGCAGGTGCAGCATAAGGCATTGCCGAATGATGCAGCAGGCGACTCCAGCGGCCGCGACACCGGTTCCTTATCCGACATCGCGATCACGAGATTCCACTCCTGACCCGAAGGATGGCCCCATGACGACATTCAAAGACGAACTCAAGGCTCTGGCTCAACTGCGCGAAGCCCAGCAGGGCAAGTGGGACAACATCAACCCCGAGCATGCCGCCCGCATGCGCGTGCAGAACCGCTTCCAGACCGGCCTGGACATCGCCCGCTACACCGCCGGGATCATGCGCGAGGACATGGCGGCCTATGACGCCGACACCTCGCAGTACACCCAGTCGCTGGGCTGCTGGCACGGCTTCATCGGCCAGCAGAAGATGATCTCCGTCAAGAAGCACTTCGGCACCACCAAGCGCTCCTACCTCTACCTCTCCGGCTGGATGGTCGCCGCCCTGCGCTCCGAGTTCGGCCCCCTGCCCGACCAGTCCATGCACGAGAAGACCACCGTGCCGGGCCTGATCGAGGAGCTCTACACCTTCCTGCGCCAGGCCGATGCCTGGGAGCTCAACCACCTCTTCCGTGACCTGGACGAGGCCAAGAAGGCCGGTGACCAGGCGAAGGCCGACGAGGCCATGGCGAAGATCGACGGTTTCGAGACACACGTCGTGCCGATCATCGCCGACATCGATGCGGGTTTCGGCAACGCCGAGGCCACCTACCTGCTGGCCAAGAAGATGATCGAGGCCGGCGCCTGCTGCATCCAGATCGAGAACCAGGTCTCCGACGAGAAGCAGTGCGGCCACCAGGCCGGCAAGGTCACCGTGCCCCACGAGGACTTCATCGCCAAGATCAACGCCGTGCGCTATGCCTTCCTGGAACTCGGCGTCGAGGATGGGGTGATCGTGGCCCGCACCGACTCCCTGGGTGCCGGCCTGACCCAGAAGATCGCCGTGACCAACGAGCCGGGCGACCTGGGCGACCAGTACAACAGCTTCCTCGACGGCGACGAGATCGCCTCGGCCTCCGACATCAACAACGGCGACGTGGTGATCAAGCAGAAAGGCAAGCTGGTCAAGGTCAAGCGCCTGGCCTCCGGCCTCTACGAGTTCAAGCCGGGCACCGGCGAGGACCGCGTGGTGCTGGACTGCATCACCAGCCTGCAGAACGGTGCCGACCTGCTGTGGATCGAGACCGAGAAGCCCCACGTCGGCCAGATCGCCGGGATGGTCAACCGCATCCGCGAGGTCTGCCCGGACGCCAAGCTGGTCTACAACAACAGCCCGTCCTTCAACTGGACCCTGAACTTCCGCCAGCAGGTATTCGATGCCTGGGAGCAGGAAGGCAAGGATGTGTCCGAGTACGACCGTGCCGACCTGATGAACGCGAAGTACGACGACACCGAACTCGGCCGGCTGGCCGACGAGTGGACCCGCAACTTCCAGCGCGACGCCGCTCGCGAGGCCGGCATCTTCCACCACCTGATCACCCTGCCGACCTACCACACCGCGGCCCTCTCCACCGACAACCTGGCCAAGGGCTACTTCGGCGACGAGGGCATGCTGGCCTATGTGGCCGGGGTGCAGCGCAAGGAGATCCGCGAGGGCATCGCCACCGTCAAGCACCAGGACATGGCCGGCTCCAACATCGGTGACGACCACAAGGAGTTCTTCCACGGCGAGGCGGCACTCAAGGCCGGCGGCAAGGACAACACCATGAACCAGTTCGGCTGAGGCCGCAGGCAACGACCACTGGAACCCCTGGGGAGGCCGATTGGCCTCCCTTTTTTCATATTGTCGACCGCAAGCCGGCGCTACACTCGTGGCAGGAAGCCCGACGCGCTGGCCAAGCCGGTGTGCAATGGGTAGACTCGTTAAAGAACACCGTCCATTAACCTTTGGTCACCCTCCGGAGACCGAGTGTTCGTCGCGGACATCAAGGAGATCCTGCATGAAACGCCTTCTTCCCGTTCTGGCCATCGGCGTCCTGACCCTGGCCGGCTGTGCCAACACCGCCCCCTATTCGGGCAACGTCTACAGCGGCAACCAGGCCAAGTCGGCCCAGACCGTGACCTTCGGCACCATCACTGCCCTTCGCCAGGTGCAGATCCAGGCCGACAGCCGCGCCGGTGGCCTGCTCGGCTCCGGCGGCGGCGCCGTGATCGGCGGCATCCTCGGCAACCAGGTGGGCGGCGGCACCGGACGCCAGTTGGCCACCGTGGCCGGCGCTATCGGCGGTGCCGTGGTCGGTACCAAGGCCGAGGAAGCCACCAACCGCATCACCGCCTGGGAAATGGAGATCCGCCAGGACAATGGCCAGAACGTGGTCGTGGTCCAGAAGGCGGACCAGAACTTCCAGGTCGGCCAGCGCGTGCGCCTGATCGGCAGCGGCAGCAGCGTCAGCGTGGCGCCCTACTGAGGACGGTGCTGGGCGTCCCGGGATGAACGACCGGGCAAGTTGATCTACCGTCAACGAGGAAGGCCCGCGGAGCACTCCGCGGGCCTTCCTCGTTCCGGTCATGATCGGGGAGGACCGGGGACAGCCTCAGTGCAGGTCGACCTTGTTCATGGCCCAGCCGGCCAGCTTGGTGGCGACCAGCGCCACCACGCCGATCACGATCACCGTGAACAGCAGGTCCACGGGACGCACGATGAAGGTGGCGCCAAGCACCGCCAGGGCCGGACACCATACCCAGCGATCATCCTCGCTGCGCAGCACGGCAGGCAGCAGCGCATCGAGAATGCCGCTGACGGAGGCCTCCCAGCGCTTGAGGAACAGGTACAGGAAGACGGCGAAGGCGATCAGCCAGATCAGGGTCAGGGTCATGGCACTCTCCATGGAAGGGACGTTCGAAGGGAATCGGGAAATCGGACTCTGGCAAGGGTATCCCTGCCCGGTAGGCCACGCAACCGTCCGAAAGTCCCCCCGCGCGGGCCCGGAAAGGCGTGAATGCGACTCAGGCTCGGCCCTCACATCCTGAATTTCCTCCATGCCCCTGACAGTGGCTTGACTGCCGCGTTACCATGTCGCGCTACATGCACTCACCGAAAGGTTCATCAATGCAGATTGCGCAGAATTCCGTTGTCGCGTTCCACTACACCCTGACCAACGATGCAGGTGAAGTGCTGGACAGCTCGGAAGGCCGCGAGCCGCTGACCTACCTCCACGGCGCCGGCAACATCATTCCGGGCCTCGAGAAGCAGCTGGAAGGTCGCACCACCGGCGACAAGCTCCAGGCCAAGGTTTCCCCGGAAGAAGGCTACGGCGAAGTCCAGCCTCAGCTGGTTCAGGAAGTGCCGCGTGACGCCTTCCAGGGCGTCGACAGCGTCGAGCCCGGCATGCAGTTCCAGGCCCAGACCCAGGGCGGCCCGCTGATGGTCACGGTGACCAGCGTGGAAGGCGACACCGTCACCGTCGACGGCAACCACCCGCTCGCCGGCCAGTCCCTGAACTTCGACGTGGAGATCGCCGAGGTCCGCGAGGCCAGCGAGGAAGAGGTCGAGCACGGCCACGTGCACGGCGAGGGCGGCCACGAGCACTGAACGCTCGACCGACCGCAGCGGCCGCCGAGAGGTGCAGCCACGTTCAGGAGGGGCAGCCACTGGCTGCCCCTTCTTCGTTCAGGGCTACGAGGATGTCCGACGCTCCTGCTCGAAGGCCCGCAGGGTGCGGTGCCCGCCCCATAGCCGGGTGGCGGTGGTGATCAGGCAGGCCGCGCCGAAGACCCACGCCAGCAGCGCAAAATGCCCGGGAAACAGGCAGAAGAGCACGAAGGCCAGCACGGTCTCGGTGCCCTCGGTCAGGCCGTGCAGGTAGTAGAAGGCCTTCTGCTGGAAGCGCGGACGCTCCAGGCCGTGGCGCGTGGCCATGATGGCGAAGGCCAGGAAGGAGGTCCCGGTGCCGATGAAGGCGAACAGCAGGAAGGCCGCCGCCAAGGCATTGGCCGCCGGCTCAGCCAGGGCGAAGCCCAGCACCACCGCCGCGTAGAAGACGAAGTCCAGGCCGATGTCGAGAAAGCCCCCGGCATCGCTCACCTCCCCCGTCAGCCTGGCCAGGGCGCCATCCAGGCCATCTCCCAGGCGGTTGAGCAGGATGGCCACCAGCGCCGGCAGGTACCACCCCAGGGCCAGCAGCGGCAGGGCCAGCATCCCCATCAGGAAGGCAGCGACCGTCACCTGATCGGGACGCACCCGCCATCTCGCAAGGCCCCGCGCCAGGCGCGTCAGCGGTGCCTGGGTGAGGGGCATGGTCCAGCGATCGAACATTACTGCCCCCCTTTCCCGGTCGCTCCTTCAGCGTCTTGATCCGTGGTCTGCCCGGCCGATGGCGCGGCGGCGCTCTCGACCGACGGGCCGCGCCGCCAGGCGAAGTAGCGCTTAAGCCAGCCCAGCAGGCGTTCGGGCTTGTGGGCATTCTTCCACACCCCGGCCGTGGCCTTGACCGCCTCGCTGTGGGTCGGATAGGGATGGATGGTGCCCAGCAGCTTGTTGAGCCCGATACCGCGGGTCATCGCCAGGGTGAACTCGGCGAGCATCTCCCCGGCCCCCTGGCCGACGATGGTGGCGCCGAGGATCCGGTCACGGCCGGGCACGGTCAGCACCTTCACGAAGCCGCGGGTACTGCCCTCGGCGATGGCGCGATCCAACTCGCTCAGGGCGTAGCGGGTGACCTCGACCTCGACGCCCGCCGCGAGGGCCTCGCGCTCGTTGAGCCCGACCCGCGCCACCTCGGGGTCGGTGAAGGTGACTGCCGGCAGGGCCCGATAGCTCACCCGGAAGCGCTTGAGCTCGCCGAACAGCGCGTTCACCGTGGCATGCCAGGCCTGGTGGGCGCTGGCATGGGTCAGCTGGTAGGGGCCCGCCACGTCGCCGCAGGCCCAGACGTTGGGCAGCACGCTCTGCAGGGACTCGTCCACGGCCAGGGTGCCGTCGGGCCGGGTCTCGACACCGAGGGCCTCGAGGCCCAGCCCCTCGACGTTGGCCTGGCGCCCCACCGCCACCAGCAGGTGGGAGAAGGGCAGCCGCTCGATCAGCGCCTCGCCCTGGGCGTCATGCCGCTCGACCTCCAGCGCATGGCCACCGCCCTCCTCGGCCACCACCCGCAGCGCCCGGGTGCCGAGGTGGACCGCCAGGCCCTCCTCCCCCAGCCGTGCCTCGACCTCGGCGGCAACCTCCCGGTCTTCCCGGGGCAGCAGCTGGCCGCCCATCTCCACCAGCGCCACCCGGCTGCCCAGCCGGGCGAAGCTCTGGCCCAGCTCGCAGCCGATGGGGCCGCCGCCCAGCACCACCAGGCGCTCGGGCAGGGTCTCGAGCCGCCAGAGGTTGTCGGAGGTGAGCACCTCGATCGCCTCCAGGCCAGGCAGCGGCGGCACGCGGGGCCGCGCCCCGCTGGCGATGATCACATGGCGCGTGGTCAGCACCCGCTCGCCCGAGGCCTCGCGGATACGCACCCGCCAGGGATCCTCGAGGACGGCGTCGCCGGCGATCACCTCCACGCCGAGCCCCTCGTAGCGCTCGCGACTGTCGTGGGGCTCCACCTCGCGGATGGCGCGGTGGACATGGCCCATCACCGCGGCGAAGTCCACCTCGGGCGCCCCGGCGGAGACCCCGTAGCGCGGGGCCTCGCGGATCTCGCTGGCGACACGCGCGGCCCGGATCAACGCCTTGGAGGGCACGCAGCCGGTGTTGAGGCAGTCGCCACCCAGGCGGTCGCGCTCCACCAGCGCGACCCGGGCCTTGACCGCCGCGGCGATGTAGCTCGCGACCAGCCCGGCCGATCCGCCACCGATCACCACGATGTCCTGGTCGAAGTGGCGCGGGCGATCGAAGCGGCGGGCCAGCTGGCGGCGCTTGCCGACGGCCACCAGGGCACGGGCCAGCCAGGGAAAGAGGCCGATCAGCACGAAGGAGCCGATCAACCCAGGGGAGAGGACCCCGGAGAGCGATTCCAGGTTGCCGAGCTCGCGCCCCGCGTTCACGTAGACCGCCGTGCCCGGCAGCATGCCGACCTGGCTGACCCAGTAGAAGGTCCAGAGCCGCATGCGAGTCAGTCCCATCACCAGGTTGATGACGAAGAAGGGAAAGAGTGGGATCAGTCGCAGGGTGAAGAGATAGAAGGCCCCCTCGCGCTCGATGCCGGCATTGATGCGGGCGAGCTGGGTGGCAAAGCGTCGCTCCAGTGGGGCGCGCGCCAGGGTGCGGGCAACCAGCGCGGCCAGCGTGGCCCCGAGGGTGCTGGCGAAGGAGATCAGCAGCAGCCCCCAGCCGAAACCGAAGAGTGCCCCGCCGAGCAGGGTGAGCAGGGTCGCCCCGGGCAGCGATACCGCCGTGATGGCCACATAGATCAGGAAGAAGCCGCCGGCGACAGTCAGCGGTTCCGCGGCCAGCCAGGCCTGGAAGCGCGCCTGCTCGGCCTGCAGGTTGTCGAGGGTCAGGGCCTGATTGGCCCCGCTGAGAAAGTAGGCCGCGACCAGCAGGGCGATCACGGCCGCGAGTATCAGGCGTCGTCGAGTCAAGGGGGCACTCCCGTAGGTAAATGATAAGGATCGCCGCATGCGCGGCCGTCGAAGTCGCCCCTCTGTCGTTGTCGATGACGGTAACTTACGCGGAAGCGAACACAGTATCCTGAAAGGAACTGGGAGAATTGGGAACTCAAAGGTATCACGTCCCTCAAACCTGTGATCACTGACCCATGGAGCCCCAAGATGAGAGCCTTGTCCTTTCCTGCCTTTTGCCGGATGACCCTGCTTGCCTTGCCGGCCGCGATTGGCACCTTTGGCCTAGCCCAGGCCGATGAAGAGACCGCCAGTGCCGTCTTCGCCGGCGGCTGCTTCTGGTGCATGGAGGAAGCCTACGACAAGGTCGAAGGGGTACGGGCCACCACCTCCGGCTACAGCGGTGGCCACACCGAGGACCCGACCTATGACCAGGTAACGGCCGGCGGCACCGGCCATGCCGAGGTGGTCAAGGTCGACTACGACCCCGACCAGGTAGACTACGAGACCCTGCTCCACGTGTTCTGGCGCAACATCGACCCCCTCGCCGAGGACCGCCAGTTCTGCGACAAGGGCGCCTCCTACCGCAGCGCCATCTTCCCCATGGATGCCGAGCAGCGCGCGCTGGCCGAGGCCAGCCGGGATGCCGTCGCCGAGCGCTTCGACCAGCCCATCACCACCGAGATCAATGACTTCGAGGCCTTCTACCCGGCCGAGGACTACCACCAGGACTACTACCTCGAGAACCAGGTGCGCTATCGCTTCTACAAGTCGGGCTGCGGCCGCGTCGACCGGCTCGAGGAGGTCTGGGGCGACGAGGCCGGCGCCAATTCGGCCCCCTGATCCTCGCGACGTTCGCGCCGCCACAGCCAGCCGGCCAGCCCCAGGGTCACCGCCAGCATCAGCCAGGAGGCCAAGGCCACGCCCTGCCAGCCGGCGGCCCGCCAGAACGGCTCCAGCCAGAAGCCGCCCAGGCTGGCGCCGCTGTAGTAGAACACCAGGTAGAGCGCCGAGGCGCTGCCCCGCGCCGAGCGGGCCCGGCGCCCCACCCAGCTCGAGGCCATGGAGTGGGCCAGGAAGAACCCGAAGGCGTTGACGGTCAGCCCGGCGATGATCCAGCCAAGCGAGCCGGCCAGGGTCACCGCCGTACCGACGATCAGGATCAGGATCCCCAGCATCATGCAGGCCGGCTGCGACCAGCGCGCGGCCAGCCGTCCGGAGAGCGACGAGCCGAGGGTGCCGCCCAGGTAGGTCAAGAAGATCAGCCCCAGCACCCGGGTACCCAGCCCGAAGGGAGCATCGGCCAGCCGGAAGGTGATGTAGCTGTACTGGTTGATGAAGATCAGGAAGTTGAGGCCCCCGAGCAGGTAGGCGCCGAGCAGCAGCGGATTACGCAGGTGGCCGCCGAGGTCGGCCAGGGCGCCGCGCAGCTCGAAGCGGCGCGGCGTGAAGGCGCGGGAGGCGGGCAGCAGCTTCCAGAACAGCGCCAGCCCGACCAGCGTCATCGCCCCCACCGCCAGGAAGCTCGCCGGTGCCCCGCCGACCTCGGCCACGGCGCCGCCCACCACCCGGCCGCTGATGCCCCCCAGGGAGTTGGCGCCGATATAGAGCCCCACCGCCGAGAGCAGGGCCGGTCGCTCGAACTCATCGCCCATCCAGGCGATCGCCACCGCCGGCAGCCCGCCCAGCACGAAGCCCTGCAGGGCGCGCATCGCCAGCAGCGTCTCGAAGTTCGGCGCGAACGCCAGCCCCAGCGAGAGCAGACCGGCCGCCAGCAGGGTCAGGCGCATGATGGCGCCCCGGCCGATGGCATCCGAGAGCGGGCCGAACACCAGCAGCGAGGCGGCCAGCGCCAGGGTAGCGACCGACATCACCAGGCTGATGCCCAGCGTCGAGACCGCGAAGGTCTCGCGCAGCGCCGGCAGCAGCGGCTGTGGGGCATAGAGGTTGATGAAGACCAGAAAGGAGCCCAGGCACAGGGCCAGGGTCGCTCGCCACCAGGCGCGGGTATGTGCGGCGATCATGACGTCCTCCGACTTGGCAGGCCATGATCCACCGGCGAGAATGATAAGCCAAACAGAATATCCAGATCATCATCATCTGGTTTGCTTATGACTCGACTTCCGGAGCGCCGATGAGTCTGCCCTTCGACCTGCGCACCCTCAGGGTCTTCCTGGCCGTGGCCGACCAGGGGGCTTCACGGCCGCCGCCCGGACCCTCCACGTGGCGCAGTCGGCGGTCAGCCAGACCATCGCCGGTCTCGAGAAGGGCCTGGAGTTGCCGCTCTTCCACCGCCACGAGCGACGCATCGCCCTGACCCCGGAGGGCAGGGCCCTGGTTCCCCATGCCCGGGCGCTGCTCGAACGCGCCGAGGCCGCGCACCTCGCCATGCGCGAGCTGCACGGCCTGGTCAAGGGCGAGGTGCGCATCGGCATCCCCTCGATGCTCGGCTCCTACTACTTCCCGCCACTGCTGATGGGCTTCAAGGCCCGCCATCCCGGCATCCGGCTGACCGTGGTGGAGGCCGGTGCGCGACGCCTGCAGCGCATGATCGCCGAGGGCGAGCTGGACCTGGGGGTGGTGATCGACGACGACAGCAGCCGTCACCTGGAGCGGCGCCGCCTGGTGCGCGAGGAGATGGTGGTCTGCGTGCCGCGGGAGCACCCCTTCGCGAGGCGCGAAAGCGTCTCCGCCGAAGCCTTCTTCGGCGAGACCCTGGTGCTGTTCCAGGATGGCTACTTCCACCGCGAGTTCGTCGATGCCCTGGCGCGCGAGACCGGCACCACGGCCGACATCGCCTTCCAGTCGAACCTGATACCACTGACCAAGGCGATCGTCCGCCAGGGCTTCGGCATCACCACCTTCCTGCGGCGGGTGGTGGAGGAGCCGGAGCTCCGGGCCGTCTCCTTCGACCCGCCCGCCTGGCTTGACCTGTCGCTGGCCTGGGGACGTGGCGCCTACCTGTCGCGGGCCGAACAGGCCTTCCTGGACTTCGTGCTGGCCCACCGCGAGGTGCTCTAGCAGGCCCCGGCCCTCAGCCCTCGCCGGTCTCGCCCAGGCGCCGGGCCAGCAGGGTCGGCTCCAGGGTGCGCCTCGCCTGCCAGAAGTGGCGCTGCCAGTAGCGGTTGTCAAGCTCGGAGATCATCACGCCCCGTGAGGTGGAGGCGTGCAGGAAGCGGCCCTCGCCGACGTAGATGCCCACGTGGCGGTAGGTCCCGGGGGGACGGAAGAACACCAGGTCGCCGGGGCGCAGGGCATCACGCGCCACCTCGAGGCCGGCGCGCACCTGCTCCTCGGTGGTGCGCGGCAGGTCGAAGCGGAAGGTGTCGCTGAAGACGTTCTGCACCAGGGCCGAGCAGTCGATCCCGCGAAAGGAGCTGCCGCCCAGCCGGTAGGGGGTGCCGGCCCAACGCTCGTGCTGGGCCAGCAGGGCCCGGCGGATCACCGTCGGGGGCGGGTTGTGCAGGCCGCGGGCCTCCAGGATGGGATTGTCCACGGGGGACATCCGGGGGTCGGCGGGCATCCCCGGCAGGTCCCGGTCGAAGTAGCCGCCGACGGCCTGCTCCTCGACGCCGCCCGAGGCGGCACAGCCCGCCAGCAGCACCAGGGCTCCCCCCACGACCATGATACGACACACGCGTTTGACCAGCATCCTGCGACGACCTCGTTCCCTGAGCCGCACCCGTGCCGTCGACGCCCTGCGTCGCCCGGTCTGCGGATATTGTCGCTGTGGCAGTGTTGCCGGGAGCGGCCCGGTATCACTGCCAGAGCGGCCTGTCGGCGGCTCGCTGCCTGGCAAAGGCTCCCGACAGGAGGAGCCATGTCATCAATCTCAGTGACTATAAACCATACTTTCTTATCACGGCGAGCCCTCAGTGCAGGGTACGGCTGTCGCCCGGCAGCGTATCGATATGCAGCGGCGCCCAGTGGCGCGGCCGCGCCCCGGGAAAGTCGAGGCTCGCCCAGGCCCCCGCCAGGGGCGGCGCCCCCGAGAGCCAGGCCACCAGGGCCTGGCGGAAGCCCGCCAGGAAGCTCTCGCGCTCCGGGGTCTCGCCCATGAAGAACGAGAAGCCGGCGTGCAGGCCGCGGGCATACTCCTCCCAGCCCGCATAGTGCTCGGCGGCAAGGCCATGGGCTCGCTCGAGCAGGTCGAAGAACGCCGCCTCGCCGAGCCACCCCAGCTGGCGGCCGGCGATGGCCAGGTCCACGGCCTGGGCAATGTCCCAGGCCGCCAGGTCGACCTCATTGCAGCCGTCCTCGTTGTTCCTGACCCGTTGCAGGCGCAACAGGTGAGCGCCCTCCTCCTCGCTGCACTCGCCGCTCTCCAGGGTGGCGATCTCGGAAGCCAGCCGCCCATGGTTGAGCGTGTAGGGAGCATAGTTGATCTGGTACTCCTGCCGATCGCCGGCCTCGATCAGGTACTCGAGGAACTCGGCCAGTTCCGCCTCCCCGTGGAGGGCATAATGCCCATCGACCCAGTCGCGGATGGCCGCGCACTCGCGCTCGCTCTCCGGCTGCGGCAGACTCCAGGCCGGACTGTTGAGCGGCCCGACCAGCGCCATGGCGGTGAAGTGGGCAAGCGTCGGTCGCGGTCCGGGCTCGAGCCAGGCCCCGCCGCGCCAGTCGAGCCAGTGGAAGAGGCTCCCGGGGTCCTCCAGATGCCAGCGGATCTCGGCGAGCATGGGGGGCTGGTCGGGCTCGGGAAGCAGGCTCTCCCAGTGGGCCCAGGCCTTCAGCAGGCGACGGGCATCGGGATAGAAGCGACACAGCGAGCCCTGCAGGGCCTCGGCCAGGCCGGCCAGGCGGGTCGCGTCGAACACCCCGCTGTCCATGGCCATCTGCAGGTGAAAGGCGAACTTTTCTGCCATATGGATGGTCGCGGCGTGGCGGCTCGCCTGCCGGAGGGCATCGCGGCTCGCCAACTCGTCCGGGACCGGGTGGCCGAAGGGGGTCTCGGCCGGCGGCAGGGCACCGTGGGCGGCATCCGCCGCCAGCTGGTTGAGGTGGTGGGCCTGGGCCGGCAGCCAGTAGCGGGAGAGCGCCTCGACGCCTTCGTCGGCATGCAGGTCGAGTGTCTCGACCAGGTAGCGGCGCGCCTCCTCGCGCCGCGCGACTGGCAGCTCGGCCACTGGCCCCTGGCGGGCGGCGAACTCGGGCTCGCGCACCGCGGCCAGCGCCAGCGTCCAGTGACGGGGGTCGCCACGCCAGGCGCGCAGGGCATCGCGCGAGGCTGCGATGAGCTCCTCCGGCACCAGCCCCTGCAGGGCCGGACGCCAGGGACTCACCGGCGAGTGCAGCAGCAGCGCCCAGTCCGCCTGGAGGGCGGGCAGCAGGTTGCGCCCCTCGAACAGGCTGCGCCCCCGCTGGTAGGCGCGGGCCAGGGCCGCCCAGTCGCTGTAGCGGCGCAGCGCCAGGTCGGCGCCGTGGACGGCGAAGTCGCGGGCCTCCTGCGCCTCGAGCCAGCCCAGGCAGGCGCCGGCCCAGGCCAGGTCGATCAGCCGCAACCAGTCCCAGGCGGCCCACTCCAGCGGCTCGCCCTGATCGAGGAAGCCCATCAGCACCCGGCCGTAGTCGCGCTCTGTGCCGGCCAGGGCCTCCTGCCACTGCCGGCGCACCCCGGCGTCCGCCTCGAGCAGGCGTCCGGCATCCAGGTCCCAGGCCTGACGATCGCCCTGGGAGGCCAGCCACAGCAGGCTGCGTACCAGGTCCTCGCGGCTGCGGACCTCCCAGGCCTCCTCCAGCCAGGCCGCCAGCCCCTGCCAGTCCTGGGGGCCGGCGGGCAGCTCGACGACCGGCGAGAAGGCGGCGCGCAGCCGCCAGACCTGATCCTCGGGGGAAGTCGGCCAGAGCGCGAGCGGCGTGGCATGGGTGGCCAGCCACTCCTGCAGCATTTCCCAGGTCACGCCCTCCCCGTCGTACTCCAGGGCCGAGAGGGCCTCGCAGGCCTCGAAGAAGCCGTCGTCGCCGCGCACCCAACCCTCGGCACTGCGGGCATGCAGCAGCGCCTCAAGCCAGGCATCGAGGCTCGCGTGGTGGGCGCTGACCTCCTCGGCGAGCCGCTGGGCCCAGGCCCGGGCGCGCGCCTCCCCGAGCCAGCCCGCCGCACCGCCCAGGGCGATGACTTCCAGGCCGGCCAGCAGCCTGGCCGGGTCGACGCCGGCGCCCCCCGCGCCCAGGGCCTCCAGCAGGCACCAGGCCAGTTCGCCACGGTCGGCCACCCCGAGGGCGGCCAGCCGCTCGACGGCCGCATCGGCCTCCACCGTCAGGGGATCGGGCGTGAAGGCCCAGTCACACAGCACCAGCTGCTGGGCCCACCAGGCATTCAGGGGATCGACCAAGGCTCACCTCGCCATAAATCCGGAACAGGAACGTGCCGCGCCGCCTACCGCGGCGAGTCGGCGCCATAGTGTAGCGGAAAGCGTTGCCGGCGCCGATGGCCGAATGGCCAGCGGCCGCGAAAACGGGCGACACCGGGGCTTGGCGACTTGTTTTAAATAATGCACACTCGTCCAACATGATGACCACCCCCGACGAGGAGCCCCCATGCCCGCGGAACCCCAGCTGCTGATCGACAAGGCCTACGTGGCCGGCCAGTGGCGCGAAGGCGCGCGCCGCTTCGCCGTGACCAACCCCGCCACCGGCGAGACCCTGGCCGAGGTCCCGGACCTCGACGCCGAGGAGGCCCGCGAGGCCGTCGCTGCCGCGGCGGACGCCTGGCCGGCCTGGAAGCGGCGCACCGCCAAGGAGCGCGCCGCCCTGCTGCGCGCCTGGTTCGAGGCCATCATGACCCACCAGGAAGCCCTGGCGCGGCTGATGACCCTGGAACAGGGCAAGCCGCTGGCCGAGGCTCGCGGCGAGGTGGCCTACGGCGCCTCCTTCGTGGAGTACTACGCCGAGGAGGCCAAGCGCGTCGCCGGCGAGACCCTGCCCAGCCACGGCGTGGACAAGCGCATCCTGGTGTTCCGCGAGCCGATCGGCGTGGTGGCGGCCATCACCCCCTGGAACTTCCCGCTGGCGATGATCACCCGCAAGTGCGCCCCGGCCCTGGCCGCCGGCTGCCCGGTGGTGATCAAGCCCGCCGAGGCCACCCCGCTCACTGCCCTGGCCCTGGTGAAGCTCGCCGAGGAGGTCGGCTTCCCGGCCGGGGTGATCAACGTCGTCACCGCCTCCCGGCCGGCCGAGATCGGCGAGGTGCTGACCACCGACCCGCGGGTGCGCAAGATCTCCTTCACCGGCTCCACCCCCGTGGGCAAGCGGCTGCTTTCCCAGTGCGCCGGCACCGTCAAGAAGGCCTCCATGGAGCTGGGCGGCAACGCGCCCTTCATCGTCTTCGACGACGCCGACCTGGATGCCGCCGTCGAGGGGGCGGTGGCCTCCAAGTACCGCAACTCCGGGCAGACCTGCGTCTGCACCAACCGCCTGCTGGTCCAGGCCGGGGTCTACGAGGCCTTCCTGGAGAAGCTGGCCGCCCGGGTGGCCCGGCTCGAGGTCGGCAACGGCCTCGACGAGGGCGTGGTGCAGGGCCCGCTGATCAACGCCGCCGCCGTGGAGAAGGTGCAGAGCCACGTGCGCGATGCCCTGGACAAGGGCGGCCGGCTGGTCTGCGGCGGCGAGCCCCACGCGCTGGGCGGCACCTTCTTCCAGCCGACGATCATCGCCGACGTGACCACCGAGATGAAGGTCGCCACCGAGGAGACCTTCGGCCCCCTGGCGCCGGTGTTCCGCTTCGAGACCGAGGAGGAGGCCATCGCCATGGCCAACGCCACCGAGTTCGGCCTCGCCGCCTACTTCTATGCCCGTGACTATCGCCGTATCTGGCATGTCATGGAGGGGCTGGAGTATGGCATGGTGGCCGTGAACGAAGGCATTCTCTCCACCGAGCTTGCCCCTTTCGGTGGGGTCAAGGAGTCAGGGCTGGGACGCGAGGGGTCGCGCCACGGCCTGGATGAGTACACTGAACTAAAATACGTCTGTGTCGGCGGCCTGTGATCGCCCGCAACGTCTTACCAAGGAGGCAGGATCCATGAACAACGCACAGCTCAACGAACTCAAGCAGCGCTACGTGGCCAGCGGCGCCGCCAGCCCGGCCACCCAGTTTGCCGACCGCGCCGAGAACGCCCTGGTGTGGGACGCCGACGGTAACCGCATCATCGATTTCGCCGGCGGCATCGGCGTGCTCAACATCGGCCACCGTCATCCCAAGGTGGTCCAGGCGGTCAAGGACCAGCTCGACAAGGTGATGCACACCTGCCAGACCGTGATGCCCTACGAGGGTTACGTGAAGGTGGCCGAGAAGCTCAGCCAGGTCACCCCGGTCCGCGGCCACGCCAAGGTGATGCTGGCCAACTCCGGGGCCGAGGCGCTGGAGAACGCCGTCAAGGTCGCCCGTGCCGCTACCGGCAAGAACAACGTGATCTGCTTCGACGGCGGCTACCACGGCCGTACCTTCATGACCATGGCCATGAACGGCAAGGTCGCGCCCTACGCCACCGACTTCGGCTCCATGCCGGGCAACGTCTTCCGCGCCCCCTACCCGGTGCCCTACCACGGGGTCAGCGAGGACGAGGCGCTGCGCGGACTGAAGATGGCACTCAAGACCGACGCCAACCCGCGCGACACCGCGGCCATCGTGCTGGAGCCGGTACTCGGCGAGGGCGGCTTCTATCCGGCGCCGGCGAGCTTCCTCAAGGCGATCCGCGAGATCTGTGACGAGCACGGCATGCTGATGATCGTCGACGAGGTGCAGTCCGGCTTCGGGCGCACCGGCAAGATGTTCGCTATCGAGCACAGCGGCGTCGAGCCCGACATCATCACCATGGCCAAGAGCATGGCCGACGGCATGCCGATCTCGGCGGTGGTCGGTACCGACAAGCACATGGACGCCTCCGGCGCCAACTCCCTGGGCGGCACCTACACCGGCAGCCCGGTCTCCTGCGCCGCCACCCTGGCGGTACTCGAGGTCTTCGAGCAGGAGAACATCCTCGAGAAGAGCCAGGCGCTCGGCGACAAGCTGGCCAAGCGCTTCGCCCAGTGGCAGCAGACGTTCGACTGCGTCGACAACGGCCGCAACATGGGCGCCATGGCGGCCATCGACCTCGTCTCCGACAAGGCCAACCACACCCCGATCGACCTCGTCTCCGACAAGGCCAACCACACCCCGGATGCCGACCTGGCCGGCGCGCTGTGCAAGAAGGCCCGCGAGAAGGGGCTGATCCTGCTCTCCTGCGGCCTCTACGGCAACACCATCCGCTTCCTGATGCCGGTCACCATCGAGGACGAGGTGCTCGAGGAAGGCCTCGCCATCGTCGAGGAGTCCCTCAAGGAGCTGGT
>NZ_JAWSUJ010000083.1:0-19247 GCF_033549285.1 Halomonas sp.
GCGATCGAGGACTGTGGCACCATTACAGGCGACATCAAGGCTGACCGCAAGTGCGCGCGCGACGCATTGGCCAAGATCACGGACTATGATGGGATCACGGGCAAGATGACGTTCACCGAGGACGGGGACCCCATCAAGTGCGCCGTCATAGTGCGGATCAGCGAGGCCGGCGAGTTCGAGTTCTACAAGCAGGTCTGCCCCTAGGGCCGGATAGGACCCGCTCTACAAATACTGATACGGAGGGGGCGGCCGGGCGCCCCTCGGCCGGCCGGGCCGCGCGCTCGATATCCTCCAGGGTGATGCTGCCGTCGACACCGCTGCCGCTCACGCCTGCCGGCTCGAGGCCCAGCTCGGCGGCGCGCTTGCGTGCGGCGGGGGAGATGCGCAGTCGCGCGCCGGAAGTTGCCACTTCCGGCGTCGCCGTCGTAGGCGGTGGCGAGAGGTCGGGTGCACGTGGCGAAGGCGCCTGGGGCGCTTCGGGTCCGGGGCGCTCGGCCGGCGCCTCGCCCTCGGCCTTTTCGCCCTCGGCTTTTTCGCCTTCGGCAAGGATCACCGCCAGCACCTCGCCCACCGGGACCTTGTCGCCTTCCTCTGCCACCAGCCGCTCCACGGTGCCGGTCTCCCAGATCTCCACGTCGATGGCGCCCTTCTGGGTCTCGACCACGCAGACGATCTGCCCGCGCTCGACCCGTTCGCCGGGCCGGATGTTCCACTCGACCAGGGTGCCGCTCTCCATGTCGGCCCCCAGGGAGGGCATGCGGAACTCGCTCATGAAGCTCCCCCGCTTCCTGACCCGCCCATCAGCCGATGGACGGCGGCGACGATGTCCTCGACCTGGGGGATCGCCGCGTCCTCGAGGTGTTTGGCGTAGGGCACCGGCACCTCCTGGCTGCAGACCCGCACCGGTGGCGCGTCGAGCTCGAAGAAGGCCTGCTCGTTGATGCGGGTGATGATCTCGGCCGACAGGCTGCCGCTGCGCCAGCCCTCGTCGACCACCACCACCCGGTGGGTCTTCGCCACGCTGGCCATGATCGCCGCGTTGTCCAGCGGGCGCAGGGTGCGCAGGTCGAGCACCTCGGTATCGATGCCCGCCTTGGCCAGCTGCTCGGCGGCCGCGAGGCTCTTGTGCAGCATGCCGCCGTAGGTGATCAGGCTGACCTGGCCGCCCTCGCGCCGGATCGCGGCGTGGTCGAGCTCCATGGGGTGGGGCTCGCCCTCGACCGTCCCCTCGATGTTCAGCAGCAGGGCATGCTCGAAGATCAGCACCGGGTCGGGGTCCTCCAGGGCGGCGAGCAGCATGCCGCGGGCATCCTCGTGGGTCGCCGGGGCGACGATGCGCAGCCCCGGGATATGGGCATACCAGCCCTCCAGGCTGTGGGAGTGCTGGGCGGCGAGCTGGCGGCCGCCGCCGGTGGTCATGCGGATCACCAGCGGCACGCTGAGCTGGCCGCCGGACATGTGCCGCAGGGTGGCGGCGTTGTTGATGATCTGGTCGAGGGCCAGCAGGCTGAAGTTCACCGTCATGATCTCGACGATGGGGCGCATGCCGTTGAGCGCCGCGCCGATGCCGGCCCCGGTGAAGGTCGATTCGGAGAGCGGGGTGTCCCGGATGCGCGCCTCGCCGAACTCCTCCAGCAGGCCGTGGCTGACCGCATAGGTGCCGCCGTAGCGGCCCACGTCCTCGCCCATCAGGAAGACCCGCTCGTCGCTGGCCAGGGCCGCACGCAGCCCCTGGCGCAGGGCATCGCGGTAGGCGATCGTCTGCGTGGTCATGGCCTCACCTCCCGGGCATAGACATCGTGGCAGAGCTGCTCCACCGGCTCCCAGGTACCCGCCTCGGCGAAGGCCACGGCGGCGTCGATCTCTTCGGCTACCTCGCGCTCGATCTCGTCGCGTGCCGTGGCGGCGAGCAGCCCGCAGGCCACCGCGTCCCGGGCGAAGGTCTCGACGGGGCAGCGCTGCCGCCACTGCTCGACCTCCGCCTTGTCGCGGTAGTGCTCGGGGTCGAACATCGAGTGGGCGCGGAAGCGGTAGGTGCGGTACTCCAGAAACATCGGCCCCCGGCCGGCGCGCACCCGGTCCACCGCCGCCTCGGTGGCCCGGGCCACCGCCACCACGTCCATGCCGTCCACCGACTCGCTGGGCAGGCGGTAGGCGGCGGCCTTGGCGGCCAGGTCGACCTGGGACTGGTGACGCGCCAGCGCGGTGCCCATGGCGTAGCGGTTGTTCTCGCACAGGAAGAGCACCGGTAGCTGCCAGAGGGCAGCGAGGTTGAGCGACTCGTGGAACTCCCCCTCGGCCACGGCGCCGTCGCCGAAGAAGCAGGCGGTGACGCTGTCGCGCCCGGCCAGCCGGTCGGCCAGGGCATAGCCCACCGCCAGTGGCAGGGAGCCCCCCACGATGGCGCTGCCGCCGAAGAAGCGCCGGCTCGCGTCGAAGAGGTGCATCGAGCCGCCGCGGCCACGGCTGCAACCCTCCTGCTTGCCGTACATCTCGGCCATGATCGCCCCGGCGGGGACGCCGCGGGCGAGAGCATGGCCGTGCTCTCGGTAGGTGGCCAGCACGTTGTCCCGCTCGGCCAGGGCTGGCATGGCGCCGGCGGCGATCGCCTCCTCGCCGATATAGAGGTGCAGGAAGCCGCGTATCCTGCCGGCGCTGTAGAGCTCGGCGCACTTCTCCTCGAAGCGGCGGATGCGGAGCATCTGCCACAGCAACGCCCGGGCCCTGTCGGGATCATCCAGGCCGGCCGCGCCGATGGCGGGTGAGGCGTCGGGGCCATCCTGTGGAGGCGAGGCGTTCATCGGGAGGTCTCCAGGGTCGAGGTGTCACCCTCCGGCAGGCCCAGTTCCCGGGCCTTGAGCAGGCGACGCATGATCTTGCCGCTGCGCGTCCTGGGCAGCGAGGCCTGGATCTCGATCTCCTTGGGCGCCACCGCCGGGCCGAGGCGCTTGCGGGCGAAGCCGAGCAGTTCGCGGCGCAGCGCCTCGTCGGGCGCATGGCCCGGCTTGAGGGCCACGAAGGCCTTGACGATCTCGCCGATCACCGGGTCGGGCTTGCCGATCACCCCGACCTCGGCCACTGCCGGGTGCTCCATCAGCGCCGACTCCACCTCGAAGGGGCCGATCAGATGGCCGGCGGACTTGATCATGTCGTCGGCGCGGCCCACGAACCAGAAGTAGCCCTCGGGGTCGCGGCGGGCCAGGTCGCCGGTGAGGTACCAGTCGCCGACGAAGCAGCGGCGGTAGCGCTCCTCCTTGTGCAGGTAGGTGCGAAACATCGAGGGCCAGCCGACGCGCAGGGCGAGTTCGCCCTCCTCGTCATGATGGCCGACCCGCTCGACGCCGCCGTCGGGCAGCCGGCGCAGCACGGCGGCCTCGATGCCGGGCAACGGCTTGCCCATGGCGCCGGGGCGGATGTCCATGCAGGCGAAGTTGGCGATCATGATCCCGCCCGTCTCGGTCTGCCACCAGTTGTCGTGGATCGGCAGGCCGAAGGCCTCCACGCCCCAGTGCACGGCCTGGGGGTTGAGCGGCTCGCCGACGCTGGCGATGAAGCGCAGCGACGGATAGGCCCGGGTGCGGGCCCGCTCCGAGCCGCCCTTCATCATCATCCGTACCGCGGTGGGGGCGGTGTACCAGACGCTGACCGCCTCCTCGTCGAGGATCCGGTACCAGCGCTCGGCGTCGAACTCCGCCTCGTCGACCACCAGGGTGGCACCCAGGGAGAGCGGGGCGATGATGCCGTAGGAGGTGCCGGTGACCCAGCCGGGATCGGCCGTGCACCAGAAGACGTCGCCCGCGCGCAGGTCGAGGGCGAAGCGGGCGGTGGCGTGGTGGGCGACCACCGCCTGGTGGACGTGGAGCGCCCCCTTGGGCGTGCCGGTGGTGCCGCTGGTGAAGTGCAGCAGGGCCGGCTGCTCGGGGTCGGTGGCCGGGATCGCATAGTTAGGCGAGGCCGCCTCGAGCAACGGCCCCAGCTCCCGGGTGCCCTCGGGCAGCGCCTGGTCGTCGTCGCGGACCACCAGCACGTGCGCGAGGCATTCCAGCCGGTCACGGATCGGGGCCACCTTGCGACGGTAGAGGCTGGTGGTGGTTACCAGCACCCGGCCCTCGCCGAGCGTCATCCGCGTCGCGATGGGCTCTGGACCGAAGGCGGAGAACAGCGGGGTGACCACGGCGCCGTGCTTCAGCGCCCCGAGCACCGCCAGGTAGAGTTCGGGTATCCGTCCGGCGAGCAGGAAGACGCCGTCCCCGCGCTCGACACCCAACTCGCCGAGCACGTTGGCGAAGCGGGCACTGAGCTCGGCCAGCTCGCGGTAGCGGATCTCGCGTCGCGCCCCCGCCTTGCCGAGCCAGCGGATCGCGGTGCGCTCGCCGGCCTCGCCGATGGCATGGCGATCTACCGCCTCGTGGGCGATGTTCAGCCCGCCCTCGTCGGGCAGGCCGTCGAGCCAGCGCCGGGCCTCGTCCCAGGAGAAGCGGGCACAGGCCGAGGGGTAGTCGTCCAGCACCGCCTCCCGGGCCTCGCGGCGGCTCTTGCGCAGGATCTCCATGTGCAGCGACCTCGTGGAGGCATGTCCCCCCAGCATAGTTCTCGGCCCGGCGTCCGCCCGCCTTGCCTGGCCTCGGCTTGATCCGGGACAAGCGTCACGTGGATCGTCTGGTCGGTGACGGGGGAGCAACTATAACTACACTGACGGCAGGGGAGGGGCATGCCCCTCTCGTCGCGTCCCGGTGCCGTCCGGTGCCGGACACTCCAACCCCCTGTTGCGGAGGGTGTCATGACACAGACCGTTACGGCTGCCTATGGCAGCATCGACAAGGCCGCCAACGCCTTCGACGAGCTGGTCTCCGAGGGTTTCCCCCGGGAGAAGCTGTACCTCGACAAGGAGACCAACGAGGTCAAGGTGATCGTCCCCGAGACGTCGCAGCCGGAGGCGGAGGAGATCCTCAATCGCCACGGCCCCGACGAGGTGCGGGCCCGGCCCTACGAGGCACCGTAGTTGCCCCGGTTCGGCAGGGGCGAGAAGCTGGCGCCACCGGGAGGGGCGTCCTTGCCCGTCCCGGCAAGCGCGGTGCCATGAGCTGGCTGATCACCAAGTACGCCCTGACGGCGGCCATCGTGGTCATCGTCTCCGAACTCGCCAAGCGCAGCGACCGGCTGGGCGCGCTGATCGCTGCCCTGCCGCTGGTGACGGTACTGGCGCTGATCTGGCTGCATGTCGAGAAGCAGCCGCCCCAGAAGATCACTGCCCACGCCTGGTACACCTTCTGGTATGTACTGCCGACGCTTCCCATGTTCCTGGTCTTTCCGGCCCTCTTCTCGCGCCTGGGCTTCTGGCCGACCCTGCTGGCCAGCGCGCTGATCACCCTGGGCTGCTTCACCCTGCTCGCCTTGCTGCTGCGGCGTTTCGGCATCGCCCTGACCTGATGCAAGTGGAGTCGTCGGGATGAGAGCTGGAAGCCTGGCCGATCGGCTGCTGCGTGCCTTCGAGACCCTGGTGGACCCCTACCCCTCCGGCGAGCCCGGCATGCCGCCTCGCGGGCTCTTGCCCTTCATCCTGCACTTCTCGCGCCCGGTGCTGGGGCTGCTGGTCGCCATGTCGCTGGTCACGGCGCTGGTCTCGGCCGCCGAGGTGCTGTTCTTCCACTACATGGGCGAGCTGGTGGACTGGCTGGCCGACGCCGAGCGGGCGGGCTTTTTGGCCGAGTACGGCTGGCGCCAGTCCGGCGGCTTCCTGGGGCTGGATATCGGTGACGCGGCGACGGTGGGCGAGTGAGCGGCGCGCTATCGGGCCATGCCGCCCTCGGGTCGGTAGAACAGGAACTCCCCCGTCTCGGCGGTGCGGGGATAGACGCTGGCCCAGTCGGGTGACACCGTCCGGTGGTGGAAATAGAGGGCGCCCCCGGTGTGGTCGGCCAGTTCCTGATTGATCGCCCGTCGGGCGACCTCCCTGGCGAGTTCGTAGGCCTCGGGCTCCACGACCGCGTCCGGGCGGCCATCGCACCACCAGGAGAACTGGCAGGGGGGCTGCTCGGAGCCCTCGGTGACCACCTCGCAGATCGAGTTGGGGAAGCCCTCGTGGGCGAGCCGGTTCATGACGACGTTGGCGACGGCCTCCATGTCGTGGCCGGGCACGCCCTTGGCCTCCCAGTAGATGCTGCGCGCCAGGCAGGTGATCGGCTCTTCCAGCGGATCGCTGCCTGCCGGGTCCACGGCCTGCACCTCCCGCTCGGTGATCGGCTCCTCGGGCGGGGTGGCGTGTGCGTCGGGGGCGACGACCCGCTCCAGCACCTCGGCCTTGGCGGCGGCGGCCTCCGCCAGGTCTTCCTGCTCGGCGAGGGACCGGACGCTTGCGAGCAGCAAGGCCAGCAGCGCGGCGGCGACCCATGGGCGGTGCATGGCCGTACCTCTCGCGATCAGGGGCGTCGGGCTCGCCGTGCCGGGGCAGGGCGCTGGGTACCGGCAGGACGGGTTGGCGCGGGGTGGTGAGCCGTCTCAGTATAGCCTGCCGCCGCCCGAGGAGGCCGAGGGGCGAGAGGGAGCCGGGCCGGCAGCAAGGTGCCGGCCCGGGCGGGGTCATGCCGTCCTGGCCAGCACCGCGGGCGCGATGTTCTGGTTGATGCGAAAGAGGTTGTCGGGGTCGTACTGGCGCTTGACCTCCTGGAGCCGGGCGTAGTTCTGGCCATAGGCGCTGTCGACCCGGCCCGCCTCGTCCTCGGCCACGGCCTTGCCGGCGATATGGTGGCCCCCGCCGCGCACGCTCACCAGCATGCGGTGGTCGCGGGCAAAGTCGATGGCACGGCGCACGTCCTGGCTGCCCAGGCAGCGGGCGATCAATGCCGGGTGACGATCGACCATGCCGTTCCAGACGCGGCGGGCCGCCTCGTAGTCGGCATCGGCGGGGGTGATGACGCCGCCCCGGATGCCGGCGGCGAATGCCTCGGCCTCCTCGGGGGGCAGCGCGGCCAGGGGGCCGTCCAGGGTGCGATAGGTCAGGGTTTCCATGGGTCTCTCCGGGTCAGGGGGAATGACGGTGGCAAGGGCCACTGCTGAAGTATGCGACGCCGGGTGGTGGCGCGACTGACCCCGACTCCGACGGACTTGCCCGGGAATCCGGTTTGTCATGGCGACGGGGGGCATCGTCCGCGATACTGAGGAATGCAGGCTTCGACGCACCTTCCCCCACCGACGAGGTGGCCATGAGTCAGGACACGCTGTCCCAGGTATTGCGCAGCATCCGCTTGCGGGGCGCGGTCTTCTACCATGTCGAGGGCAATGACCGCTGGGTGAGCGAGTCGCCCCCGGCCCGGGCCATCGCCGCGCTGATCATGTCGGGCATCGAGCACGTCATGGCCTACCATGTGCTGACCGAGGGAAGCTGCTGGACCATGGTGGTCGGCCAGGCGCCGGTGCAGCTGCAGGCAGGCGACGTGGTCATGTTTCCCCACGGCGACCGCCACGTGATCTCCAGCGAGCCGGGCCTGCGCGGCGAGGTGGACATGCGCCCCTACGGGTTGCCCCGCCCGGAGCAGCTGCCGTTCTTCGCCAGCCGGCGCGGCGCCGCGCTCTCGATGTCGCGACTCGACCCGGCTAGCGACCGGCACGGCGCGACCCTGGTGTGCGGCTTCTTCGGCTGCGATGCCCATCCCTTCAACCCGCTGCTCGCCAGCCTCCCCCAACTGCTGCATGTGCCGGCCGGCCAGGCCGACGACGATGACTGGATCGCCCACTTCATCCGCTTCGCGCTGTCGGAGTCGACCCTCAAGCGGCCGGGCGGGGAGGCGCTGCTCGAGCGACTGAGCGAGACGATGTTCGTCGCACTGGTGCGTCGCTACCTCGACGACCTGCCCGAGGGGCCGCCGACCTGGCTCGCCGGGCTGAACGACCGCCCTGTCGGGCGTGCCCTGGCGCTGCTCCACGCCCGGCCCGCCGAGGCCTGGACGATCGACCGGCTCGCCGATCACGTCGGCCTGTCACGCTCGTCCCTGCACAAGCGCTTCGCCCGCTTCGCCCGCTTCACCGGCCATGCGCCGATGCACTACCTCCCCAAGTGGCGCATGCAGGTGGCCGCCGGGCTGCTGCGCCACTCCAGCGCACCGATCGCCTCGATCGCGCTGGAAGTCGGCTACGAGTCCGAGTTCGCCTTCAGTCGCGCCTTCCGCCGGGAGGTCGGCCAGCCGCCCGCGGCCTGGCGGCGTCAGCGGGCCCGGCTGGGTGCCGGCGCGGCCTAGGCGGTACAGGAGGGAGAGATGTTGCCGGAACTGCTGCTGATGGTGGCCCTTGGCCAGGCGAGCGACCCGGTCTCGGCGGCGCTGGCCCGCGTCGAGCAGGTGAACGCCTACCGCCTGGTGCTGCGCAGCCAGGGGCGGCGCGGCGAGGAGGTCATCCGCTATGCCTATCGGCGGCCGGGCTTCATCCGCATGGATCTGGTCTCGCCCTATCCGGGGGCCGTGGTGATCTACAGCCCCGAGACCCGGCGGGTCCGGCTGTGGCCCTTCGGGTCACCCGAGCAGCGAGCCGGCCTCTCCCTCAGCCCCCTCAACCCGCTGGTGCGCAGCGCCCGGGGTCACCGGGTGGACCAGTCGGACGTCGCGTCCCTGCTGCGCAACGTCCAGCGGCTGCACCGGCAGGGGCAGCTGCGCCTGCTGGGCGAGGCGCCGGTCGATGGCCATCGCAGTCACCACCTGGTCGTGCAGGGCGATGCGGGGCATCGCGTGGGGGAGGTCGCCGGTTACGAGCTGTGGCTCGACGCCGAGACGCTGTTTCCGCGCCGGGTGATCAGCCGCGACCGGTGGGGGGAGGTGATCGAGCGGGTGCGACTGGAGGAGATCGTCATCGATCCCGACCTGCCGGACGGTTTCTTCACGCCCTGACGCCCCCGGACGCTGCACAGGAGCCTACCCCCATGGCAGAACTGCGGTTCGTCACCACCTGGTGGCTCGAGGCCCCCATCGACGATGTGTACCGGGCGATCGCGGAGGCACCGTGCTGGCCGGCCTGGTGGAAGAGCCTGTGCGCCGTGGAGGAGCTGGCGCCGGGCAACCGCGAGGGCATCGGCCGCGTCTATCGCACCACCTGGCAGAGCCGGCTGGGCTATCGCCTGTGCTTCGAGGTCCGTGTGCCCCGTGTCCTGCCGAAACGGCTGATCGAGGGCGTGGCCCGGGGCGACGTGCAGGGAACCGGCCGCTGGCGGCTGAGCGAGGAGGGGCGTGTGACCCGGGTGCGCTACGAGTGGCGGGTGCGCCCCGTGCGGCGCTGGATGGCGCTGCTGGACCCGGTTGCGGCGCCGCTGTTCGCCTGGAACCACCACGCCGTGATGCAGGACGGGGCCGAAGGGCTCGCCCGGCGGCTAGAGGCGCGGCTGCTGGCGACGTCCCACGACTGAGCGGGGCCCTACAGCCACCAGGCCAGCGCCAGGCCCGTACCCATGGAGGCGACCATCGGCAGGGCGACCCGCTGGCCGAGCCGTCGGGTACCGAAGACGGTGGCCAACCCCGACTTGAAGAGGTTGTTGACCGCCGCGGCGATGACGATACCCAGCACCGCGGTGCTGGGGGCGATGCGCTCCAGCGACATGCGGGTCAGCGAGAGGGTGATGGCGTCGACGTCGGCCACCCCCGAGGAGGCCGCCAGCAGGTAGATGCCGGCCTCGCCCAGGGCGCCGCGCAGCCACTCGCCGAGCAGCATGATCACCGCCAGCAGGCCGCCAAACAGCAGCGCCGTGCGCAGTTCCAGGGGGTTCTGGATCGGGGTCGGGCTGTCGACCCTGAGGGCCTGGCGGTGGTGGCGCCAGAGGTACAGCGCCGGCAGGTAGAGCATCACCCCCATCACCGTGACCGGGAGCACCAGCGCCGGCAGCAGCCCGGGGCTGATCACCGCGGCATAGAGCAGGATGCGCGGGAACATGGTGCCGCAGGCCAGCAGGATGCCGGCGGCGAGCATCGCCTCGACCTCCCGGCTCTGGCGCGACGTTCGCGCGAAGTGCAGGGTCAGCGCCGTGGAGGAGGAGAGCCCGGCGAAGAGGCCAGTGAAGAGGATGCCCTTCTCGGCGCCGCCCAGGCGCACGGCGAAGTAGCCGACGAAGCTGATCGAGGCGATCAGCACCACCATCCACCAGATCTCGTAGGGGTTGAGCACCTCGCCGGGCCCCATGCCGCGGTCGGGAAGCAGCGGCAGCATCACCACGGTGATCAGCAGCAGCTTGAGGCCGGCATCGAGCTCATGGGCCTGCAGCTTGTTCAGCAGGCCATGGATCTCGTGCTTGTTGTCGAGGATCACCGCGGTGATCACCGCCCCGGCGGCGGCCAGGGCCAGGTCGATCGCCACGGCCACCGCGCCGAAGCAGAAGGTCAGCAGCAGGCCCACCAGGCCGGTGATGCTGTAGTCATGCTGCTCGGCGAGCTTGGCCCGCCAGGCGACCAGGCTGATGCCGGCCACGGTCACGAAGACCAGCGGGAAGGCCCAGTCGCTGACGGTCTCCGAGAGCAGGGCGGCAATGCCGCCGAGCAGCCCGACCAGCGAATGGGTGCGGATACCGGCGATGCGCTCGCCGGACTTCTGTGCCCGGGCCACCCAGCCGCGCTCGATGCCGATCAGCGCACCCAGCAGCAAGGCCACGCCCAGGCGGATGGCGGACTCGTTGGCAGTGAGGAACTGGCTGGCGACATCGTCCATGGGCAGGCCTTCCCGACGCCGTCCGGTGGTCGGCGGATACCCTCATGGTGGCCCGCGGCGACGTCTGCTTCAATGGGCACTGCGGGAAAGCGAGCCGCCAAGGCCGCTGGCGCATTCCTGTCGACGAGCCGATACACTGTCCCTCTTGATTCAACGCAAGGATTGCCCGTGACATGAGTGACGCGTCGCCCCCCACCGACGAGGCGTCGTCCGAGAACGGCCACCGGGGCACGCGGCGTCGTGCCATCGCCCTCTACCTGCTGGCCCTGCTGGCCCTGCTGCTGCTGTTCGCCGGTATCCTGCTGGACCAGCACCGACGTGACCTCGAGGTGGGGCGGGAACTTGCCAGCGCGCGGGCCGACCTGGTGGCCGAATGGGTGGCCAGCACCTTCGAGGTCAGCGAGCACACGCTCTCCAGCCTGGTGCAGGTGTTCCAGTCGCCTCTCGGGCAGGCATTGCTGGCACGCCGCGGCAATGATGCGGCCCTCGAGGCACTCCTTCGCCAGCACAGCCATCGCCATGCCTTCATCGATGACCTGGGTATCGTCAGTGCCGGGGGGATGCTGCGGGCCTCTGCCAACCCGGCATTTCCACCGGGGCTCGACGTCAGCGGCCTGCCCCATTTCCAGGCCTTCGAGCAGGATGCCGACCGCCAGGAGTGGGTCTCCCCGCTCTACTGGTCGGCCGTCAGCCAGGACTTCCATGTGGCGCATGCCCGTCGCCTGGTCGGCCCGGATGGCGACTTCCGGGGCCTGGCCGTGCTGAGGCTCAATCCCGACATCTTCGGCGAGGCCCTCGAGCGACTGAACATGACCCGTGGCGAGAGCATCGCCATTCTCGATACCGAGATGCGGCTGATCACCCGGCGACCGGCCTTCGATGGCAGGGGCGCCATGGGCGTGCTCGGCACCCCGGTCAGCGAGCCGCTGACCCGGGCCTTCCTCGACGGCGGCGAGGCGTCGACGACCCTGCGCACCGCCTCGCCGCTGGATGGCAGCGAGCGCCTCTACGCCATGCAGCGGGTCGAGGGGCTGCCGCTCCTGGTGGTGGTCGGCGAGGAGCTCGAGGTGCTGCTCGCCGGCTGGTGGCAGCGGCTCTGGTTGCTGGGCGCCATCTTCCTGGTGGTGGCGGCGCTGGGCTGGTGGCTGCTGCGCCACTACCTCGGTCGCTTGCGGCTGGAGGGCGACCTGCGCCGACGGCTGATGGAGCGCGAGCAGGCCCGTCGGGCGGTGCAGGACCGCGAGGCACGGCTGCAGGCCCTGGTCGGCTCGATCCAGGACATGATCTTCGTGTTCGATGCCGAGGGGCGCTTCGTCTATGTCCATGCCCTGGACCCGGATCAGCTGGTCGGGGATGTCGATGACCTGCTGCAGCGTCACTACCGCGATGTCCTGTCGACGGACGTGGCGCAACGGTTCGACCAGGCCCTGGCCGAGCTCAAGGCCACCGGCGAACCGGTGGAGACCGAGTATCGTGTCACCCTGGCCGGCGTGCCTCGCGACTTCCAGGCCATCATCAGCCCGCTGGCCGAGGAGGGCGAGGGCTTCAGCGGGGTACTCGCCGTGGTGCGCGAGGTGACCCAGTCCCGCGCCACCGAGGCCCAGCTGCGCATCGCCGCCACCGCCTTCGAGACCCACATGGGCATGGTCATCACCGATGTCGAGGGCAGGATCCTCAAGGTCAACGCTACCTTCACCCGCATCACGGGCTATGCCGAGGCCGAGGTACTGGGGCGCAATCCGCGCCTGCTCAGCTCCGGGCGCCACGACGAGGCCTTCTACCGGCACCTCTGGGAGAGCGTGCGGGAGAACGGCAGCTGGCAGGGCGAGATCTGGAACCGGCGCAGGAACGGCGAGGTGTTCCCGGAGTGGCTGACCATCAGCGCCGTACGCGACGAGGCCGGCGAGCTGACCCACTACGTGGCCACCTTCAGCGATATCACCCAGCGCAAGGCCGCCGAGGAGGAGGTCCACCAGCTCGCCTTCTACGACCCCCTGACCGGGCTGCCCAATCGTCGGCTGATGCTGGACCGCCTGGAGGGCGCGCTCAAGGACAGCTATCGCAGCGACCAGTTCGGCGCGCTGCTCTATCTCGACCTGGACAACTTCAAGCAGGTCAACGACACCCTGGGCCACCATGCCGGCGACCAGCTGCTGCTGCAGGTCGCGAGTCGGTTGGGCGGCGTGCTGCGCGCCACCGATACCCTGGCACGGCTGGGCGGCGACGAGTTCGCCGTGCTGCTGCACGACCTGGGGCGTGAGCCGCAGCGGGTGGCGGTCGTTGCCGAGCGTATCGCCCACAAGCTGCTCGGGGTGCTCCAGGCGCCGATCAACCTGGCCGGAAGCTCGGTGACGATGACCGGCAGCATCGGCATCACGCTCTACCGCGATCACGGCACGACCCTCGACGAGATCCTCCAGCAGGCCGACATGGCGCTCTTCCAGGCCAAGCGGGCCGGGCGCGACACCCTGCGCTTCTTCGACCCGGCCATGCAGGCCCAGCTTCACGCGCGGGCTCGGCTCGAGGCGGACCTGCGCCAGGCATTGGCCCGGGACGAGTTCCTGCTCCACTACCAGCCCCAGGTGGATGCCGATCGGCGCATGATCGGGGTCGAGGCGCTGCTGCGCTGGCAGCACCCGGAGCGCGGCATGGTCTCCCCCGGCGACTTCATCCCGCTGGCCGAGGAGAACCGGCTGATCGTGCCCATCGGCGGCTGGGTGCTGGAGGCCGCCTGTCGCCAGCTGATGGCCTGGGCCGGGGATCCCGCCACGGCCGACCTCACGGTCTCGGTGAACGTCAGCCCCCAGCAGTTCCGCGAGGCGGCCTTCGTCGATCACGTGCTGGCTACCCTGGCGAGGACCGGCGCCCGCCCCGAGCGACTCAAGCTCGAGGTGACCGAGAGCCTGTTCGTCCAGGATCGCGACGAGGCCCGCGAGACCATGCGGCGCCTCAGGGAGCATGGCGTGACCTTCGCCCTGGACGACTTCGGCACCGGCTACTCCTCGCTCTCCTACCTCAAGCGCCTGCCCCTGGACCAGATCAAGATCGACCAGTCCTTCGTGCGCGACCTGCTGGAGGACGAGGCGAGTGCGGCCATCGTCGCCAGCACCATCGCCCTCTCCGAGAGCCTGCAGCTGGAGGTGATCGCCGAGGGGGTCGAGACCGAGGCCCAGCGGGCCTGGCTGGCGGCGCATGGCTGCCACGCCTTCCAGGGCTACCTCTTCGGACGGCCCGGGCCCGTGGACTCGCTTCCCTTTCCGGTTTGATGCATATCAAGGAGTGGGGCGACTCATGCTCCACGACGCATGGCAACCATGGAGACTCCTGCAGGGGTGGGCTATAACTAAAGCGTACAGTAGTTATTCCATACGGTTTCTGGCTGGTTCGCCAGCAGGGGAGGTAAGCATGGCATCGATTTCCCTCATCACGCGTGGCCTTCGGCTCCTGCCGGTGGCGGCGCTGTGTCTCTCCATCGGCCTCGCCCAGGCCCAGAACGTCGCCGACGAGGAGCGGCTCTACGGCGGCCCGATGCTCAACCAGCAGGAGCGCGACCAGTTCCAGCAGCAGATGCGCGAGGCGCGCACCCTGGAGGAGCGCCGGCGCATCCAGGCCGAACACCAGAACCTCATGCGCCAGCGTGCCGAGCAGCGTGGCTTCGACCCGGACGGCATCTACGGCTACCCGATGATGAACCAGCAGCAGCGCCGCGAGTACCACCAGCGCATGCAGGGGGCCGGTTCCGATGCCGAGCGCCAGCGCATCCGCCAGCAGCATCGCCAGCAGATGCGCCAGCAGATCCTCCAGCAGCAGCGCAGCCCGCGTGGCCAGGGCGGCGGCGGCCAGGGCGGCGGCGGCCAGGGCGGCGGCGGCCAGGGTGGCGGTGGCCGCATGATGAACCAGGGCGGCGGCGGTGGAGGACGCGGATGAGCGCTTCTGATGCCAGCGTCCCCTTCCTGACCACGCGCGAGGCGGCCCCACGGGGCCGCCTTCTTCGTTCCGGGCCTGTCACTCCTTCAGGTGCTGGCGGGCCTCCTCGGCGCTCTCGTAGATGTGCGGCGAGACGGCGCGCGCCTCCAGGGCGTGGCCGAGCTTGCGGCGCATGAAGCCGCTGGTGGTGTAGCGGGTCACCCGGGTGTAGAAGCGCTGTTCGAGGCCGCGCACCATCTCGGTATAGGGGGCGAGCAGGGCGTCGTCGATGCGGCAGTGGTCGTAGTTGACGATGGCCTGGACGCGGTGGCCCAACGGGGCGAGACGCCGCTCGACCTCCTGCTCGATGGCGTCGATGTCCTCCGGGGAGGCGACCCGCAGGTGCTCGAAGTTGATGAAGAGGATGCCTGCCTCCTCGTCGAGGCTGAAGCGCTGCGCCAGGGGCCGGTCGAGCAGCTCCTCGGCGAGCCCCATGGGCGCCTCGCGGAAGATCCGCGCGTCCATCAGCCGGGGCGGCGCGGGCATCCGCGGGGTGAAGGCCATCAGCGCCAGGACGTCGCGCTCCAGATCGACCCCCGGGGCGATCTCGGTGAGGACGAGCCCCTCGGGGGTGAGCTCGAACACCGCCCGCTCGGTAACGTAGCAGACCGGCTTGCCGTCCGCGGCGGCCAGGGTCCCGCTGAAGGTGCGGTGCTCCACCTCGGCGACGAACTTGCCCTGGCCGACCGGGGGCGCCTCGAGCCGTCCGTCGACGATCGCGAGCGCCTCCCGGGTGGCCACGAAGGTGCCCATGAACACCACCTTGCGGGCGTTCTGGCTGATGTTGATGAAGCCGCCGGCGCCGGCCAGCCGCGGGCCGAAGCGCGAGACATTGACGTGGCCCGCGCCGTCCACCTGGGCCATGCCCAGGAAGGCGATGTCGAGCCCCCCGCCGTCGTAGAAGTCGAACTGGGCCGGCTGGTCGATGATCGCCTGGGTGTTCAGCGCCGCGCCGAAGTCGAGCCCGCCGGCCGGCAGCCCGCCGATCACCCCGGGCTCGGCGGTCAGGGTCAGGTGCTCGAGCAGGCGCTCCTCGCTCGCCACCGCGCCCACGCCCTCGGGCATGCCGATCCCCAGGTTGACCACGCTGTTGGGCCTGAGCTCGAAGGCCGCGCGCCGGGCGATGATCTTGCGTGCCGAGAGCGGCAGCGGCTCGGGGCTCGCCATGGGCGCGCGGATCTCGCCGGAGAAGGCCGGGTTGTAGGCGGTGCGGAAGGTCTGCCAGTGGTGGGCGGGATCCTCGCAGACCACCACGCAGTCGACCAGGATGCCGGGGATCTTGACGTCCTTGGGATGCAGGGTGCCGTGCTCGGCGAGGCGCTCCACCTGCACGATCACCACGCCTCCGGAGTTGCGCACCGCCGTGGCGATGGCCAGCGCCTCCAGGGTCAGGGCCTCGCGCTCCATGCTGACGTTGCCCAGGGTGTCGGCGGTGGTGCCGCGCAGCAGCGCCACCTGCAGCGGCAGGGCCCGGTAGAAGAGGTATTCCTGGCCGTCGATGGGCAGCAGCGAGACGCGCTCATCGAGGGTGACGTCGTTGATCCGGCCGCCGCCCAGGCGCGGGTCGACGAAGGTGCCCAGGCCCACCCGGGTCAGGGTGCCCGGCTTGCCGGCGGCGATGTCGCGGAAGAGGTGCGAGATCACCCCCTGCGGCAGGTTCCAGGCCTGGATGCGCCCCTCGATGGCGAGCTTCTGCAGGGCGGGCACCAGCCCCCAGTGGCCGCCGATCACCTTCGCCACCAGCCCCTCGTGACCCAGGTGGTTGAGCCCGCGCTCCTTGCCGTCGCCCTGGCCGGCGGCATACATCAGGGTCAGGTCGCGGGGCTCGCCGGTCTCCAGGAAGCGCTCCTCCAGGGCCACGGCGAGCCCCTCGGCGAAGCCGATGCCGACGAAGCCGCCGGTCGCCAGGGCATCGCCGTCACGGATCAGGTTCACGGCCTCGCGGGCGAAGACCACCTTGCCCTTCGCGGTGAAGGGCTGGCGGGAGAGCAGGGGATGGGGCATGGCGGGCGTCCTGGTGAGGGGGCTTGGTGATGGTTCCTTTGGGAGCTCCTTCACGGTAGCACGCGTCCCGGGTGCCGGCAGGGCTTGCCAGGCAGGGGCGAAGTGTCGAATACTGTTCATATGCACAGTATTCGAGGGAGAGGCCCATGATGTCGCCGCTGTCCACCACTGCCCGGGTGATCGGCCGCGCCGTGCCGTTTCCCGGCGAGACGGCCCAGCCGCTGATGGGGTGCCGGGTGCGGGCGGGCTTCCCGAGCCCCGCCGACGACCACCTGGACGTGGAGATCGACCTGCACGCCCATGTGGTGCGCCGCCCGGCCGCCACCTACTTCGTGCGCGCCGAGGGCGACTCCATGCTCGGCGACGGCATCCACGACGGCGACCTGCTGGTGGTGGACCGCAGCCTGGAGCCGCTGCCCGGGCGGGTGGTGGTGATCGCCGTGGATGGCGAGCCCACCGTGAAGCGTCTGGAGCGCCGCGGCGAGCAGACCTTCCTGGTGGCCAGCAACCCGCGCTTCGCGCCGATCCCCCTGGCGGGCCGCGAGTGCGAGGTGTGGGGCGTGGTCACCCATGTGCTCCATGCCCTGCCGGGAGGCGGGCCGTGATCGCCCTGGTCGACTGCAACAATTTCTACGTCAGCTGCGAGCGGGTCTTCGACCCGCGCCTGGAGGGGCGTCCGGTGGGCGTGCTCTCCAACAACGACGGCTGCGTGGTGGCGCGTTCCAACGAGCTCAAGGCGCTGGGCGTGGCCATGGGCGCGCCGATGCACCTGCTGCCGCCGGCCATCCGCCGCCAGGCGGTGCTGCTCTCGAGCAACTATGCGCTCTACGGCGACATGAGCCGCCGGGTCAACCTGATCCTCGCCGAGTTCTCGCCGGACGTGGAGGCCTACTCCATCGACGAGAGCTTCGTGGGCTTTTCCGGCTTCGCCCCGGCCGGCCTGGAGGCACATGCCCAGCGGCTGCGCGAGACGGTGCGCCGCGATACCGGCATCCCGGTCTGCGTGGGGCTGGCGCAGACCCGGGTGCTGGCCAAGGTGGCCAACCGGGCGGCCAAGTCGCTCGCGGCCTACGAGGGTGTCTGCCTGCTAGAGGCCGAGGGGCCCGCCACCCGGGCGCTGCTCGAGGGGCTGCCGGTGACCGAGCTGTGGGGGGTGGCGCGACGCACCGCCGAACGGCTGGCGCTGATGGAGATCCACACCGCCTGGCAGCTTCGCCAGGCCGACCCCAAGCAGGTCCGGCGCCATTTCTCGGTGGTGCTGGAGCGCATCGTCTGGGAGCTGCGCGGCCGCCCGGCCATCGTCCTCGATGACCTCCATGAGCCGCGCCAGCGCATCATGGTCTCGCGCTCCTTCGGGCGTCTGACCGGCGCCTTCCCGGACCTGCAGGAGGCGGTGCGCCAGCACGCCGCCCGAGCCGCCGAGAAGCTGCGTGGCCAGCACAGCCAGGCCCGGGCGCTGATGGTCTTTGTGCGCACCAACCCGCACCTGGCCGGCGAGCGCCAGTACCGCAACAGTGTGGTGGTGCCGTTGCCGGCACCCAGCGATGACAGCCGCGAGCTGCTCGAGGCCGCCGCCCGGGGGCTCGCGGCGATCTTCCTCGAGGGTGTGCGCTACCAGAAGTGCGGGGTGATGCTGCTCGACCTGGTGGAGGCCGACCGCCACCAGCTCTCGCTGCTGGCGCCGCGCAGCGAGGCGGCGCGCGGGCGCAGCCAGCGGCTGATGGCGACAGTGGACCGGCTCAACCGCGAGATGGGCCGCGATACCGTGCGCTTCGGCCTGCCGCGCCGGGGTACCGCCTGGGCGCTGCGCTGCGAGCGGCGCACCCCGCGCTACACCACCCGCTGGGACGAGTTGATGCGGGTCAAGACGCGCTGAGAAAGTGCCCGAAACCGGGGGTGCGTGGTTTCCGCGGCGGGGCGATTGGCTACACTGGGGGCGCACCGGCGGGCCGTTCGTCGCGCCGGAAGGCCATCGACAGGGAGAAGCACCATGCGCATGAAGGGCAAGAACGTCATCGTCACCGGCGGCGCCAGCGGCATCGGCCTGGCCAGCGTGGAGCGCTGCCTGGAGGAGGGCGCCAGCGTGGTCATCGCCGACCTCGAGGGCGGCGACGGCCAGGCGCAGGCCTCACGGCTCGATGACCGCTACGACGGCCGCTGCCTGTTCAAGGCGTGCGACGTCACCGACACCGCCCAGGTCGACCGCCTGTTCGCGGACACCGTGGCCGAGCTCGGCAGCGTGGACGCGGTGTTCAACAACGCCGGCATCGGCGGCATCTGCCCCACCGACGAGCTCGAGGACGAGGAGTACCTGAAGGTCATCGACATCAACCTCAACGGGGTCTTCCGGGTGGCCCGGGCCGCGCTGCGGGTGATGTACCGCCAGGGCGGCGGCAGCATCGTCAACTGCGCCTCCATCCTCGGGGTCTTCGGCCAGTCCCAGACGGCCGCCTACACCGCCGCCAAGGGCGGGGTGGTCAACATGACCCGGACCCTGGCCATCGAAGCGGCGCCGAAGGGCGTGCGGGTCAATGCCATCGGCCCGGGCTATATCGATACCCCGCTGCTCGAGGCTCTGGATGACGACATGTTGCAGGGGC
>NZ_JAWSUJ010000084.1:0-8652 GCF_033549285.1 Halomonas sp.
GGCCAAGCGGCCAAGCGGCCAAGCGGCCAAGCGGCCAAGCGGCCAAGCGGCCAAGCGGCCAAGCAGGATTAAGACCCGAGCCAGCAAAAGCAACCCCCCGAGGGTCTCGGCCTTCGGGGGGTTGCTTGTAGCTCGGCGCTCGGCGCTTGAAGCTTACAGATCCATCAGCTCGTCGACGCGGTCGACCAGCTTGAAGATGCCGGTGGCGGCCTCGCTGATGCGCGTGGCCAGCATGTAGGCCGGGGTAGTCACCACGCGGTTCTCGAAATCCACCACGATCTCCTCGACCCCGCAGCTGCGGTGCAGGCCGCCCATGGCGCTGATCGCGCCGGCGACGCCCGGGTCATGCCCCACGGTCACGGCGATGCCGGGGCCGAGCAGGCGTGGCACCAGCACCGGGCTGATGCACATCAGGCCGATCGGCTTGCGCGCCTCATGGAAGCCGGACAGCGCCTCGCTGAGCTCGTCGAGCACCTGCATGCCATCCCCCGCCTCGGCGAAGTCCGAGAGGTTCTTGGCGACCCCGAAGCCGCCGGGAAGGATGACCGCATCGAAGTCGTCCGCCTCGAGCTCGTCGAGGGGCGAGATCTCGCCGCGGGCCAGGCGCGCCGACTCCGTCAGCACGTTGCGACGCTCCCCCTCGGCCACCTCGCCACGACGATGGTCGATGACGTGGTACTGCTCGATGTCGGGGGCGAAACAGCGATAGCCCAGGCCCAGCTGATCGAGGCGCAGCAGGGTCAGGGTGGTCTCGTAGATCTCGGCACCATCCTGCACCCCGCATCCCGAGAGGATGACCGCCACCTGTTTGCTCATGCCTTTCTCCTTGAAGGTAGGCGCCCGGCGAAGCCAGGCCCTGAAATCCGCAAGCCTTCACTTTAGAGAGTCGGTCCGGGTGCGACAAGGCGCGGCTTTCGACGCCGGGCGACACTGATATACTCGAGGCATTCGACTGCCGCTGTCATCAATCCGTCATCCAGCATCGCCACAATGACGGGACGGCGGTCCCGACCCCCTATGCGGAGAGACGCCTTGAGCTTCATGACCACACGCCAGTTCCCGACCTCGCGCCTGCGCCGCATGCGCCGCGACGACTTCTCGCGCCGCCTGATGCGCGAGCACACCCTGACCGCGGCCGACCTGATCTGGCCGGTGTTCGTGCTCGAGGGCGAGGGCCAGCGCGAGGCGGTGCCCTCCATGCCGGGCGTCGAGCGGCTGTCGCTCGACCTGCTGATCGAGGAGGCCCGGGAGGCCTTCGCACTCGGCATCCCGGCCATCGCCCTCTTCCCGGTGGTGGGCACGGAACTGAAGAGCGAGCTGGCCGAGGAGGCCTACAACGCCTCGGGGCTCGTCCAGCGCAGCGTGCGCGCCCTCAAGGAGGCGATCCCGGGGCTCGGCATCATCACCGACGTGGCGCTCGACCCCTACACCAGCCACGGCCAGGACGGCATCCTCGACGAGGCGGGCTATGTCCACAATGACCGCACCGTGGAGACCCTGCTCAAGCAGGCGCTCTCCCACGCCGAGGCGGGTGCCGACGTGGTGGCGCCCTCGGACATGATGGACGGGCGCATCGGCTCGATCCGCCACGTGCTGGAGCAGGAGCAGCTGGTCAACACCCGGATCATGGCCTACAGCGCCAAGTACGCCTCGCGCTACTACGGCCCCTTCCGCGACGCCGTGGGCTCCGCCGGCAACCTGGGCAAGGCGGACAAGACCACCTACCAGATGGACCCGGGCAACGGCGACGAGGCGCTCCACGAGGTGGCCCTGGACCTGGCCGAGGGCGCCGACATGGTGATGATCAAGCCTGGCATGCCCTACCTGGACGTGGTACGCCGGGTGAAGGACGAGCTCAGGGTGCCCACCTTCGCCTACCAGGTGAGCGGCGAGTACGCCATGCACATGGCCGCCTTCGAGAACGGCTGGCTGGAGGCGGATACGGTGATCCTGGAATCGCTGCTCTGCTTCAAGCGCGCCGGCGCCGACGGCGTGCTGACCTACTTCGCCAAGCGGGCGGCCCGGCTGCTCGCGACGCCATAGACGACGGGAGGGACAGCGCCCTTCCGCCCGACGACAGGGAATCTCCATGGAAGAGACACGCGGTCCCGACCGGCAGCCCGACCTGCCCACCCCGCCCCAGGGCGGCGAGCCCCCCGAGCCTCCCGCCCCGCGGCTGAACCAGACCCGCACCGGCATCAAGCCCAAGGCGCTGCCGGATCCGGAGGCGGACCTGGCCGACCCCGGGCTCTACTTCAACCGAGAGCTCTCCCACCTGCAGTTCAACGTCCGGGTGCTGGAACAGGCCCTGGACAAGGCCCATCCGCTGCTCAACCGGCTGATGTTCCTGCTGATCTTCTCGTCCAACATGGACGAGTTCTTCGAGATCCGCGTGGCGGGCCTCAAGAACCAGGTCCTGCTCGGCGATGACTCCACCGGCGCCGACGGCCGCTCGCCCCGCTCGGTGCTGGCCGAGATCGCCCAGATCGCCCATGCCCAGGTGGCGCGCCAGTACCAGATCCTCAACGAGGTGCTGATTCCCGCCCTGGAGGCCCAGCGGCTGCGCTTCCGCCGCCGCGGGGACTGGTCCGAGGCCCAGCGCGCCTGGGTGCGCGACTACTTCGAGACCGAGATCATGCCGGTGATCAGTCCCATCGGCCTGGACCCGTCCCACCCCTTCCCGCGCCTGGTCAACAAGAGCCTCAACTTCATCGTCCAGCTCGAGGGCAAGGACGCCTTCGGCCGCGAGGGAGGCCTGGCCATCCTGCCGGCCCCCCGCTCGCTGCCGAGGGTGATCGCCCTGCCCGGGGCGCTCTGCGAGGCGGGCTTCAGCGAGTACGTCTTCCTCTCCTCGATGATCCATGCCCATGCCGAGGAGGTCTTTCCCGGCATGACGGTGCTCGGCTGCTACCAGTTCCGGCTGACCCGCAACGCCGACCTCTCCGTTGACCCCGAGGAGGTCTCCGACCTCGCCTCGGCGCTGCGCGGCGAGCTGCTGTCGCGGCGCTACGGCAGCGGGGTCCGCCTGGAGGTGGCCGACAACTGTCCCGACGAGCTGACCGAATTCCTGCTCCGGCAGTTCCAGCTCGAGGAGGCGGACCTCTTCCGGGTCAATGGCCCGGTGAACCTGACCCGCATGATGTCGGTGCTGGGCGACGTGGAGCGTCCCGAGCTGCTCTACCGCCCCTTCACGCCCGGCCTGCCCAAGTCGCTGCGCAAGGCCGACAGCGTGCTGGCGGCGATCGCCGATGGCGACATCCTGCTCCACCACCCCTTCCAGTCCTTCTCGCCGGTGGAGGAGATGCTCGGCGAGGCCGCCCGGGACCCGGACGTGCTGGCCATCAAGCAGACCCTCTACCGCACCGGCGCCGACTCGCCCATCGTCAACGCCCTGGTCGAGGCCGCCGGCAACGGCAAGGAGGTCACAGTGGTGATCGAGCTGCGGGCGCGCTTCGACGAGGCCGACAACCTGGCGCTGGCCTCGCGCTTGCAGGAGGCCGGGGCGATCGTCATCTACGGGGTGATGGCCTACAAGACCCACGCCAAGATGATGCATATCGTGCGCCGAGAACGGGGCAAGCTGCGCCACTATGCCCACCTGGGCACCGGCAACTACCACTCGCGGACCGCCAAGCTCTACACCGACTACAGCCTGCTGACCGCCGACCCGGTGCTCTGCGCCGACGTGCACAAGGTCTTCCAGCAGCTCTCGGGCATGGGCCGGGCCCGGCATATCGAGCAACTGCTGCACGCCCCCTTCACCCTGCACGAGCAGATGGTGGCCAGGATCGACCGGGAGGCCGAACATGCCCGCAAGGGCAAGCGCGCCCACCTGATCATCAAGTGCAACTCGCTCACCGAGCCGAAGCTGATCCAGGCGCTCTACCGGGCCTCACGGGCCGGGGTGGAGTGCGACCTGATCATCCGCGGCATGTGCTGCCTGCGCCCGGGCATTCCCGGCATCTCGGAGAACATCCGGGTACGCTCGATCATCGGCCGCTTCCTGGAGCACACCCGGGTGTTCCACTTCCACAACGACGGCAAGCCGGAGACCTGGGGCTCCAGCGCGGACTTCATGGCGCGCAACATGTTCCACCGAGTGGAGACCTGCTTCCCGCTGCTGGACAGGAAGCTGGCCGCCCGAGTCCGCAAGGACCTCGAGACCTACCTGGTGGACAACTGCCAGAGCTGGTTGCTGCGCAGCGACGGCCTCTACGTCAAGCAGCAGCCCGGCGGCGCGGCCCCGATCAGCGCCCAGGAGACCCTGCTCTTCGCCTACGCCGCCAGGGCCTGACGCTCGACGCGAGCCTTGACGAAATCGCCTCCGCGGCGCGTGCCGCGGAGGCGATGCTTCTTACGGCTTCAAGCTTATGCCGCATAGATACCGGCGAAGCCGGGCTCAGACGCCGATCTGGCCGCCATCCTCCTTCTGGATCACCACGGTCGACGCCCGCGGGCGAACGCTGCCCTGGGTCTGCGCGGTGGCATCCTCCGAGGCCGGCCAGTTGCCCGGGTGCTGGATGTTGATGAACAGCGCAGTCTTGTCCGGGGTGGCGAAGATCCCGGTGACCTCGCAGTCATTGGGACCCACGGCGAAACGCTTGAGCTGCTGCTGGTTGCCGGCATTCACCACGGCGCGCGCGTCGCCCACCTCCAGGCCATTGGGCACCACGGCCAGCACCTGGTCGTTGGTGGCCTCCTCGACCGGGTCGTAGCCGTTGTCGGTCTGGATCCAGAGGATGCCATCACCGTTGCCGCGATCGTCGAACCACAGGCCATCGGGGCTGGCGAACTGGTTGAGCTCGGTCAGGCCGGAGTAGTTGTCGGCATCCGCGGCAGCGGCACCGAAGACGAATACCTCCCAGTCGAAGTGGACCCCGTCGGCACCCTCGCGCCAGCGAATCACCTGGCCGGCGCTGTTGGACTCGCGGGGGTTGGGGCCATTCACCGGCGCGGTGGCAAAGCCCACACCCGGCTCCTCGACGTCGCTGCCGCCGTTGGTATAGGTCGGCGCCGTGCCCTCAGCGGTGCGCTGACTGTTGTTGGTCATCGCCATGTAGACGTCACCGGAAGTCGGGTCCACGGCGCCCCACTCGGGGCGATCCATGGGCGTCCCGCCCATCAGGTCGGCGGCATCACAGGTATGGATGATGATGCCCGCCTGGTCATCGGCGGCCAGTCCCAGGGCCTCGTGGAGGCGACGGCCATCCTTGGTCAGCGCCTGCGGGGTCAGCGGCCGCCACTCGCCGCGGCCGTCGGCATCGAAGCGCGCCACGTAGAGGGTGCCCTCGTCCAGGTACTTGGCACCGATCGCCAGGCGGTCGAAGTTGGCACCCGGCCGGTTGGCATCGGCCGGGCTCCAGGTCGCCTTGGAGACATACTTGTAGATGTACTCGTTGCGGGCGTCGTGGCCGGAGTAGAAGACCACCGGCTTGCCCGGCTCCAGCTTGCCCACCCAGCAACCCTCGTGGCGGAAGCGGCCCAGGGCGGTTCGCTTCACGGGGCGTCGAGTGCCGTCGTAGGGGTCGACCTCGACCTGGTAGCCGTAGGTGCGCGCCTCGTTGCGGTAGTCACCGGTGGCGTTGTCCGCGACGGGATCGGTGTTGAAGCGGGCGAACTCGTCATTCCGCTCGGACGAGTCGTCGGCGGCGGTCTCCCAACCATAGCGCCCGCGCCCCCGGGAGACGCCCAGGCGGTCATCGTCCAGCTGCCGGTCGGTGTTGCGCACGAAGTAGCCGGGCCAGTTCTCCTCGCAGGCCAGGTAGGTGCCCCAGGGAGTGTAGCCGTTGCCGCAGTTGTTGGAGGTCCCGCGGGTACGCGTGCCCTCGGGCGAGAACTTGGTCTTGACATAGTCGCTGCCGGCCAGCGGCCCGGCGATCTCCATCTCGGAGGCGTTGGTGATGCGCCGGTTGTAGGGCGAGTCGACCACATGGCTCCAGCGGCCGTCGGCCTGCTTCTTCACGTGCACGACGGAGACACCGTGGGCATTGATCTCGGTGCGCACCTCGTCGGCCGGACGCCGCCCCTCGCGGGCATTGGTCGGGCCGCCCCGGGGTGCCCAGAGGGCGCCCTGGTCGATGTATTCGTGGTTGATGGCGAGCAGGAATTCCCGGGACTCGCTGCCCTTGTTCAGCGGAAAATGGTACATCCCGTCGTGGTGCATTCCGATGGCATTGGCCTGGATTTCCGGGGTGATCTCGAGATCCTCGCGCCACTCGGGAACGTCACTGGTGAGCCGCGCGCCCCAGGGAATCAGCACCTGAGCCGTGTAGCCGGCGGGCACCACGACGCTGTCGAGCTTTTTGCCACGAAGGGACTCGAAGGCCAGGGTCAGCGGCTTCTTGCCCGGTGCGCTGCTGCCCTTCATGCCGGTACGGGCATCGGGAGCGGCCAGGGCGCCGGCGGCCCCGAACCCCATCACCGACACGGCGGCGAGGCCCAGGCCACCACGCATCATGTCACGCCGCGACACGTGCTTTTCCAGGACGGAAGAGAACGGCTCGTTACCGCTCTGATTGAAATTGCGATGATCCTCGATTTCCTTGCTCATGCTTGCCCCTCCAGGTCGCCAGGTTGAAATGCCGGAACCGACGGATTCGCCGGGTCGCCAGCGAAAAGTAAGCCGGCAAGGTGACAAGCGCGTTAACGATAAAAGACGCTTTCCTGGCGAGGCAGAGTCTTCACGGGACTGTCCTCTGCCCGTCACGAAAGCGTCATCCATCCTTCACTAGGATATCCCACCAACCCAGGCCCACTTCCGACCTGTCAGCGGCTGCCGCCGCTTCGACACGCCACCGCAGGATAGCGAAGCCATCCATGACGCCAACGCCGCCCTCACACCTCCCGGACGATGACGCTCGCGGCATCACCCGACGCACCCTGATGCGGGGCGGAGCGCTCGGCCTCGCCGCCTCCTGGCTGGGGGGCTGTGCCGTATCGACGGCGCCGCGGCGACGGCCCCTGCCCAAGCAGGCTCGTGTGGAGCTCCTCTACTACGCGGATACCCTGGATGCCCGCACCCCGGGATTCCCGGTGGTACCGGCCACGCACCTGGGGCCATCGCGGCGTCTGGGCCAGCCGCCCTGGCTCACCGCCGACGCGGCGATGGCCATGGCCGCCGGCCCACCGGCCCTTCTGCTGCCGCGCCAGGCGAGAAGCGCCGCGCTCGGCGGCCAGGGCGCCCTGGCCGCGCGCCTCGAGGCCCTGCGCGACACCCTCGGAAAGACACGCACCCTGACCCTGGAGAATGGCCAGTGCTGGAACGGCAGTGGCCTTTGTCACCTCACCCGGGGGGAAGCCGGCCTGGCGTCCAGCCGCCTGCTGGGGGCCGAGGTGCGCGTCAGCAGCGACGAGCGCCTGCTCTGGCCCGATCAGGCCGCCGGTATGTACCGGGCCTTCGAGGGCCCCGTTCTCGGCCTGCTCGGGCAGGAGCGCAACCCGGCCGGCACGGTGCGGCCCCTGACCCTGTTCGACCGGGGAGGGGCGCGGGTGGCGGTGGTCGGTGTCACGGACCCCCACGCCGCCGACGAGATGCGCCCGCTCGATGCCTGGTACCGGGAGGTAGAGCGCCACACCCGGGAGGCGAGTGAGCAGGCCGACCTGGTCGTGGTGCTGGCCGATTGCGGCACCGGCGCCGGCCTGTGGCTGGCCGAGCGCTTGTCGGCTGCCGACCTGCTGCTGTGTGCCCGTGGACAGGATTTCTGGCCGGCGCTGGTGCCGGTGCGCCAGCCCGAGGGGCGCACCCTGCCGGTCTGTTTTCCGGGGTGCCGGGCCGCAGGGGCCTTCCAGCTCAGCTGCTCGCCCGAGGGACAGGGCTGGCGGGTAGAGGCGCGCTTCCATCTGGCCGACGCCGCCCAACTGGGGGGCGAGGCACGAAGCCGTGCCGCCGAGCTGCAGCAGCGCCTGGAGGCAGACCGCGCTCCCTTCGCCAGCTGGCTGGATGCGCCCCTGGCGCAGGCACCGGACTGGCTCTGGCGGCGCGACACCGTCGGCGGCAGCTGGGACGCCGTGATCAACGACGCCCTGCTCGGCCAGGGCAGTGCCGACCTGGCCCTCTCCCCCGGATGGCGTCACGACGTACTGCTCCCTCCCGGCAGCCCCATCACGCGCGACCACCTGGTCAGCCTCACCGGCGGCCACGAGGTGCGCCTGCTGGAGCTGGAGGCCAGCACCCACGACCTGCGCTCCCTGCTCGAACGCGCCAGCGACCACTGCTTCGGCTCACCCTCCCTGCTCGACACCTCCCAGGACCTGCCACGCCTGCAGGGCGTGGCATGGGGATGCCGCTACGCCGCCGAGGTCGGACAGCGCATCGAACTCGGCGAGCTTACCGGCACGCGGCTGGCCACCTGGCAGCCCGGGGTGCACTCCGGCGAAAGCCTGTGGCAGCGCCTGGAAGCCTACCTCGGTGAGCGTCCCGAGGACTGGACGCTGCCGCCGGCGCCCAGGGTGCGCCTGGCCGGGGTATCGGGTCATCCCGGCTGGCACCCCGGGCAGCGGCCCGGAGCCGTTGGGTGAGGCCGAGCGCGCTGCCTAGATGGCTGGGCTGGCTGGCCGCGGGCCTGCTGCTGGCCACCCTGGCGATGCGGCTGGCCCTGCCGACCTCGTCGACCACGGGCGAGCCACGGGGACAGGGTGCCCTGCCTCCCGTGC
>NZ_JAWSUJ010000084.1:8662-18810 GCF_033549285.1 Halomonas sp.
AAGCCCCCATCCGCCACCCCGCCTCCCCCCCGGGAGACGCCCCGCCTGCCGCTCGCCATTGTCGGTAGCCTGCGCCACCCCGAGGCCAGCCACACCATCCTGGTCCTCGAAACGCCCGAGGGACAGCGGGTCGTGGGCGAAGGTGACAGGGTCGTCGACGGCGTCACGCTGGAGGCCATCACTGCCGATGGTGCGATCCTGGACCACCAGGGGCGAAAAGAGCGGCTGCCCTGGCCTGAAGCTCCGCCCCCTCCCCTGATGTTCGACACGGAGTGACTCCCATGACGCCTCGCCCACTGGTCGCCGCCCTCTTCCTGCTGGCCCTCTCCTCGCTTTCCGCCGCCCAGGTGCCGGATACCCCGCCCGAGGAGGAGCGTTACCGGGTCGAGTTCCGGGACACCAGCATCCGCGAGTTCATTGCCAGCATCTCGCGGCTGACGGGCCGCCCCTTCGTCGTGGACCCTCGCGTTCAAGGCACCATCACCCTGACCAGCCAGGACGCCCTGACCCGCGCTGAGCTCTACCGCCTCTTCCAGAGCGAACTGCAGGTAAACGGCTATGCCGCCGTGGAACTGCCCGATGGCCAGGTCAGGATCGTGCCGGACGAGCTGGCCAGGACGCAGCCGATTCCCACCGGGACAGGCGACCGGCAAGGGGGCGGCGTGGCCACCCGGATCATCGAGACGCGCCACCTCGATGCCACGGTACTGGCCTCCATCCTCGAGCCCCTGGTGGACGCCCGGACCGGCACCATCACCACCAACCCCTCGGGCCGACAGGTGGTCATTACCGACTGGCAGGACAATCTGGACCGGCTGGACCGGCTGGCCCGGCTGCTCGACGAGCGCCAGGAGAGCCAGGCCGAGGTCATTCCCGTCGCGCATACCCGTCCCGACGAGCTGGCAGAGACCCTGGACGGCCTCCTGGGAGAGGGCGAGGGGCGCGGGCCCCGGATCATCGCGGCGCCACGTGCCGATGCCCTGCTGGTACTCGGCAGCCCGGCGCAGCGCCAGCGGGTCCGCGAACTGGTGGCCGGCCTGGACACCGCGGTCGAGCGCCACGTGAGGACCCGCGTCGTCTACCTCAACCATGCCGCCGCCGAGGATGTGCTGAAGGTCCTGGAGGAGCTCAACACCAGTGCGCTCTCCAAGGTGAGCGAGGACGGTCAGGGTGTGGAGCTTCCCGCACCCGGAGGCAGCGTTGGGACCGCCTTCGCGATGCACCCCTCCACCAATGCCCTGGTACTGACCGGCCCCCCTGACAGGCTGGAGGCCTACCTGAGCATCATCGAGCAGCTCGACATTCGACGCGCCCAGGTCGCGGTAGAAGCGATCATCGCCGAGATCACCGAGTCCCGGGCCCGCCAGCTCGGCATGCAGTGGCTCTTCGCCGACACCGGCTCGGGCAGCACCGTCCCGGTCGCCGGCGTCAACTTCGCCACCTCGGGGTCGACGGGCATCACCGCACTGGCTACGGCCGCCGCCACCGAGGACACCTCCGCACTCGGCAACCTGCTGGGCAGCCTCAACGGCATCACGACGGGATTCGGTCGCCTGGACAGCAGCGGCATCAGCTTCGCCGCCCTGCTCAGGGCCCTGCGCAGCGATGCCGACACCAACCTGCTCTCCACCCCGTCGCTGATGACCCTGGACAACGCCGAGGCCTACATCCTGGTGGGCCAGGAAGTGCCTTTCATCACCGGCTCCACCACCGTCGACAATGCCAACCCCTTCCAGACGATCCAGCGCGAGGACGTCGGCATCAAGTTGCGCATCCGCCCCCAGATCAGCGCCGACAACACCATCCGCCTGGCCATTGCCCAGGAGGTCTCCTCGGTGGACAGCAACGTCAATGCCAGCGATGTGGTGACCAACAAGCGGGAGATCGAGACCGCCGTCAGCACCCGTGACGGCGGCATCGTGGTGCTGGGAGGGCTGATCAGCAACCAGAGCAGCAGCACGCGCCAGCAGGTCCCCCTGCTGGGCAGAATCCCGCTGGTCGGCAACCTCTTCCGCTACTCCGACACCAGCCGCGAGAAGCAGAACCTGATGGTCTTCATCCGCGCCCGGGTCATCCGCGACGACCGTGCCCTGGATGCCGGGACGGCCAGGAAGTACCGCCACATGCGCGCCCAGCAGCTGCTCAGGGACCTCGAGGAGGATCAGGTCCTGCCGCCACTGGAGAGCCAGCTCGTGAGCCTCGATGCCCTCTACCCGTCGGGCCGGAAGCGCCTGGGGGAGCTCCTCCCATGACCCTGCCGGAAGGCGACGGGAGCGCCCATCGTCCCGCCGGGGAGCGCCCGCTGCTGCCCTACCGACTGTCGCGACGCAGCGGGGTGGCCCTCGACTGGCAGGAGGCCGGCTACCGCCTGTTCTGCCGCGAGGATGCATGCCTGGAAACCCTCCAGGAGGCCCAGCGACAGCATGGTCAGCCGCTCGCCTGCGAGTGGCTGGGGCCGGAGGCCTTCGAGGCGAGACTGGGCGAACTGCACGATGCCGGCCGGGACACCACCGAGAGCCTGATGGAGGGGCTCGCCGAGGAGGTGGACCTCGAAAGCCTGCTGCACGAGCTGCCCCGCACCGAGGACCTGCTCGACAGCGAGAGCGAGGCACCGGTCATCCGCCTGATCAACGGCATCTTCTCGGAGGCGCTGCGCCTCGGTGCCTCGGACATCCACGTGGAGCCCTTCGAGAAGGCACTGAGCGTTCGCCTGCGGGTGGATGGTGCCCTGCGGATGGCGCTGCGTCCCCCCCGGGTGCTGGCGCCCATGCTGATCTCGCGCATCAAGGTGATGGCACAGTTGGACATCGCCGAGAAGCGCCAGCCCCAGGACGGCCGCATCAGCGTGCGACTGGGGGGCCGAGGCGTCGACATTCGCGTCTCCACCCTGCCCGGGATCCATGGCGAGCGGGTGGTGATGCGCCTGCTCGACAAGCAGGCCGCCCTCCTCGACCTGGAGACTCTCGGCATGCCGCCGGCCGTGCTGGGCAGTTTCCGCCGCCTGCTCGCCCGACCCAACGGGATCCTGCTCAATACCGGTCCGACCGGCTCCGGCAAGACCACCACGCTCTATGCCAGCCTGGCCCATCTCAACGACAGCCGCCGCAGCATCCTCACCGTGGAGGACCCGGTCGAGTACGCCCTGCCCGGAATCGGCCAGACGCCAGTGAACCCCCAGGCCGGCCTGACCTTCGCCCACGGCCTGAGAGCCATCCTCCGGCAGGATCCCGACGTCATCATGATCGGCGAGATCCGCGACCTGGAGACCGCCACCATCGCCGTCCAGGCCAGCCTCACCGGCCACCTGGTGCTTTCGACCCTGCATACCAACAGTGCGCTGGGGGCGATCACCCGGCTCCGGGACATGGGGATCGAGCCCTACCTGCTGGCCAGCAGCCTGAAGGGGGTGATGGCACAGCGCCTGGTGCGACGGCTGTGCCCCGACTGCCGGCGCTGGCGCCCTCCCACGAGCGTCGCGGCGGAGAGCATCACCGGCCTGGACACGCTGACGCGTGTGGCCGAGGCCGTCGGTTGCGAAGCCTGTGAAGGCGCCGGCTACCGTGGCCGCGTGGGCATCTACGAGTTCATCGACATCGACGAGGCCCTGGCCGGCATGATCCATGACCGGGCCACCGAAGCCGAGATGGCACACCACGCCTTCCGTCGTCGGAGCTCCCTCGCCTCCGCCGCGCTGGAGCGCCTGGCCAACGGAGACACCAGCTCCGACGAGATCCTGCGCGCCATCCACCCGTAGCCCGACAACAAACTGCAACACCCGGCGGAGAGAATGGTTCCGCAGGATGACGGAGACCCGCAGAGACCATGCCTACCTACCGCTACCTGGCCCTCAAGCCCGACGGGTCACGCCTGCGCAACGTGCTGCAGGCCGACAGCGAACGGCATGCCCGGCAGCTGCTGCGTGACCAGGGGCTGTTTCCGCGCCGGCTGGTGGCCGTGGGACAACGTCCGCGGTTTCGGCGCCACCGGGCCCTCGACGCCGAGACGCTGGCCATGCTGACTCGCCAGCTCGCCACCCTGGTCGATGCCGGCATCGCCATCGGCGACGCACTGGAGGCCCTGGTGCAGCAGAGCGAGGAGCCGAAGGCGCGCGGAGTGCTGCTGGATGTCCTGCGCCGGGTCCGCGAGGGGCACGCCCTGGCCGACAGCCTCGCCGCCCACCCCGGCACCTTCGACGACCTCTATCGCAGCCTGGTCGCCGCCGGCGAGCGGTCGGGACGCCTGGCGGGAATCCTCGAACAGCTGGCGGACCACCTGGAGCGAGTGCAGCAGCAGCGCTCCCGGGCCCGCACCGCGCTGATCTATCCCAGCGTGCTGATCCTGGTCTCGATCCTGGTGGTGACGGGCCTGATGGTCCATGTGGTACCGCGCCTGGCCGAGCAGTTCGAGCACTCCAACATGACCCTGCCCCCCCTGACCCGGGGCCTGATCGCCCTCTCCGACCTGCTGCAGGCCACGGCTGGCTGGCTGGCCGCGGCCCTGGTGGTGGCGGGCCTGCTGGCACAGCGCCTGCTGCGCCGACCGGCCACTCGGCGCCGATGGCATGCCCTGATACTGCGCCTGCCGCGCATCGGCGAGCTCCTCTCGCTGCTGGATACGGCCCGCCTGACCCGCACCCTGGCGATCCTGACCGGCAGCGGCATCCCCCTTCTGGATGCCCTGAGGGTCAGTCGCAACACCCTGGGCAACCAGGTATTGCGCGAGGCGGTGGACACCATCGTCGCCGACGTGTCCGGCGGCGTCAGCCTGCAGCGTGCCATGGCCCGCACCGGCCGCTTCTCCCCCACCCTGCTGCACATGATCGCCAGCGGCGAGGCGAGCGGTCGTCTCGAACGCATGCTCGAGCGCATCGCCATCTCGCGGGAGATCACCTTCAACCGCCGAATCGATGCCGCCCTGGGGCTCTTCGAGCCCGTGCTGATCCTGGTGATGGGCGGCGTGGTCCTGGTCATCGTGCTGGCCATCCTGCTGCCGATCATGAGCCTCAACGGCTCGCTTTCCCCCTGACCCCCGGAGACACCCCGATGAACGCCCGTCATCCCACGCCCCTGCGCCAGTCCGGCTTCACCCTGCTGGAGATCATGGTGGTGATCTTCATCATCGGCCTGCTGGTGGCCATCGTCGCCCCCAACGTCCTCAGCAACCAGGATGACGCCATGCGCCAGAAGGCGCGTGCCGACATCGCCACCCTCGAGCAGGCCCTCGACATGTATCGGCTGGACAACCTGCGCTACCCGAGCGACGACCAGGGCCTGGGGGCCCTGGTCACGCGGCCTTCGCAGCCCCCCCAGCCGGACAACTACCGGCAGGGCGGCTATGTCCGCCGGCTCCCCACCGACCCCTGGGGCAATGCCTATCACTACCGGCAGCCGGGCGAGCATGCCGACATCGATATCTACACCCTGGGTGCCGACGCGCGACCCGGCGGGGAGGGACTGGATGCCGATATCGGCAACTGGATGCTGTGAAGGCGCGCTCCCCGCAGCCGTCGGGCGGCTTCTCGCTGCTGGAGCTGATGGTAGTCCTGGCCGTGATGGGGGTGGTGGCGTCCCTCGGCGTGGCCATGATGGACCGTGCCCAGCGCCAGCCGCTGGAGGCCGCGCGGGAGCTGTTGCAACGGGACCTGGCGGAGGCCGGCGACCAGGCGGTGCAGCGCCAGGGGCTCATCGGCTGGCAGCCCGGGGAGGCCGGCTACCGCTTCCTCGCCTGGCATCCCGCCGAGGGAGGCCAGTGGCGGCCGCTGGCGTCCCGACGGCTCGCCGGGCGCGACTGGCCAGAGGGGCTGACGGCTACGCGCCGCGAACCGGCACGCGAATCCCCCGAGACCCCCTGGGTAGTCTGGTGGCCCGATGGGGAGGTCGTCGGCACGACGCTGGTGCTGCACCACGCCGGCCGGCGCCTCGAGCTGGCCGTGGGCGACACCCGATGAGCCGCAGGCCCTCTCCAGGCGGGGAGAGAGGCTTCACGCTGCTCGAGGTGATGGTGGCGCTGTTCATCCTTGCCCTGCTGACCGCCGGCGTCAGCCAGGCGCTGCAGCAGCAGAGCCGCATCGCGCTGGCCGAGCGGGAGCGCCTCCCCCTGCTGCTGTGCGCGCGGTCCCTGGCCGGTGAGTTCGCCACGACACGCTTCTGGCCCGAGCCGGGGGAGCACCGGGGCGAATCACCGCTCGGCTGCCACTGGCACCTCCGGGTGGAAGAGACCGGCATTCCGGCACTGCGCCGGGGGCGGCTGAGCGTTTCCCGCCAAGCGGCGTCGCCTCCCCCCCTCACCTTCACGCTCTTCCTGGCTCCATGATGATGCCGCGCGAACGGGGATTCACCCTGCTGGAAGTGCTGGTGGCCCTGGGGCTCACGGCGCTGATCGGCGTCACCGTGGCCACCCTGGTCTCGGGCCTGGTCAGCGCCCGGGAGCGCCTGGCTACGCCGCCAGCGGTGCGTCAGCACCTGCACGTCGCCCAACTGCTTGAGCGACGGCTGGAGAGCCTGGTGGTGCGCCCCCTTCACGAGGGAGGCCAGCCTCACCTGAACCGCCCCCTGGACGTCCGGGCCGATGGGGAACGACTCGAGTGGGTCGCCGCCAGCGGCTGGCCACTGCCCCTGGGGGATCATTACACCCGGCTGCGGCGCCAGCGCCTGGAGTGGCGACCCGAGATCGGGGAGCTGCGCCTGCTCTCCAGCGGCGAGCTCGACGCCACGGGCCGGCCGGCCTGGCACGCCTCGGCGCGCCTCGAGGGGCTCGAGCGACTGGAGATCGCCTTCCACGACGGGCAGCAGTGGCGGGCCACCCCCACCGCGGACGGCCGGGCACGCGCGGTGCGCCTCGACTGGTGGCAGGCGGGGCAGCGCCATGGCGTGGTGGTGCCGCTGCCCGTCCTGGAGGCCCCATGAAACGAGAAGGCGGCGTCGCCCTGCTCATGGTGCTGCTGTGCCTGGCCCTGGTCGCCTTCCTGATGACCCAGTTCACCGAGCAGGGGCATCGCGACCTCCAGCGCCTCGCCCGCCTGCAGGCCGAGACCCAGGCGCGCTTCCATGCGCAGGGGGCCGAACTGCTGGCCGAGCGGATGCTCACCGATCCCGCCGGACGGCACTCCGCCCAGTGGTGGCGCTGGCTGGCCGGTGAGCCGAGACGCCTGCCCACGGACGAGGGGGTGGTGATGCTGCGCCTCGAGGACGGGCGTACCTGCTTCAACCTCAACGTCCTGGCGCAGGAGGACACGGGACTGGCCGAGCGGCAGCTCCACCGGCTGCTGACGCTCGAGAATGCACCGGAAAGCCCGGAGCGCCTGGTGGCACGCCTGGCGGACTGGATCGACGCCGATTCCCGGCCGCGGCCGGGGAGCCTCGACGGCGTCGACTATGCCCGCAGCGTTCCCCCGCGCACCTCGGCCGACATGCCCCTTGCCGATATCAGCGAGATCAACTGGGTGGAGCCTCTGGACCCGTCCCGTGCCCTGCGTCACCCATCGCTCTGCGCCCTTCCCGAGCGCGGTCCCTGGCGCCTCAACCTGAACACCCTGGCGGCCGACCAGTTGCCCCTGCTCGATGCGCTCTTCGAGGGCCGACAGTCCCGTGACAGCCTCGCGCAGCTGATCGCTGCCCGCCCTGCGGCGGGGTTCACGGGACTCGACGACCTGCAGGACAGACTGGGTGGCCAGGCCGAGTGGGTCCGGGAGCTGGGAGACCGACTCACGCTCTCCCCCGACTATGTGAGACTGCACATCGAGATCGAGGTGAGCGGTCACCGGTTCCACTTCACCCGGCTGCTCCAGGCCGAGGGCGTCAGCAACTGGACCCCCTCGGTATCGGCCGCCCGCGTTCGCGTCCTGGCCCGTGGCAGCCTCCCCCTCTTCCAGGAGCTTTCTCCATGACTCTCCTCCTGACACGCCGCCGACCGGGCCTGCGGGTGCTGATTCAGGCCGCCGGGCGCGAGCCGACACCCGATGCGTTCCTCGCCTGGGGCCTGGTGGCCACCGATGGTCCCTCCGGTGCTCCTCCTCTGGAAGAGGGGTATCTGGCCGGCGATACCCCCGACACACGGCTCGTCACCCTGTGCCGCGAGCATCCCGCGGTGCTGCTGCTGCCGCCGGATGCCGTGAGCCATTTCTGTCCCGCCCACCCAAGGGGGCTGAAGCGCAGCGAGTGGCCCCTGCTGATCGAGGACCGGGTCGCCACGGAGGTGTCGGAACTCGCCCTGTTCGCCCTGGCAGAGCGGCCGGAGCGCCTGGAACTGGTGGCGGTGGAGCGCCGTGTGCTGCAGGCCTGGCAGGCCTGGTTCACCGAACGCGGTCTGGCGGTTCCCTTCTGGGCCAGTGGCTTCATGGGGATGCCCGCACCCGACGCCCCCGACCAGCTCCGGGTGCTGGCCGGCGAGTCGCACTGGATGATCCGGTCACAGGACCCCGAGGCAACGGAGGTCGTGCACTGGCTGACCTGGCCCAGGGAGTGGCGCGACATGCTGCCGCCCGACCTGCGTGAACGTCGCTGGCAGCCCGTCGAAGGCGCGGAGCTCGACGCGCCTCTCGCCCCGGGCCAGCGGCTCGCCCTCTTCGGGCGTCACCTCCCCGCCCGTCTGCCCGCGATGCCGGACGGCGGAGCGGCTCGCCGAAGGCCTGGACGCCTGGTGCTGACCCTGACCGTCCTGCTGCTGGCCCACGGCGCCCTTGGCGCCTGGTCGGTCGTCCAGCCCCGCCCGACCGCCGGAGAGACGGACCGGCTGCTGCTGCGCAATGCCCGTCTGGAGGGCGTGCTGGCGCGACTGGATGGTGCCCTCGATGAGGCCACGCCGACCCTGGTGCGCTTCGCCGTCACGGGCCAGCACCTGACTCTCGCCTGGCCGCTGGAGGGGCAGCACGACCCGACCCTGCTGGAGCAGCGCCTGGGGGGACTGGGACGGGTGTCGCGAGATGCCGGTGACCTGATCCTGGAGGTCACCTTCGAGGGGGCCGCCTCGACAACGCGAGACACGCCATGAATCCGTTGAGGAGACTGAAAGCGGGATGGCGGCAACGCCCCGCCGGGGAACGCTATCGGCTGCTGGCAGGCAGCCTGGTGAGCCTGACCATGATCGCCTATCTGGCAATGGAGCAGGCTCCCTGGCGGCTGGCGGATCGCGTGGATGAGCCGACACCGATCGCCTCGCCGACGGCCTGGACGTCGGCGGCCGAACGGCTGGGCATCCGGGAGGCCCGGGTCGAGACCGCAGGCGCCGACCTGCGCCTGGATGGCTGGCTGGAGACGCCGGAGGCCTTCACGGCCTTCGCCGACTGGGCCGTCAGGCAGGGCTGGTGGGCGCTGGAGTGGTCACTGATCCGTCAGGACGAGAGGCTGATGCTGGAGGCCCGCTTCGTGCGCGCCGCCCCTTGACGCCTCCCGTCAGCCCTTGCGGAACGCATCGAGGTCGTGGGGGTCGAGCCCGGCCACGCGCTCGGGCAGGCCGCGCTCGCGACGGGCGGCACGCACCACCTCGCGCTCGGCGAGCAGTTCGGCATCGTCATCCAGGGTACGACCGTTGAGCTCGGCGAGCTGGGCCATGCCCTGGTGATAGAAGGCGAGCACCGCCAGCGCGGTGTCGTTGCCCTCCGCCATGCCGCGGCGCAGCGCCGGCAGGTAGCCGCTGACCCGGGAGAGCTGGTGCTTGAGCTGCCAGACATAGCGCACCTCGGCCATCCACGGGCGCTCGCGCAGTACCGCGAACACCAGGCTGGTCGCGACCAGCCCCAGCAGCACGCCCAACACGTTGAGCCAGAAGCCGCCATCGAAGGCGGCCTGCAGCAGCTGGACGAACACCAGCCCGAAGACGACCAGCTGGCCGGCCATGGCCAGGCTGATGAAACGGCCCTTGCGGCGGTAGGTCTCGGGGTCGTGCTCCTCGAACTGGAACGGCATGGGGAACTCCGGGTAGCGAATCGGCAATCGACGGCATTATCCCGACATCGTTATCGACGGTACAGCGAAAGCCGTCACCAATATCGCTCGAGGCTGATCCGGCGGAAGGCCTGCGAGGAGGCGCTGTGAACCCCTCCCTGGGCGCTACCGACGCCCTGCGGCGCTCTCGCGTCCCGCTCCGCTTGCAGGGCCGGTGCTGGCCATCCATGGCCAGCCCGTTCGGAGCAATGCTCCTCACCCCTGGCG
>NZ_JAWSUJ010000085.1:0-18646 GCF_033549285.1 Halomonas sp.
CGAAGGCCCCGACCACGGCGTCGAGGCTGTCGTCGTCGCTTGCCACCACCGCCTCGAAGCGGCGGCTGGCCAGCACCTCGCGGGTGGCCTCGTCGAGCAGCTGGACCTCGAGGCGCAGCACCACCTCGGGGTTGCCCTCGCGGTAGCGGCTGTGGAAGGCCCCCAGGTGGCTCGCCAGGGTGGCGTCGCTGCGCGCCCGGCTGGCGTCGTCCACCACGGCGGCCAGGGTGGCGTCGCGGCGGAAGGCCGCGATCAGGTGGTCGCGCAGTAGCCGCGGGGCATCGTCGCTCCAGCGTGCCCCCGCATAGGCCTGGAATTCCCCGGGCGAGGGCATGACCAGCATGCGCCGGCCATCCAGGGGCGCCCCGGCGCTGGGCGTGTCGACTCTCAGGGTCAGGTCGCGGGTGGCCTCATCAGACGCCGACAGTGACGGTTCGGGCAGCGTGAAGAGGCGCACCGGCTCCTGCTCGGGGAGCAGGCTGCAGCCCGCGAGCAGCAGCGCCATCAGCAGGGCCGGCAGAGCCATGGCGAGGCGTGGCATGGGGCCTCGAGACAGGGGGCGTCGAGACAGGGGGCGTCGAGACATGGCGGGCAGGTTCATGGAGTGAACTCCTGGATCTCGTCGCGACCCAGCAGGGCATCCGCCGGGTTTTCCTCCAGGCGTCGCACCAGGCGGTTCAGGGCCCTCAGCGCGGCGTGCAGTTCGCGCATGGCCGGGTCGAGCTCGCCCACGCCCTGCAGGCCCCGTGCCAGGGAGCCCTCGTGGCGTGCCGTCAGGCCGTCCAGCCGGGCGGTGGTAGACTCCAGCGACTGCATGGCGCGTTGGGCACTCTGGAGGGTCGCGCGCCCCTCCTCGTCGAGCAGCTCGTCGGCCGTCTCGCCCAGGCGGCTGAAGCCCTGCAGGGAGGCCTCGATCTGCTCGCCGGCCTCACCGAAGCGCGCCATGGCCTCGCCGAGGGCATGGCGCTGGTCGACCAGCGCCCCCGAGACGACCTCCAGGTTGTCCAGGGTGCGCGTCAGGCTCTCGGCGTTCTCCTCGGAGAGCAGCCGGTTGGCGTTGGTCAGCAACCGGTCCACCTGGGCGAAGAGCTCCTCGCTGTTGGAGAGCAGCGAGCTCAGCGGCGAGGGCTCGGCCTGGATCAGTGGGGGATCGTCGCGGTCGCCCTGCAGGCGGGGGCTCTGCGGGGTGCCGCCGAGCAGCTGGATGTTCATGGTGCCGGTGATGTTGGCCAGCGCCAGGCTGGCGCGGGTGTCCTGCTTGATCGGGACATCGCTGTAGACGCGGATCAGCGCCCGGACCTGGCGCGGGTCCCGGGGGTCGAGGCGCAGCCTGACCACATCCCCGACCTCGATGCCGCTGTAGAGGACCGCATTGCCCTCGGAGAGCCCGCTGACCGCGCGGTTGAAACCGACCTCGTACCAGTCGTAGTCGCGATCGACACTGGACTTGCCAAGCCACAGGGCGAACAGCAGCGCGCTGCCCAGGGTGATCACCGTGAACAGCCCGATCAGCACATGGTGGGCGCGGGGTTCCATCGTCAGGGCTCCTCCACCGGGTGGGCCGCCTCATGGGCGGCGCGGCCTCGGGGGCCATGGAAATAGTCGTGGATCCACTCATCGTCGGTGGCCGCGACGACGTCGAGGCGATCGGCGACCAGCACCCGGCCTTGCGACAGCACGGCCACCCGGTCGCAGGCGGTATAGAGGGTGTCCAGGTCGTGGGTGACCAGGAAGACGCTCAGGCCCAGGGCGTCGCGCAGGGTCAGGATAAGGCGGTCGAAGGCCGCGGCACCGATCGGGTCCAGGCCCGCCGTCGGCTCGTCCAGGAACAGCACTTCCGGGTCGAGCGCCAGGGCGCGCGCCAGGGCGGCTCTCTTGATCATGCCACCTGAGAGCTCGGCGGGATACTTGATCGCAGCGTCTCCGGGAAGACCGGCGAGTGCCAACTTGACCCGGGCCAGGGCCTCGGCGTCGGCGCGGGAGAGCCCGATGTGCTCGATCAGCGGCAGGGCGACATTCTCCTGCAGGGTCAGCGAGGTAAAGAGCGCCCCGCGCTGGAACAGCACCCCGAAGCGGCGCTCCACCCGGGAGCGGTCCCGGGCGGAGAGGCTCAGGAGCTCCTCGCCGAACACCTCGATCTGCCCGGCGCTGGGCCGCAGCAGGCCGACGATGCTGCGCAGCAGGACCGACTTGCCGGTGCCCGAGCCGCCGACCACGCCGAGGATCTCACCGGGGAAGAGGTCAATATCGAGGTCCTCGTGGACGCTGTGCTCACCGAAGCGGTTGGCCAGCCCGCGGACCCGGATCAGCGGCGCGTCGTTCCTCGAGGCCCGTGACCCGCTCACCAGCCCATCTCCATGAAGAACAGCGCCGCCACCGCATCCAGCAGGATCACCACGAAGATCGACTGCACCACGCTCGAGGTGGTGTGCTCACCCACGGACTGGGCGCTGCCGCTGACCTTGAAGCCTTCCAGGCAGCCGATCACCGCGACCAGGAAGGCGAACAGCGGCGCCTTGGAAAGGCCCACCAGGAAGTGCTCGAGGGGGATATCGCGCTGCAGGATGGCCAGGAACTGGACGAGCGAGATGTCCAGGGCCAGCAGGCAGACCAGGGCCCCGCCGAGGATGCCGCTCAGCATGCCCACGAAGGTGAGGATCGGCAGGGTCAGCATCATCGCCAGCACCCGCGGCAGCACCAGCAGCTCGATGGGGTCGAGGCCGAGGGTGCGCACGGCATCGAGTTCCTCGTTGGCCTTCATGGCGCCGAGCTGGGCAGTGAAGGCGCTGGCGGTGCGACCGGCGAGCAGGATGGCGGCGAGCAGCACGCCGAACTCGCGAAGGAAGGCGAAGGCGACCAGGTTGACGGTGTAGATGGTGGCGCCGAAATCGCGCAGCACCGTGGCGCCGAGGAAGGCCACCACCGCACCCACCAGGAAGGTCAGCAGGGCGACGATGGGCAGGGCGTTGAGGCCCGTCTGGTGCAGCTGGGCCACCATCGAGGTGAGGCGCCAACGGCCCGGTCGCCAGGCGGTGGCGGCGAGAGTGGCGAGCACCTGGCCGATGAAGCCGAGCAGCTGGCGCTGCTGCTGCCAGAGCCCCTCGACGAGCTGGCCGGTCCGCGCCAGGGTATCCCTCAGCGGCCGGGTGGGCTGCGCCGGGGGCGGCCGGTTGTCGGTCATGGCCTCGCCCAGGGTGCGCAGCAGGGCACGGCGCGTCGCCGGGAGGTCGGGGGCCCAGTCGTCGATCGCGGCGAGCGGCCCGGCGCCGACCAGCTCCATCAGCAGCACGGCGCCGGCGGTATCCAGGGCGGCGAGCCGGGCGAGGTCGATTCCCTCCGGAGAGGGCTCGCGGGTCTGCGCCAGGCGCTCGACCTGATGCTTCAGGGTCGCGTAATGCATCAGGGTCCAGTCCCCGGTGATGGCCAGGCGGCCGTCCTGCTGGTCGATGTGGCCCGGTTCGGTCATGGGCAATGGTGTCTCGGGTGCGTCATGGTGGCCGATGGTATCAGCCCGCGTGCCTTTACATTAGCTCAACCTGCCCCGGCCCCCTTCAACCAGCGCAGCCCGCGCTGCCACCAGGCCAGGGCCCCGCCGGCGGCGCCGGGCAGTACGCGACGGCGGGGCCGGTTGAGGAAGTCGGCGATGGGGCGGACCTGGCTTGTCCGGTCGAGCATCGGGGCATGGCCGCAGCCGGGCACCTCGAGGCTGACCAGGCCGGGCTGCGCCTCGGCCATGCGGGACACGCTCTCGGCCTTGAGCAGCGGCGAGTCCGCGCCGCGCACGACCATCAGCGGGCAGCGGATCGCCGCCCAGTCGGCCCAGGTGTCGCGGGGGGTATCGTGGACGAATTGCTCGCCGATGCGCGGATCGTAGTGGTAGGTCCAGCTGCCGTCCGGCAGCCGCCGCGCGCTGCCCAGCGCGAGGCGCCGCCAGGCATCGTCGCCCTCGATGCCGAAGCCCGTGTAGTGGCGCCTGAGCTCGGCCTCGAGCTCGCCGAAGCGGCAGAAGCGGTGCGGGGCCCCGAAGTAGCTGGCCAGGCTCGCCAGGCCTTCGGGGTCGAGTTCCGGGCCCACGTCGTTGAGCACCAGCCGCTCGATACGCGATGCCGTCTCGGGCTCGGCGGCCATCAGCATGCCGATCAGCCCGCCCATGGAGGTACCTACCCAGGGCACCTGTTCGAGGCCGAAGTGGTCGAGCACCGCCACTGCTACCTTCATGTAGTGGGCGTAGAGATAGTCGTGGGCGGGGTAGAGCGACCAGCTCGACAGGCCGCGTCCTGGCGTGTCCGGGGCCAGGACCCGCCAGCCGGGGCCCAGCACGCGGGAGAAGTCCTCGAAGTCCCCGCCGTGACGGGCCAGGCCGTGCCAGGCGATGACGGTTCGCGGTGCCTCCGGGTGCCAGATGCGCACGGCAACCTCCAGCTCCCGCACCCTGACGAGTTCCAGAGCGTCCATGGGCGTTCTCCCTCAGTGGGCTATGCTGCATGGCAGCATAGCGGAATTTCCCGGGACTTTCGGCAGGAATCCACATTTCCCGACGGCTCGGCGGTGGATTCATCACCGAAACATGCGAAAATGTATGTAAAGCTCCGACCAGAAATCGAGGATGACCCGATGACCCGTCACCGCACCCTTCGTCGTGCCCTGCTGCCGGCACTGATCGCGTCGGCCTTCGCCGCGCCCCTGCAGGCGGCCGACCTGTTGACCATCACCCGGGATGCCCTGGAGAACAATGCCGAGCTGGCCTCGGCCCGGTCACAGACCGGCAGCGTCGAGGCGGGACGGAATGTGGAGCGTGCTGACCTGCTGCCCCAGGTCAATGTGTCGGCGGATGTGACCCACAACCGCCAGTATGAGAGTCAGCGCGGGGCAGGCGCGGTTTCCGGTAGCGGGACGGCCGGGGATGATCTTTACAATACGGCCAGGCTCAGCCTCGAGGCCACCCAGGCGCTGTTCGATGCCCGCAACTCCCGCGAGGTCGAGCAGGCCGAGCGCCAGATCGACCAGCAGACCTACCAGCTGGCCGCCACCGAGCAGCAGGTGCTGATCGACGTCTCCTCGGCCTACTTCGAGATCCTGCGGGCCTACGAGGTGCTGGAGGCGCGGCGCGCCCAGGAGCGGGCCATCGGCCGCCAGCTGGAGCAGGCCCGGGAGCAGTTCGAGGTGGGGCTGATCGCCATCACCGAGGTGGAGGAGGCCAAGGCGGCCTTTGACCAGGCCCGGGCGGTCCGCATCGCCGCCGAGAGCGACCTGCAGGTGCGCTTCGAGGTCCTGGAACGCCTGACCGGTCAGCGCTACTCCAGCATCGACGCGCTGGGGGAGGAGGTGCCCATCCAGCCGCCCACCCCGGACGACCGCGGCCACTGGGTCGAGCTGGCCATGGAGAACAATCCCCTGGTGCTGGCCAGCGAGGCCGGCGTAGAGGTCTCGCGCAGCAGCGTCGAGATCGCCCGTAGTGAGCGGCTGCCGACGGTCAACGCCTTCGCCAACTACCGGCTCGACGACAGCGATAGCGATGTGGTGGAAGGCCACAACTCGGTGAGTCAGGTCGGTCTGCGCGCCAGCCTGCCGCTCTTTACCGGCGGCCGTACCCAGGCGAGCATTCGCCAGAACACCTACCGGCTGGAGGCCAGCCAGTACGACTTCGAGGCCCAGCGCCGCGATACCGTCCAGCAGGTCCGGTCGCGCTTCACTCAGGTCAGCAACGACGTCTCTACGGTGGAGGCACGTGCCCAGGCCATCGTCTCCAACCAGAGCGCTCTCGACGCCACCCGCGCCGGCTACGAGGTGGGCACCCGCAACATCGTCGACGTACTCAATGCCGAGCAGAACCTCTATAACGCGGTCGCCGATCATGCCAGCGCCCGCTCCGACTATGTGATCAACCTGCTGAGCCTTCGCCAGCAGTCGGGAACGCTTGACGTGCCGGCCGTGGAGGAGGTCAACGACTGGCTGGATGGCGGTAGCGTCTCCTTCACCCTGCCGGAAGAGAGCGATAGCTACGACGGGGCCATGGAGATCGGTGAGCCGCCGCGCCTCCGGGAATGATGCTTAGCGGTCTAATATTTACATCCATACACGCATGGATGTAAGATTCGTTCATCTTTGACGACGCCAACGGGAACGACCGACACCATGAAAAAGCTCTTCCGACACGGCCGGACGACCCTGCTCGTCCTGGCCGCGGGCCTGTTGCTGGCCGCCTGTGGCCAGGATGACGCCCCCCAGCAGGCCGGCGGCAATCAGGAGCGGCCGCCGCATCCGGTGGAAGTGACGGAGATCGCCCGTCAGGACATCCCCCTGGAGAAGTCCTACCCGTCGCTGCTGCGCAGCGACAACGAGGTCACTCTGGTGGCCCGCGTCACCGGCTTCCTCGAGCAGCGCCACTTCGAGCCCGGCCAGCTGGTGGAGCAGGGGCAGACGCTCTACAGCATCGAGCCGGACCTCTACCAGGCCGCGGTCAACCAGCGCGAGGCGGACCTGCAGAGCGCCCGGGCCGAGCTCGCCCGGGCCCAGCGCGATGCCGACCGCTTCGAGCGGCTGCTGAGCCAGAACTCGGTGAGTCGCCAGCAGTATGACCAGGCCCGGGCCGAGCTGGGCGTCGCCCGGGCCGGCGTCGCCCAGGCCGAGGCGGCACTCGCCAGTGCACGGATCGACCTGGGCTATGCCGAGGTCACCGCGCCCGTCTCCGGGATGATCAGCCTCAGCCGGGTCAACGTCGGCAACCTGGTGAGCAGCGGCACCGAGTTCGCCACCATCACCCCGCTGGATCCCCTGGAGGTGCGCTTCCAGCTGCCCCAGCGCGACGCCTTCGAGCTGCGCCGCCAAGTGGGCGAGCAGTCCGTCGAGGCGATCACCGCCGTGCTCAACGTGCCCGGCACGGACGGTGCCGAGGGCTCGGCTCTGGAGGGACGCCTCGACTTCCTGGGCTCCCGGGTGGAGGAGGCCACCAGCACCGTCCAGGCCAGCGCCACCTTCGCCAACCCGGAGGGGCGCGTGCTGCCCGGCCAGTTCGTGCGAGTCAGCCTGGAGGGCCTCAAGCGCTACGACGTGTTGGCGGTACCCGAGATTGCCATCGGCCAGGGGCTGATGGGCCCCCAGGTGTTCGTGCTCGACGAGGAGAGCGTGGCCCGTGCCCGCACCGTGGAGTTGGGCGAGGTGGCCGGTCCCTGGCAGATCATCCGCGGCGGCCTGGAGGTAGGCGAGCGAGTGGTGGTTGGCGACCCTTCCGGCATCGAGCCGGGCACGGCCATCGCCCCTCAGCCCTTCGACGGCGAGGCCGGCGAGATCGTCGAGGAGGTCGAGCAGGCAGAGGCCGAGGCCGAGCAGGAAGCCGCCGAGGAGATGCAGCAGGGGGCCGGCTCACCGCCTGCCGGTGAGCAGGACGGCGAGGCGGACGAGGACGACGCCTCATGAGCTTCTCCAACTTCTTCATCAAGCGGCCGATCTTCGCCACGGTGCTGGCGATCATCCTGACGCTGATCGGGGTGATGAGCATGCGGGTGCTGCCGGTCGAGCAGTACCCCAGCGTGGTGCCGCCCACCGTCTCGGTGCAGGCCCAGTTCCCCGGCGCCGATGCCGAGACGGTGGCCCAGACGGTGGCCGCCCCCCTGGCCGAGGCGATCAACGGCGTCGAGGACATGCTCTACATGACCTCGACCAGCGCCGACAACGGCACCATGAGCCTCAACGTGGCCTTCAACATCGACACCGACGGCGACATCAATACCATCAACGTCAACAACCGCGTGCAGGGGGCGCTGTCGCAGCTGCCCGAGGCAGTGCAGGCCCAGGGCGTGCAGGTGGAGCTGCGCTCGAGCTCGATCCTGATGCTGGTGGCGCTGATCTCGCCGGAGGGTGACTACGACCGAACCTTCATGCAGAACTACGCCACCCTCAACATCCTCGACGAGCTGCGCCAGGTGCCCGGCGTCGGCAACGCCGAGGTGCTGGGCGGCGGCGAGTTCGCCATGCGCATCTGGATGGACCCGGACAAGCTGGCCCAGTACGACCTGACTCCCACCGAGGTGGCTGCCGCCATCCGTGCCCAGAACACCGAAGTGCCGGCGGGCAACCTGGCGGCCACGCCTCAGAGCGAGCCGCGCGCCTTCAGCTACACCATCACCGCGGGCGGGCGGCTCAGTGACGTCGACGACTTCCGCGAGATCTTCCTGCGCACCAACCCGGATGGCTCGTCGCTGCGCCTTCAGGACGTGGCGCGCATCGAGCTGGGTGCCTCCTTCTACGGCGTCGATGCCCGCCTGAACGGCGCCGCCATGTCGCCGATCATCATCAACCAGCAGCCCGGGGCCAATGCCCTGGAGACGGCCGAGGCGGTCAAGGCGACCATGGCCGAGCTGGAGGGGCGTTTCCCGCCCGGCCTCGAGCAGGTGGTGCCCTACGACACCACCCTGTTCATCGATGCCTCCGTCAGCACCGTGACCAAGGTGTTCATCGAGGCCTTCCTGATCGTCGGCGTGATCCTGTTCATCTTCCTGCAGAACTGGCGCTTCACGGTGATCGCCATGTCGGTGGTGCCGGTCTCGGTGCTGGCCACCTTCGCCGGGTTCTTCATGTTCGGCTTCTCCATCAACCTGCTGACGCTGTTCGCCCTGGTGCTCTCCATCGGCATCGTGGTGGACGATGCCATCCTGGTGGTGGAGAACGTCGAACGGGTGCTCAGCGAGGACGAGGAGATCACCGTCACCCAGGCCACCATCCGCGCCATGAAGGAGGTGGGCGGCCCGGTCATTGCCACCTCGCTGATCATGGCCGCGGTGTTCGTGCCGGTGGCCTTCCTGGGCGGCTTCACCGGCCAGATCTACCAGCAGTTCGCGCTGACCGTGGCAATCTCGGTGGCCTTCTCGGCGCTGATGGCGCTGACCTTTACCCCGGCCCTGTCGTCGATCTTCATCAAGCACAAGGCGCCGATGGGCGAGTCGAAGCTGGCGCGGGCGATCAATACCCCGCTGCGCCTCTTCGATCGTCTCTTCGCCGCCATCACCGCCGTCTACATGTGGGTGGTCAAGCTGCTGGTGCGCTTCTGGGGCCTGGCGCTGCTGCTCACCGCGCTGGTGATCGGCGGCTCCTGGTGGCTCTACCAGACCACGCCCTCGACCCTGGTGCCGGAGACCGACCAGGGCATCGTGCTGGCCAGCGTGCAGCTGCCGGATTCCGCCTCCCTGACGCGCACCCAGGACTACATGGCCGAGCTGAGCTCGCGCATCGAGGAGATCCCCGGGGTCAGCTACGTGGCGGCGGTCGCCGGCTATGACATCCTCTCCAGCGCGGTGAACACTGCGCGGGGCGTGATGTTCATCAACATGGAGCCCTGGGCGGAGCGCGAGCTCACCGCCGAGGGGCTGGTGGGGCAGGTCATGCAGCTGGGCGCCCAGGTGCCGGGCGGCTCGGCCATGGCCTTCAACATGCCGCCGATCATGGGGCTCTCCACCACCGGCGGCTTCACCGGCTACCTGCAGTCCTTCGAGGGCGCGAACCCCCAGGAGCTCTTCCAGGCCTCGCTGCAGGTGATGCAGGCGGCGGGCGAGCACCCGGCCCTGCAGCGGGTGTTCACCACCTTCAACGTCAACGTGCCGGGCTACCGGGCCGAGATCGACCAGCAGAAGGCGCTCAGCTACGGCGTGGCGCTTCAGGACCTCAACGCTACCCTGTCGAACACCTTCGGCAACGGCTTCGTCAACTACTTCAGCTATCAGAACCGCAACTTCCAGGTCTACCTGCAGAACGAGGACGAGTTCCGCCGGACCCCGGACGACATCAACAACGTCTATGTGCGCGGCGGCAACGGCGAGCGGATCCCGCTCTCCGAGTTCGTGACCCTCGAGCGCCAGGCCAAGCCGGCGGTGGTGTCGCGCTTCGGGGTCTACCTGGGCGCCCAGTTCCAGGGCGGCCCGGCACCGGGCTACAGCTCCGGCCAGGCGGTCGCCGCCATGGAGGAGATCGTCCAGGAGACCCTGGGCAGCGACTGGGGCATGGGCTGGACCGGCACCGCCTACCAGGAGACCCAGATGGGCAGCACCGCCACCCTGGCCATCGTCTTCGGCCTGCTGATGGTGTTCCTGATCCTGGCGGCCCAGTACGAGAGCTGGTCGCTGCCGCTGGCGGTCCTCACCGCGACCCCGTTCGCCTTCCTCGGCGGCATCGGCGGCATCGTGCTGCGCGGGCTCGACACCAGCGTCTACGTGGAGATCGGCATGCTGGTGGTGGTGGGGCTGGCGGCCAAGAACGCCATCCTGATCGTCGAGTTCGCCGAGCTGCAGCGCAAGGAGCAGAGCCAGTCGATTCGCGAGGCGGCCATCACCGCGGCCCGGCTGCGCTTCCGGCCCATCGTGATGACCTCGCTGGCGTTCATCTTCGGCACCCTGCCGCTGGCCCTGGCCACCGGGGCGAGCGATACCAGCAGCCATCACATCGGCACCACGGTGGCGGTGGGCATGGCCAGCGTGGCGGTGCTGGGCAGCTTCTTCGTGCCGAGCTTCTACGCCATGATCGCGTCGGTCTCCGACTGGCTGCGGCGCAAGGTGCTGGGGGGTGGCACCGAGCATCGCCGGGTGGCCGGCGCCGACCAGTCGTGAGGCCAGGGGCCGGCGCCTGGCGCTGGCCCCATGACCGGCACGCCACAGAAGGGGCGCCCCTACCTGGGGCGCCCCTTTTCCTGTCCAGGGCCGGCCGGGGCGCTTGCGGGCCGGTCCATGACCCACGTCAGGGATATGCTGTCCAACCCCTTGCCTGGATGGTCTACGCTGAGGCAAGAGACTCATTCGTTGGCTAAGTATTGCCGGGAGGTGCCCCATGGAAACCGTACGCCAGATTGCCCTGAGCTTCCCGGTGGTGGTGTTCAGCGCGCTGCTGGCCCTCGCCGCCCTCTACTGGCTGCTGGTGGCGCTGCGTCTGGCGCCGGTGGAGTGCTTCGAGCACGACAGCCTCAAGGGCGACCACCTGGCCAGCACCCTGGTGGCGCTGGGCTTCGCCGGGGTGCCGGCCTCCTTCGCGCTGACGGTGCTGCTGGTGCTGGCGGGGGCCATCACCCTGGGGGTTGAGCTCGCCGTGCTGCGCTGGCTGCCGATGGGGTTGTTTCGCATCCCGGTCGGGGTGGCGCTGCTGTGGGGGGCCTTCGCGCTCGCCTCGCCGCTGGCCGCGGGGCTCTGCCATGGCCTGCATCGCTGGTTCCATCGCCATGCCCCGCAGCAGCGGCGCTGCCTGCTCGGCGAGAAGGTGGAGGTGAGGGACGAAGCGGATGCCGATGGCTGGGCCGCGGCGGTGCTGGTCGACGACCCGGCCTGGCAGGTGCGCCTGCACGGCAAGCCCGGCAACCTGCCGCAGGTCGGCGAGCGCCGGGTGCTGGTCAAGTATGTGGCCGGTGAGGACGCCTACCGCAGCGTGCCGGAGGTCGAGTATCGCGAGGCACGGGCCCACCTCAGCCGGCTGCGCCATGGACGCGGCGGCGCCGCAGCCTCATCCTGACGCCGGGGCGCGCATCAGTTCCAGCTGGGCGTCCAGCAGCAGGGTGCCACGCTCGAGGATCGAGAACCGCTCGTGGTTGCGAAGCCAGTCGTGGAAGAGCCCGCCGAGCATCGCCTGCAGCAGCTCACCGGCCACCCCGGGGTCGAGACCCGGGCGCAGGTGGCCCAGGCGTGCCGCACAGCCGCAATAGTCGATCAGCGCCCCGCACGCCTCCTCGGCCATCTCGTTCTGCATGGCCAGCGGGTCGATGTCGCCGAAGACCTCGCAGTGATGGATGAGGATGGCATGCACGCGCCGGTAGCGGGGTTGCTCGAGGCGCTCGAAGCCCTTGAGACAGGCCAGGCGGATCGCCTCGAGGGGACGCTCGGTGAGGCTGGGGTCGCCGATCTCCTCCACCAGTTCCTGGAAGGGCATGCGCACGCGTTGCAGCATGGCCTGGAAGAGGTCGGCCTTGTTGCGGAAGTGCCAGTAGATGGCACCGCGGGTCATGTCGGCATGACGGGCGATCTGTTCCAGGGAGGTGCGGGCCACGCCCTTCTCGAGGAAGACCTCCTCGGCGGCGTCCAGCAGGGCCTCCCGGGTAGCGGCGGCCTCGGCCTTGGTGCGTCTGGCCATGTAAGCGGACTCTCCGGCGTTCTGGTGATGGGCGTATTCTACCCGAGTCGCCCCATCATTTACATACACACCTGTATGGATAGTGGCCGGCCGCTCATGCCGCCCGGGCTCGTCATCGATGCGGCAGAGGCGTATAAGGAAGCCATGAAAAACACCGTTTCGTGACGCAAGGAGCGCCCATGGCCCGTGCCCCCTTCGAACTCGCCGGTATTCGCGTGGCGGCGGGCTCGCGGACCCAGATCGACGTGCCGGTGGCGCGCCTCTATACCCATGCCCCGCTCTATATTCCCGTGGAGGTGGTGCACGGGCGCCAGTCCGGGCCGGTGCTGCTGGTCTGCGGCGGGATCCACGGCGACGAGATCAACGGCGTGGAGATCGTGCGCCGCCTGCTGCGCTCGAAGCAGCTCCAGGGGCTGCGCGGCACCCTGATCGCCGTGCCCATCGTCAACGTCTTCGGCTTCGTGCAGCATAGCCGCTACCTGCCGGACCGCCGCGACCTCAATCGCTGCTTCCCGGGGAGCGAGTCGGGCTCGCTGGGCGGGCGAGTGGCGGCGCTGTTCCGCGAGCAGATCGTCGACCACGCCACCCACATCATCGACCTGCATACCGGCGCCATTCACCGCACCAACCTGCCGCAGATCCGCGCCCAGCTGACCCCCGGCGGCGAGACCGAGCGCATGGCCAACGCCTTCGGGGCGCCGGTGATCCTCAACGCCGAGCTGCGCGAGGGCAGCCTGCGCCACTACGCCCAGAACCGCGGCATCCCGGTGCTCACCTACGAGGCCGGCGAGGCGCTGCGCTTCGACCAGTGGGCGATCACCCCCGGGGTACGGGGCGTGCTGCGGGTGATGCGCCGGCTGGGCATGCTGACCGGGGAGCATCGCCGCCGCCCGGTGCCGGCCGCGGAGGTGGCCAACGGCTCGAGCTGGGCGCGGGCACCCATCGACGGCATCCTGCGTCCCCAGGTGCGGCTCGGGGCCCGGGTGGCCAGGGGCGAGTTGCTGGGGCGCGTGGCGGACCCCTTCGGCAACGCCGAGGGCGAGGTGCGCTCGGTGGCCGATGGCATCGTGATCGGCATGAGCCGGCTGCCGCTGGCCAACGAGGGCGAGGCGCTGTTCCATATCGCCCGCTTCGACGCCATCGAGGAGGCCGAGAGCGCCATCGAGGACTTTCACTCAAGCCTGGAGCCGCCCCCCGACGCGCTCTACTGAGCCTTGCCCGAAACGCACACGGCGCCGATGTCTCGGCGCCGTGTGCGTTTCGAGAGCCGCCGGGCTCAGGCCACGGCGGCGGCCTCGTGCTCGGGGACCAGGCCCAGGGCGTCGTCGAACACCATCAGGTCCGCGCCCTCGCGGTGGGCGTGCTCGGAGAGGTGGCGACGGAACTTGCGTCCCCCCGGCTGGCCCTGGAAGAGCCCCAGCAGGTGACGGGTGAGGTGGTTGAGCTTCGCTCCCTCATCGAGGCGGCGGGCGATGTAGGGGCGCAGGGCGCGGGCCGCCGCGTGGCGGCTCCCTGCCGGGCCCGTCATGCCGTAGAGGGCCTCGTCGACGCCGGCCAGCAGCCAGGGGTTCTGGTAGGCCTCGCGGCCGACCATCACGCTGTCCACGAGATCGAGCTGTTCCCGGCAGGCGTCGAGGGTCCTGAGGCCGCCGTTGATGCCGATATGCAGCTCGGGATGGCTCGCCTTGAGCCGATGGACGCGAGCGTAGTTGAGCGGCGGGATATCGCGGTTCTCCTTGGGGGAGAGCCCCTCGAGCCACGCCTTGCGGGCATGCACGATGAAGGTGTCGCAGCCGGCGTCGGCCACGGTGGCGATGAAGCGCTCGAGATCCGTATCCTCGTCCTGGTCGTCGATGCCGATGCGGCACTTGACCGTGACCGGGATCGACACCGCCTCGCGCATGGCGCGCACGGCGGCGGCCACCTTCTCGGGGTGGCCCATCAGGCAGGCGCCGATCAGGTTGTTCTGCACCCGGTCGCTGGGGCAGCCGACGTTGAGGTTGACCTCGTCATAGCCCCATGCCTCGGCGATGGCCGCGCACTCGGCGAGCTCGCCGGCGTCGCTGCCGCCCAGCTGCAGGGCGAGCGGATGCTCGACGTCGTCATGGCCCAGGAACCGGCTGCGCGGACTGCCGTGCAGGATGGCGCCGGTGGTCACCATCTCGGTATAGAGCAGGGCGCGCCGGGTCAGGGTCCGGGCGAACGCGCGGTAGTCGCGGGTCGTCCAGTCCATCATAGGCGCCACGGAAAACGTTCTATCCAGCGCAGGGCCCGTAATCTCAGTGTTTACGGGGCCTGTGGCGGTCCCGTGCTTTTGCTGTTTGTCGATTTCTTTTGCCATTTTGCTACGTTTTTGGCCTCGCGTTGCTACGAGTTTGCTAAGCTGTAGCGAGTGGATTTGCTACAAGGGAGAAGCCGTCGATGGCAACGATCAGCAAGCGGAAGCGGAGGGACGGAAGTGTCGCATACACCGCCCAGATACGCATTATGCGCAAGGGTGAGCGGGCGCACTCGGAGGCCCGCACCTTCCCCAAGAAGGCGATGGCGGATGAGTGGGCCAAGCGTCGCGAGCTGGAATTGATGACGCCTGGCGGCTTGCTCAGTGCAAAGTGGCGGGGCGTGACGCTGAACGATGCCATCGAGCGCTACCTGCATGAGTTCGCCCAGGGCGCGGGCCGCTCGAAGCGTGCGACCATCCAGCAGCTACAGCGGTTCCCCATTGCCCGCGTCCAGGTCAACGAGCTGACCAGTGAACAGATTGTCGAGCATGGAGTGATCAGGCGGAACAGCGGTATCCAGCCGGCGACGGTCAATCAGGACATCGTGTGGCTGGGCATCATCCTGAAGACGGCGGTAGCGGCATGGAAGATGCCCGTTGACCTCGGCGAGTTCGAGGCGGCCAAGCTGTTGCTACGCTCGAAGGGCCTGATTGGCAAGTCCAAGGCGCGCGATCGGCGGCCGACGCTGGCGGAGATCGAGCGACTGCGCGAGTACTTCGAGCGCTCCCAGCGTATCCGGCCGAGCGCTATCATCCCCATGCAAGACATCATGGATTTCGCCATTGCCTCCTCGAGGCGGCGCGAGGAGATCACCCGCCTGCTGTGGTCGGACCTCGACGAGGCGGACTCTACCTGCTGGGTGCGGGATGCCAAGCACCCGCGGCAGAAGTGGGGGAACCATCGCCAGTTCAAGTTGACCAGCGAGGCGCTGGACATCATCCGCCGGCAGCCACGCGCCCAGGGCGAAGACCGCATCTTCCCGTTCCGGCCGGCCTCGATCGGCACCCGCTGGCAGGCGGCAACGGCTGCATGTGGCATCGAAGACCTACGCTTTCACGACCTTCGCCACGAGGCGACCTCGCGGCTGTTCGAAGCGGGCTATGAGATTGTCGAGGTTCAGCAGTTCACCCTCCACGAGAGCTGGGACGTGCTCAAGCGCTACACGCACCTTCGGCCCGCGAACCTGACGCTACGCACATCAGTGTGATTTTCCACGGGCCCGTCAGGTGACGTCGAGCTCGAGCTGATCGGGGGGGGGAAGCTGATCGGCCCGGCAGGTGACGTCGAGCTCGAGCTGATCATGGGGAAGCTGATCGGCCCGGCATCTGGGAAAGGTGACTTCGACGGTCTGGTCGCTGATGCGGCGGGCCTTGCCCTGGCTGAGCACCTGCTCGCGGGTGGTGTGCTTCTCGGCGGGCGGCTTGCGGGCGGTGACTGGCTCGCCGGCGCGGGCGCGCTCGATCAGCGGGGCGCGCTCTTCTGGCGGCATCGCCTTGAGTGCATCCAGCTCGACGCCCTTGTCGAGACTGGTGCCGGTGACGGCATCGAGGTCATCGCCCAGGGCCTCGGCGCGAGAGACGTGCTGGTTGATGCTCTGCTTGGTCTGCCCGGTACGCTCCGCGGTCTCGGTGGCGAACTGTTTGTGTCCGCGCCCCGTCTTGGGCTCCTCGGATAAAGTGGAAACAGTTTTTCCACTTTCCGCCGGCGCTCCATGCCGCTGCTCCCACAGCGCCTTCCGCCGCTTGATGGCGCTGGCCCGCTGGGCGGCGGTCAGCTCGGCGCGAATCAGGTTCTCGTCGATCTCGAGCTGATCGTGGGGAAGCTGATCGGCCCGGCAGGTGACGTCGAGCTCGAGCTGATCGGGGGGAAGCTGATCGGCCCGGCAGGTGACGTCGAGCTCGAGCTGATCGGGGCATATCTTTGCCGCCTTCACGCCTTTTGCATCGTCGTCTAGGCTTTTTGGCGCGCTCGCGGCGGCCAGAATGGCCATTTCGCAGCGATACCACTCATCTCGGTGGTTTTTGGCCTCCTGCACGGTCGCGAGCCTGCATAGATCCGCATAACTTCCATGCGGGCGGCGGGATCTTCGCGCCCAGCAACGGTGCGGGCGGGGCCCAGGCTGCATGTGTGCATAATTCCCGGAATATTTAGAGCGCAGGCGGGGAGGGGTGCAGATTGCGCGCCCCGGGGCAGGGTGGGGGTAGGGGTGTATGTGGGTCAGGCTGTGGCGCTCCCGCTCGCTGTGGGCCGTTCTCTCGCCTCACGTAGCTCGCCATAGCAAAGAGGCCGCGTTGCTCACGCGGCCTCTGTGGGCGATATGGGCGGCACGCTCTGCCGCTCATCTTGGTGCGATGGCGTCCAGCAGTGAGTCTCGGATCATGTCGTTGTCCGCGTCGGTCAGGCCCAGCAAACGGCGCGACGGATAGTCGGCCGTGTTGCCGCCTGGCTCGACTTGAGCACGTAGGCCGTACTGGTGGATTCTCGCGAACCGGGCCACCCCCGAGACGAACCCCACCGTCACCCCGTCGGCACTTGTTCCCAGCGGCTTCAGGTAGCGGGCCTGCCGTATCTTGGTGAACATGGGCTTGCGGCGGATGCTACCCCGCTGCCCCCGCAGGGCCCCGCCAGTATGTTTCGGCCTCATGTAGTACTGAACCCGGTGTTTCAGGAAGGTGCGGATGCCGTCGACCTCGCGGTCATAGCCGACCATGCGGTCACCCTCGTCGCGGAAGCTGACCATGCTGCCGACCCGCTCACCTCCCCCGGGCTTGCGATACAGGAAGCTGATCGGCTTCTTGATCTGTTCCTTCTCCCTGCGTGGTGCGAACGGCGAACCATCGGGGTTCTTCTGCCGCTTGATGCGATCTCGCTGGGACTTGGCGAGGCGCCGGCCGATGTCGCTCATCAGCTTCTTGCGTGCCTTCGGCTCCAACCTGTTTAGCAGGGGCTCGGCCCAGCCCTCCAGGGCGTCCAGGTCGTCGTTGGTCATCAGTGTCGCTCCATCCGGGTCAGTCGATGTCGTGGAAGGCCGAGCGCCGCCGGGCCTCGGCGTCGCGGGTGGTGGCGGCGTGGTTGTCCTCGCTGACCGCCTTGCTGGCCCGGTCGAGTGCCTTCTCGAGCCTGGCCTGGCCGTTGTGGAGCTTCTTGCAGCGCCGGCGGCGGGTCATGTGCTCGTCGCGGAGTTCACGCTGGCTCATTGTGCTCAGGTTCATGCTGCCTCCCATTGAGTAGAGCCCCGCCCATGCTGGCCAGGGCCGCAGGTGGTTATGCCCAGTCGCCGAACACGACGTTCTCGACCAGGCAGGCCGCGCCGAAGTCCTCGATCACGTACGCCTCGTTGGACGATTCGTAGTTCTCGATCTGCTTCCGCTTGGGGTTGTCGATCACGAAGCGGCGGCGGCTACCGCGCTGCCAGTAGATCGACAGGTTCTCCGGCATGGTGATGAACAGGCTGTTCTCCGGCATGCCGGGCACCCTGGCCGCGGCCTTGCCACCAAACCGGGCGTTGCTCATCACCACGTCCAGAGCCACCGCCTCGGTCGGGGTGTCGGCATGCTTGCTGGCCATCTGGAAGTACTTGTCGGCGATCAGCTCGCGGCCCGCGATCACGCTGATGTCGTCGCTGTCCCGGTGCCAGGGGTCGATCATCTCGCCGACGACATCGAAGATCAGGGCGTCAATGTTCTCGTAGTCGCCGCCGGGACCGACGCGGACCTCGCCGGCGGTGGCGCCCTCGCCGAGCACACGGGCGGGGGCATGCTCGCGGAGCACTTGCAACCAGCCCTTGTTGACGTCCTGTAGCAGCGGGTTGGCGCCACGGTCGGTCTGTGCCGCCGCGCTGGTGCCATTGAAGCCGATGGTCAGCCGGTCGAGCGCCTGCTGCCTGACCAGCATGTCGCGGACGCGGCGCTGGAAGTCGGGGAACTTGGCCCAGGCGTCGAGCTTGGCCCAACTGATGTGGGTGTCGAACTCGGTGCTCTCGCAGACGAACTCGACCTCGTCCAGCACGCTCACATCAACGGGCTCGCGGTCGTTATTCGCGATATCGGTTCGCTTGGCGATGGGCCCGCCTACGCCGAGCCCCAGGCGCTGGCCCTTCATTTCGTCGACGCCGACGATATTCACTCGGCGCAGGAAACCGGAGCTTTCCTGAATGTGGCTCTCGAGAGACTGCTGCACGCTGGGCGCGACGCTGAATAAATAAGGTAATCCCCCGGCTTTGCCGGGGGACTACCCGAGGTTTGACCGTGTGATGCGGTCAAAGGGAA
>NZ_JAWSUJ010000086.1:0-18611 GCF_033549285.1 Halomonas sp.
CCCATGGCGATCAGCACCAGCCAGGCGGCGCCGCGGGCGCTCCGGGCCACCAGGCGGTCCAGGGCGGTGCGTTCGGGGCCGAGTTCCTCGGCCTGATCGATCAGCTCGGCGGGGTCACGGTTGTTGGATGAGGGATGGGGCATGGCGTGTCTCGATCAAATGCCGCCCGGGCCGCAGTGGGCCCGGGCGGTGGTGCGCGAAGGTCGGGTGATCAGAGCAGGTTGCGCGAGCGCAGGAAGTCGGTCGCGGATTCATAGATCTTCTGGGTCATCTCGTTCTCGTCGGCCCACTCGGCCCACTCTTTCTCGGCGGCCTGGCGGAACTTCTTGCGCTCTTCGGCCGGCAGATCATAGGGGTGGACGTCGGGATCTTCCTTGAGCTTCTGAAGGGTCTCGATGTCCTGTGCCTTGAGCCTCGCGATCAGGTCATAGGCCATGCCATCGAAGGCAACTTCAAGCGTGGTCTGGAGTTCGGAAGGTAGTCCGTCCCAGATCTCCTTGTTCATGGAGACGGCAATCATCGGCATGGAATGGAAGCCCGGATAGAGCGGGTACGGTGCGAAGGCATGCAGCCCCATGGAGTCATTGTTGGAGAGTACCGTGGAGTCGGCGGCATCGATCACCCCCTTCTCCAGGCCGGTGTAGACCTCGGAGCCCGGCAGGTTGACCGGCGAGGCGCCGATGCGCTCGAAGATGTTGTAGACCATACCTTGGGGCGCGCGAATCTTGAGGCCCTCGAAGTCCTCCAGGGTCTCGATGGGCACGGTGGAGGGAACGGACTCGAGAGGGAAGGTCGCCGCGCTGATCAACTGGGTGCCGTAGGGGTTGGCCAGCTCGTTGTAGAGCGCCTCGCCACCACCGTACTTCATGTACTCAAGGAAATCGTAAGGGTTCTGCCAGGCGCCGACCAGGTTGCCCAGCATGCCGAAGGCCGGATCCTGGCCGGAGAAGTAGCTGGGATCGGTCATGTGGCCTTGGAGGATGCCAGAACTCACCGCGGTGAGCGTCTCGGTCGGACCGACAATGGCGTTGATCGGGAGGATTTCGATCTCGACACGGCCATTGGTCATTTCCGTGACCTTGTTCGCCCACTCCTGCTTGATCTTGAAGCTGGGCTCGCCGCTGGTCTCGGAGGCCTGGAATTTCCATTCATACTCTGCCGCCTGGGCGGTCGATAGGCCGAGTAGCAGGGCTGAACCAGTGAGCAGCAGGCATGACGTGCGTTTGAGCATGGTGATCTCCAGAGGGGATGTTGTTGGTTGTGTACTGGCATGAGGTCATATGTGACGTCGACAATGTTGAACATTTACACTATTTGTTCAACATATACTTTCGTATGTATCGACTATGCGAGTGTCAAGCGTTACCTTCGTCGCAATCGACCATCCAGGTGCATGCCGGCTGGCTGCGCCCAGGCAAGGAGCAATAGAGAATGACCGATCCCAAGCGCCCCCTGCGCAGTGCCGAATGGTTCGGCCACGCCGACAAGAACGGCTTCATGTATCGCAGCTGGATGAAGAACCAAGGCATTCCCGACCATGAGTTTCAGGGCAAGCCGATCATCGGCATCTGCAACACCTGGTCGGAGCTGACACCGTGCAATGCCCACTTCCGCAAGCTGGCGGAGCACGTCAAGCAGGGCATCCTCGAAGCAGGGGGCTTCCCGGTGGAGTTTCCGGTCTTCTCTAACGGCGAGTCTAACTTGCGGCCCACGGCGATGTTCACGCGCAACCTGGCGAGCATGGATGTCGAGGAAGCCATCCGCGGCAATCCCATGGACGCGGTGGTGCTGCTGGTAGGCTGCGACAAGACCACCCCGGCGTTGCTGATGGGCGCGGCGAGCTGCGACATCCCGACGATCGTGGTGACCGGCGGGCCCATGCTCAATGGCAAGCACCAGGGCAAGGATATCGGTTCGGGCACCGTGGTCTGGCAGCTATCCGAGCAGGTCAAGGCCGGTGAGATATCACTGCACGACTTCATGGCCGCCGAGGCAGGGATGTCCCGCTCGGCGGGTACCTGCAACACCATGGGTACCGCATCGACCATGGCCTGCATGGCGGAATCCCTGGGCACGTCGTTGCCCCACAATGCGGCGATACCAGCGGTGGATTCGCGGCGCTATGTCCTGGCACACCTTTCCGGTAATCGTATCGTCGAGATGGTCGACGAGGACCTGAGGCTGTCGAAGGTGCTGACCCGGGAAGCCTTCGAGAATGCCATCCGCACCAATGCTGCCATCGGCGGCTCGACCAACGCGGTCATTCACCTCAAGGCCATCGCTGGGCGAATCGGCGTCGACCTGGCGCTCGACGACTGGACGCGGATCGGTCGCGGCACGCCGACCATCGTCGACCTTCAGCCGTCGGGGCGTTTCCTGATGGAAGAGTTCTACTACGCTGGCGGCTTGCCGGCAGTGCTGCGCCGACTCGGTGAGGCCGACCGACTGCCCCACAAGGATGCGATGACGGTCAATGGCCGATCCCTGTGGGACAACGTGCATGATGCGCCGCTCTACAACGCAGAGGTGATCCGCCCGCTCGACAATCCGTTGCGTGAGGATGGCGGCATGTGCGTTCTGCAAGGCAACCTGGCCCCGAAGGGGGCAGTACTCAAGCCCTCGGCGGCGAGTCCCGAACTGATGCAGCATCGCGGTCGGGCAGTGGTGTTCGAGGGCTTCGATGACTACAAGGCGCGAATCGACGACCCCGATCTCGACGTCGATGCCGACAGCATCCTGGTGATGAAGCACTGCGGGCCACGGGGTTACCACGGCATGGCCGAGGTGGGCAACATGGGGTTGCCATCCAAGCTGCTGGCCCAAGGCGTCACCGACATGGTGCGCATATCGGATGCGCGGATGAGTGGCACCGCCTATGGCACCGTGGTGCTGCATGTCGCTCCCGAAGCCGCCGCTGGCGGCCCGCTGGCCGCCGTCAAAAACGGGGACTGGATCGAGCTCGACGCCTATGCCGGGAAACTGCACCTGGACATTGATGACGCGGAGCTCACCGCTCGCCTGGCGGAGAGTGACCCGACTGAAGCATCACGAAAGATTGCCAGCGACGGAGGCTACCGTCAGCTCTATATCGAGCATGTGCTGCAAGCGGACGAGGGGTGCGATTTCGACTTTCTTGTGGGCTGTCGAGGCGCTGAGGTGCCGCGCCACTCGCACTGACCACTATGCATTCTGAAGGCATGCCACTTTTCCTCCCAGGAGCTCACATGAGTAGTAGCCAACCCCGCATTACCCCCGATCAGCTGCGCTCGCGCTGGTGGTTCGACAATCCTGACCACCCCGGGACGACGGCACTGTGCATCGAGCGCTATATGAACCAGGGGATTACTCTGGAGGAGCTCACCGGTGGCAAACCGATCATCGGCATCTGCCAGTCGGGCTCCGACCTGACGCCGTGCAATCGCCACCACATCGAACTGGTCAAGCGGGTCAAGGACGGCATCCGTGCAGCCGGTGGGGTGCCCTTCGAGTTTCCCATGCACCCGATCCACGAGAATGTGCGTCGTCCTACTGCGGCGCTGGACCGGAACCTGGCCTATCTGGGCCTGGTCGAGGTGCTGCACGGTTATCCGCTGGACGGCGTGGTGCTGACAACCGGCTGCGACAAGACCACTCCCGCGGCACTGATGGCTGCGGCCACGGTGAACATCCCGGCCATCGTGCTCTCCGGTGGGCCTATGCTCAACGGCTGGCGAGGTGCCGAGCGAGTCGGGTCGGGCACGATCGTCTGGGAGCTGCGCAAGCGGCTGGCTGCCGGCGATATCGACTACACCGAGTTCCTGTCACGAATCACGGATTCTGCCCCCTCGGTGGGCCACTGCAACACCATGGGAACCGCCTCGACCATGAACTCGATGGCCGAGGCGCTGGGCATGAGTTTGCCTGGCTCGGCGATGATCCCCGGCCCCTACAAAGAGCGTGCAATGGTCGCCTACCAGACCGGGGAGCGGGTCGTCGAGATGGTCTGGGAGGATCTGCGGCCAAGCGACATTCTCACCCGTGAGGCCTTCGAGAACGCCATTGTCACCTGCTCGGCGCTGGGGGGGTCCTCCAACGCGCCCATCCACGTCAACGCCATCGCCCGCCATGCCGGTGTCGAGCTGGACAACGACGACTGGCAGCGCTTGGGCCACGCCATCCCGCTGTTGGCCAACGTCATGCCGGCCGGCGCCTACCTCGGCGAGGAGTTCCATCGCGCAGGCGGCGTGCCGGCCATCATGAGCGAGCTGCTGGGGGCCGGCCAGCTCCACGGCGAGGCGCTCACCATCAACGGTAAGACGCTCGCCGCCAACTGCACAGGGCGCGAGACCCAGGACCCCGAGGTGATTCGCCATTACGACAATCCGCTGGTCGAGCATGCGGGCTTCCTCAACCTCAAGGGAAACCTCTTCGACTCGGCGCTGATGAAGACCAGCGTGATCTCGACGGACTTCCGCCAACGCTTCCTCAGCGACCCGGACGATCCCGAGGCCTTCGAGGGCAAGGTGGCGGTGTTTGACGGCTCGGAGGACTACCATGCGCGAATCGATGACCCGGCGCTCGGGATCGACGAGCGCACCATCCTGGTGATGCGCGGCGCCGGGCCGGTCGGTCATCCCGGCGGCGCCGAAGTGGTTAACATGCAGCCGCCGGAGGCGCTGATCAAGCGCGGCATCGAGTCGCTGCCGTGCCTCGGTGACGGTCGCCAGTCGGGAACCTCCGGCTCACCCTCGATCCTCAACGCCTCGCCCGAGGCGGCCACCGGCGGTGGCCTGGCACTCCTCGAAGACGGTGACTGGCTGCGCGTGGATCTGGCTCAGGGCGAGGTGCGTCTGCTGATTGACGATGCCGAGCTCGCGGCGCGCCGCCAAAGGCTGGAAGCAAACGGCGGCTACCGCTATCCCGACCACCAGACCCCTTGGCAGGAGATTCAGCGAACCCTGGTGGAGCCGCTGGATCGCGGCATGATCCTGGGGGGCGCCGACAAGTACCGCGATGTGGCTCGCCGCAGTCCCCCCAGGGATAACCACTGACAGAATCTCGCCGTGCAGGGTGCGAAGCTCATGGCAGCAACGCCCATCCTGTCATTGCCATGAACATAATGTCATGGTGTCATACCAGGGTGGCGGTAAGGTCCTGTCGCATCACGCTGCCATCTTCGGGTATGCAGTGGCTTTGCTTCGGCACCCGAAGTCCTGTCTGCTTCTGTCGCCGGCGAGACGAGACCCAGATTCACTGAGTGTCGCGCTCACTGGAGGTCTGAGCGAATGCAAACTGAGCCGTGAGAGGGTCCTCATGCCTGACGTGACACGAATTCCCAAGCACAAGGCCCATGGCCATATCGCGATGGTTCACCTGGGGCTGGGGGCCTTTCATCGCGCTCAGCAAGCGGTCTACCTCGAGCGGTATCGTCAGCGTACTGGCGATACCCATTGGGGCGTGAGCAGTGCCAACCTTCGGTCGAGCATTGACCTGGTGGATGGCCTGCGCTCGGCAGGACTTGGTTATCACGTGGCCGAATATGCTGACAGCGAGACAGTTACCCTGCGCGAGATCGGGGTGATTGAGGAAGCGCTGTTCACCGGCCGCGATGCCACTGGGCATTGGGGGCGTGACCTCCAGGCCCTGCTAGTGCGTCTGGCCTCGCCCGAGACCCGCATCGTTACCCTCACCGTCACCGAGAAGGGCTACTTCCTCAACCCGGCCAGCGGCGAGCTGCTGGCTGGCGACCCCATGATCGCCGCCGACATCACCGAGCCCACATGGCCGCGTACTGCACCTGGGATCCTGGTGGAGGCGCTGGCGCGGCGGCGTGATGCGGGCGTGCCGCCTTTCGCGGTGCTCAGTTGCGACAACATGCCTGACAATGGCCATCGCACCCGCAATGCCGTGGTGCAGCTCGCCGAGCACCGCGACCTGGCGCTGGCCGAATGGATTGCCACCGAGGTGGCCTTTCCCTGCAGCATGGTCGACCGCATCGTTCCGGCGATGACCGAGGCGGACTTCGCTCAACTCTCCAAGCTGGGGGTACAGGACGCCAATGCTGTCGTCTGTGAGACCTTTGCCCAGTGGGTAGTGGAGGACCGCTTCCCCCTCGGCCGACCAGACTGGGCGGCCGAGGGGGTGGAGATGGTCGCCGACGTGGCGCCCTATGAGACCATGAAGCTGCGCATGCTCAATGGCAGCCATTCGTTGCTGGCCTACCTGGGCGCGCCGGAGGGGATCGAGACAGTGTATGAGGCGGTGAGCCGCGACGATTTGCGCGCGCTGTTGCACCGCTACATGCGGGAGGAGGCGGCGCCGACGCTGGCCATGCCCGAAGGCACTGACCTCGAGGCCTATGCCGATTCGTTGCTGGCGCGCTTTGCCAATGACAGCTTGCGCCACCGGCTACACCAGATCGCCATGGATGGCAGCCAGAAGCTGCCGCAGCGCTGGCTGCAAGGTACCCAGGTACGCCGCGAATCTGGGTTGGCGACGCCCTGCACGGCGCTGGGCTTGGCCGCCTGGATCCGCTATACCGCCGGCAGGGATCGACAGGGGCAATCCTATACAGTGGACGACCCCTTGGCGCCGCGCTTCGCCGAGCTCCACGCGCGTCATGGCCAGGCCCCCGGGGCGTTGGTCACCGCCTTCCTGGCGATGGACGACGTGGTGCCGCCGGCCCTGGCGGCTGACGCCTCCTTCTCCGACGAAGTGCTCACGGCCTACCGTTCCCTGACCGAACAGGGCCTCGATGGAACGCTCGCCACCCTGTTGCAATGCTGAAAGGAGATTCTGCATGGAACCTTCCTGGCGCTGGTTCGGCCCGAAGGACCCTATCCGTCTCGACGAGATCCGCCAGACCGGTGCCACCGGCATCGTCACGGCGTTGCACGAGGTGCCCAACGATGAAGCCTGGTCGCCGGAGGCGATCCGCGAGCGCAAGGCGCTGATCGAGGTCGCCGGCCTGACCTGGACGGTGGTGGAGAGCGTGCCGGTCCCCGAAGCGATCAAGCAGGGCAGGCCCGAACGCGATGCCCTGATCGCCACTTACTGCCAGACCCTACGGAACCTGGCGGCCTGCGGGATCGACACCGTCTGCTACAACTTCATGCCGGTGCTCGACTGGACTCGCACCGACCTCGCATGGTCATTGCCGGACGGGGCACTGGCGTTGCGGTTCGACCAAGTGGCTTTCGCCGCCTTCGATCTCTACCTCCTCGAGCGCCCCGGCGCCGAAGCGGAGTACGGTGAGGATGAACAGGTAGAGGCCAGGCATTTCCTCGATGGCCTTGATACGGCCGGTCGCGACAGGTTGGTCAATACCCTGATCGCTGGCCTGCCGGGCGCCGAAGAACACTACACGCTGGAACAGTTCAGGGCAGTGCTGGCCGAATATGCTGACATTGACGCCGATCGGCTGCGTGAGCATCTTGGCTACTTCCTGCGTGCGGTGATCCCGGTGGCCGAGGAAGTGGGGATCCGCATGGCAATCCACCCCGACGATCCGCCGCGGCCAATGCTGGGTCTGCCGAGAGTGGTCTCCACGCCGGAGGACGCCCGGTGGCTCCTGGACGCCGTGCCGAGCTCGGCCAACGGCCTGACGCTGTGCACCGGCTCCTACGGGGTACGCGCCGACATCGACCTGGCCAACATGGCCCGGCGTTTCGGGCCCAAGATCCATTTTGCCCACCTGCGCTCGACGAAACGCGAGTCAGCGGATCCTCGCTCCTTCCATGAGGCACCGCATCTCGAGGGCGACGTTGACATGGTGGCGGTGATCCAGGCGCTGGTGGAGGAGGAGCGTCGCCGTGAGCGGGAGGGTGGCCCGCGCCTGCCGCTGCGTCCTGACCACGGCCACCATATCCTCGACGATCGCCACCGCGACACTGCTCCGGGCTATCCCCTCTATGGTCGGCTACGTGGCCTGGCCGAACTGCGCGGGGTGGAGTTGGCGGTGCGTCGCCTCACCTGATTCCAGCGCCGCTCACCACCAAGAAACGGCCCCGCCAGGTGAAATCGGCGGGGCTGTTGCGATGGCGTCATTGATACGCTCGATGGAGGTCTACCTGCCTCAGCGGGCCAGCCAGCCGCCATCTACCGCCAGGGCATGGCCATTGACGTAGGATGCTGCGTCTGAGCACAGGAAGATGATGGCGCCGGCCAGGTCCTCCGGGGTCCCCCAGCGCCCGGCTGGTATGCGTCCGAGAATCTCGGCGCTACGGGTCGCGTCCTCGCGAAGGGCCTGAGTGTTGTCGGTGGCCATGTAGCCCGGGGCGATGGCATTGACGGTGATGCCATGGGCGGCCCATTCGTTGGCCAGTAGCCGGGTCAGCCCGAGGATTCCGCTCTTGCTGGCCGTGTAGGAGGGCACGCGGATGCCGCCCTGGAAGGAGAGCACCGAGGCGATGTTGACGATCCGACCCGGCGCGTCACGTTCCACCAGGTGGCGCGCCACCGCTTGGGCGAGGAAGAAGGCTGCCTTGAGGTTGACGTCGACCACGGCATCCCAGTCGTCCTCGCTGAACTCCAGGGCGGGGGCGCGGCGGATGGTCCCGGCGTTGTTGACCAGGATGTCGAGCTGCCCAGCCGTCTCGATGGCACGCTCGACGATGTCGGCTGGAGCATCGCGACCCAGTTCCGCCTCGATGCCGATATAGCGACGCCCCAGCGCCTCGATGCGGGTGCGGGTCTCGTCCGCAGGGCGACGGCTAACGCCGACGATATCGGCGCCGGCTTCGGCGAGCGCCACGGCCAGGCCCTGGCCGAGCCCCTTGTTGCAGCCGGTGACCATGGCCACTCGGCCATGCAGGTCAAATCGGGTCATGGGCATTCTCCTGTGCGTCGAGGCGAGCCACTGCTTCGGGCAACTCGCGGGCATGGTGGATGGCGACGGCGCCGTCAGGCGTTGTCTCTTCCTCCGGGAAACGGTTGAGATGGATGACCCTCATGCCGGCGGCCAGCCCCGCGGCCACACCCACCGCGGCGTCGTCGATCACCACGCAGCGCTCGGGGGGCTGGCCCATGGCCTCGGCCGCCTTGAGGTAGAGGCCGGGGTCGGGCTTCCAGACGTTCAGGGTGTAGGCGCTGTAGAGGTTCTCGCCGAAGTGGGACGCCAGTCCGCTGCTCTCCATGGCGCAGTGGATCTTGCGTGCCGGACCATTGGAGACCACCGCCTTGGGGTGAGCGGCCAGCGCCGCCAGGGCCTCCGGCATGCCGTCGATGGGCAGCAACTCGGCACGCATGCGTCTCTCCATCAGGGCACGCATTTCACCTTCCAGCGCCGGGAAACGCCCCTCGGCAAGGGTGCCATGGCGCTCCTCCAATGCCTCGATGATGGTCTGGAAGCGCACGCCGCGAAACTCTTCCAGGTACTGCCGGGCGGAGAAGGGCAGTTCGAAACTTGGCAGGATGTCGCCCATCACGTCGGCGAGCAGGACCTCGCTGTCGACCAGGGTGCCATCGGAGTCGAAGAGCAGGCAGAGCGGTGGGGTCATGCGGGCCTCGCGGTAGGTGAAGGGAGAGACGCCGGCCCATCTTAGCAGGGACCGGCGTCGGGGTGGGTCAGATGAAGTCCGGCACCAGGAGGCGGGGAATCGCCAGGACCAGCTGGGGATAGACGATCAGCAGCAGGATGACCCCGAGCATCACCGCCAGGTAGAGCAGGGTGGTGCCCAGTGCCTTGAGTAGCGGGATGCCACCGATCTTGGCCGAGATCATCAGGCACAGGCCATAGGGAGGCGTGATCAGCCCCAGGCCCAGGGCCATCACGCCGATCACCCCGAACTGCACCGGGTGGATGCCCGCCTGCATGGCCAGTGGCTGGAAGATCGGTGCCATGATCGCCATGGCCGGCAGGGAGTCCATGAAGGTGCCGATCACCAGCATCACCAGGGTCATGATCAGCAGCAGCACGATGGGGTCGGTGATGTTCACCCCGGCCATCAGCTTGGGCGGAATCTGGTAGAAGCTGATCAGATAGCCGAAGATCGCCGCCCCCACCAGGCTGAACAGCGACAGCGAGCAGAGTCGCACCGTGGCGGTGGAGGCGTCGAGCACATCGCGCAGGCGCAGCTCCCGGTAGATCAGAAAACCCAGCGCCAGGGCGTAGAGCACGGCGATCATCGCCGCCTCGGTGGGGGTGACGATCCCCAGGGTGATGCCGCCGATGATCACCACCGGGATACCGGCGGCCATCAGGCCATCCTTGCCGGAATGCAGCAGCTCTCTGAAGGTGGCGCGCTTCCTGACCGGTACCTGGTAGCGGCGTACATAACCCAGGTTTAGGGCGAGCTGGGCCACGCCGATCATGATGCCCGGCAGGATGCCGCCCAGGAAGAGTCCGGCGATGGAGGTGTTGGTCAGGGCACCCCAGACGATCATGTTGATCGAGGGTGGGATGATGATGCCCATCACCGAGGAAGCGGCGGTCACCGCCACGGCGAAGTGCGTCGGGTAGCCCTCGCGCTTCATGGCCGGTATCAGTACCGTGCCCACGCCAGCGCTGTCGGCGGTGGAGGAACCCGAAACACCGGCGAACAGCATGCTGACCATGACGTTGACGTGGGCCAGGGCGCCCTTGAAGTGGCCCACCAGCAGCATGCACAGGGTGATCAGGCGGTCGGTGATGCGCGCGGCGTTCATCAGGTTGCCGGCCAGCAGGAACAGCGGCACGGCCAGCAGCACGAAGGAGTCCATGCCGTTGTACATACGCTGAAACATGACCCAGTGGGTGAGTCGTGGGTCGAGCCAGATCACCCCGAAGGCGGTCAGGATCAGCGCCATGGCGATGGGCACGCCGGCGATGATCAGTACGCCGAGCAGGGCGAAGAGCAGCCAGGGCAGCAGGAAGACCCAGTCCATCGACAGCATCAGGAGCGTCCTCCGGGCGGGGATGAGGGGGAGTTCGGGTTCAGGGGATCGCCCTCATGGGGGGTGTGGTCGAGGACCTCATCGATCTCGTTGGGGGTGTTGAGCGCGTCTTCCATGTCGCCCATGCCGTGCAGGGTGGCGTGCAGCAGGCGCTGGAGGCTGAACAACACCATGAAGGCGCCGCTGACGGCGAAGGTGGAGTAGACGAAGACCATCGACAGTCCCGAGGCGGTAGCATTGCGGCGCAGTCCCGAGGCGGCGAATTCCTGACCGAGGAACAGGAAGATCACCCCGATCGCGAGACAGGCGAGGTCGCGGATCAAGCGGGTGGCCAGGTCTGCCCGCGAGCCGCGCGGGAAGGCCTCGAGAACGAAATGGTCGGCGTGCAGAACGCCTACCGCGGCACCCAGCATCACCATCCACTGGAAGGCGAAGCGACTGAACTCCTCGGTCCAGTAGATACGTGGCATGAAGGGCAGGTTGCGGCTCACCACCTGGTAGATGATCAGCACGATGAAGGTGAACACCAGGGCCAGCAGCACCACGTGCAGCAGACGCTCGAGGAGGCGGTTGAGCCGGGCCAGGCCATGAAGCAGCAGGGACATGGCGGTTACCTGTCTAGGGTGGTGAGGGGGAAGCCGACGCCCGCGCCGGTCGGGCGGGCGCCGGGCCGATTCATTCGGCGTCGACGATCATGCGGTGCAGCTCGGTGAGGTTCATCTCCTCGATGACACTCTCCAGCGGACCGGCCACGGTCTCCATCATGGCTTGGCGATCCAGCTCGTGCAGGGTGGCACCCTCCTCGACCAGCAGGTCGAGAGCTTCTGCGTCCTGCTCCAACTGCACCTGACGGGCGTAGCCGGCGGACTCCTCGGCGGCACTCATCACCATTTCCTGCTGCTCTTCGGAGAGCCGGTCCCAGGACATCTGCGACATGGTCAGCAGGCGTACTGTGATGTCGTGCTCGGAGAGGCCGATGTGCGGGGCCACCTCATGAAAGCGCATGCGGTGGATCCACTCGGCTTCGTTTAGCAGGCCGTCGATGGCGCCAACCTGCAAGCCGGTGTAGATCTCTTCCCACTCCATTACCGTCGGGTCGGCGCCCAGCGCTTCCCAAGCGGTGATCAGCGGCTTGGTCGGGTTGGTGCGCAGCTTCAGACCTTCCAGGTCGTCGAGGCTTTCGAGCGGTTCGGTGCTGACGATCTGGCGCTTGCCACCGCCGTAGAAGGCGAGGATACGCACGTCGGTCTCGTCACTGATGCGGTCGGCGATCTCGCGCCCCACTTCGCCGTCGAGCACGGCCTGCCAGTGCTCCTCGTCGCGGTACAGGAAGGGGATGGAGAAGACGTTGGCCACGGGCGAAAAGTCGGTTATCAGGCCAGGGTTGATGATCGACACGTCCAGGGCGCCGGCCATCTGCTGCTCGAACATCTCGGTCTCGTGTCCCAGTACCGAGTTGCCGAGAATTTCCACACCGATCTCGCCGTCGCTGGCTTCGGCGAGCAGTTCCTTGAAGCGCTCGGCCCCCAAATGGTAGGCGGTATCCTCGGTGCCGCCGTGGCCGAAGCGCAGGTCGACGGCCTGAGCCGTGCCGGCGATACCAAGGGCGGTAGCCAGCAGAGCGGTGCTCAGCAGGCCGCGGGCAGTACGGTTTGGATCGATCCATTTCTGAGTCATGATGACTCCTTTTTGTTGTCGCCGCGCAGGGCGTCAGTGGGTGTGTCTGGCGTGGGGCGGAACGCTAGGCGTGCTCCCCGGTGGAAGGTTCGGTCCAGGTCGCGCCCGGCTCGGGCCGGGTGGCTCCGCAGGAGTCGCGAACCTTCAGTCGGGGCGCCAGTACGACCTGTTCCCGCGCGCCCTCTGGATTGGCGATTCGCCGCAACGCCAAGCGCGCGGCCTCCTCGCCGATGGCATGAGGATGGGTGGCGACACTGGTCAGTGCCGGGTCACCCAGGGAGGCCTCCTCGACATCGTCGGTGCCGATCACCGCGCAGTCGGTGCCGGGTACCAGCCCCAGTCGCTTCAGGCCCAGCATGGCGCCGAAGGCCACTAGATCGTTATGGCAGACCACGGCGCTGGGCGCCGGCGATTCGGCCATCAACTGCTGGATCATGGCGACGCCGTCGCGGCGTGTCACGGTGGAGCGCAGCAGGCGCTGGTAGGTGAGGCCGTGGCGCTCCAGCGATTCCCGGTAGCCCTGCCAGCGCTCGCGGGTCGCCGAGTGCTCGTAGTGGCCGCCGAGAAAGGCAATACGCCGGTGGCCGAGGGCCACCAGGTGGTCCATGGCCTGGCAGACCCCCTGATGGAAGTCAGTGCCGGCGTAGTCGAAGGGTGGCTCGCCCACATGGCGCAGCACCTGGATGCAGGGCATGCCCCAGCAGGAGAGGGTATCGATCAGTGCGGGGTCGGTGCCTTCCGCGGGGCACAGCAGGATGCCGTCCACGCGGTGCTCGCGCATGCGTTCCAGAAAGCGTTGCTGGCGTGCCGGGGAGTCCTCGCTGTTGGCCAGGAAGGAGACGTAGCCCTCACGGTTCAGGGCGGCGTCGATACCGGCCACCATGGCTCCGAAGAAGGGGTTGGCGATGTCGTAGACCACCACCCCCAGGGTCGATGTGCGGCTGCCGCGCAGCGCGGCCGCGCCACGGTTGTAGACATACCCCAGGGTCTTGATCGAACGCTGCACCTTCGACCGGGTGCGCTCGGCCACCAGCGGGCTCTCGCGCAGCACCAGCGACACCGTGGAGCGGGACACGCCGGCGTGGGCGGCGATGTCCTGCAGGGTGACGCTTGCGGTGTCGCGCTGCCCTTGGCGAGGCGAGGCATCCTGGCGCATGGTGGCTCCTACGTGGCATTTTTGGATTGATCTAAAACTTAGCCGAGACGTCGTCTTCCTACCAATCGTCTTTAGTCTAAGATCGTTCGATCAGGCGTTGTGACGATTCTCCCAGGCATCTTCATTGACCAGGCTGATGGGGCGCTCGCCGGAAAGTGCCAGGATGAGGTTGTCCACCGCCCGCTGGGCCATGGCGTCGCGGGTCTCGTGTGTCGCCGAGCCGATGTGAGGCAGGGCGACCACGTTGGCCATGTGCGGCAGGGGCGACTCCGGCGACAGCGGTTCCCGCTCGAAGACGTCGAGACCGGCGGCGCGGATGTGACCCATCTCCAGCGCTTCAATCAGGGCCGCCTCGTCCACTACCGGGCCCCGGGCGATGTTGACCAGGATCGCCGAGGACTTCATGCGGGTGAGTTCGTGGGCGCCGATCAGGTGACGGGTGGCCTCGGAGAGGGGCACGGTAACGCAGACGAAGTCGGACTCGGCGAGCAGTTCGTCGAGTTCGCGGCGCTCGGCACCCAGCTCGGCCTCCAGGGCCGGCTTGGGCGAGGCCATGGCGTAGCGCACCCGCATGCCGAAGCCCAGGGCGCCGCGCCTGGCCACGGCGGCGCCGATGCGTCCGAAGCCCACCATGCCGAGGGTCTTGCCGTGCACGTCGCTGCCGAATTGCTCGGGCCCGATGCTCTTCTGCCAGTCGCCGCGCTTGACGAAGTCGGCCAGTTCCACCACCCGGCGGGCGGTGGCCATGATCAGCGCGAAGCCGGTGTCGGCGGTGGTCTCGGTGAGCACGTCGGGGGTATTGCAGAGCAGGATGCCACGCTGGCTCAGCGCTTCCACCGCATAGCTGTCGTAGCCCACCGAGATGCTGGCGATGGCCTCGAGATTGGGAGCGTCATCGAGCAACTCGGCGGGGATCGCCACGCTCGAGCCGATCAGTCCGTGGGCGCCGGGCAGGGCGGCGCGAAACTCCGGGTCATCCGCAGAGGCGAGGCCATGGAACTGCTGGACCTCGAACTCACGGGACAATTGGGCCATCTGGGCCTCGCTCAGGCGGCCATAGGCCAGGATGCGCTTCTTCATGTCGAACTCCTCATTGCGGGGTGGATGCCAGTTCGTTGAGGCGGGTGCGGTCGGGCAGACCCTCCATGTCGCCGCGTACCTGAACCGCCAGGGCGCCAATCAGGTTGCCGCGGCTCAGCGCCTCGCGGGGGGAGAGGCCGTCGAGCAGGGCGCTGATCACCCCCACCGCGAAGCCGTCGCCGGCGCCTACGGTGTCGATCACCTTGGCCACCGGTACGCCGGGTACGGTGAAGCTGTCCTCGGCGCCGCCCGGGTTCCCCCGATAGTAGCTACCTTGGGGGCCTAGCTTGATCATCACACCGCGGGCGCCGCGCTCCAGGTAGAAGTCGGCGATTGCCTCGGGGCTGTCACGGCCGGTCAGCAGACGGCCCTCGGCCAGGCCGGGCAGCACCCAGTCGGTGCGCGACGCCAGGGCGTTGAGGGTGTCGCGCATCTCGGCTTCGCTGTGCCACAGGCTGGGTCGCAGGTTTGGATCGAAGGAGAGACTGGCGCCGGCGTTTCGTGCCCGCTCGAGGATGGTTTCTGCCAGCTCGCGGCTGCTCGTCGAGAGCGCCGGGGGGATGCCGGTGGCGTGCAGGTGGCGCAGCGCCGAGAAGTCCACATCGTCGGCATCGGTCGGTGCCAGGTGGCTGGCGGCACTGCCACGGCGGAAGTACTCCACGTGGGGGTCGGCGCCGCCCTGGGCGAGCTCCTTGAATACCAGGCCGGTGGAATGGTCGGCGTCGGTGCGCAGGTGGCGGCAGTCTAGCCCCTCGGCTTCCAGGGCACGGCGAATGAAGGTGCCGAAGCCATCGTCCCCGACCCGGCTCAACCAACCCACATGAAAGCCCAACCGGGCCAGGCCGATGGCCACGTTGGTGTCGGCGCCGGCGATACGGCGCTGGAAGTGCTCGACGGCAGCCAGTTCGCCGGGGGCCTCGGCGACGAACATCGTCATGGCCTCGCCGAAGGCGAGGATCTCAGGAGGGGCGGAAGGCTGAGTCATGGCAGTCTCCTGTGGTAGTGGGTGGTATGTCAGAGGCGGCGCAGTCGCGCCAGTTGTTCGGCGGTGAGGGCCACCGGGTCCTGGCCCTGCAGGGGGTATTCGATGGCGCGCGGCAGGCCGCTCGACAGGTGTGCCAGCAGTGCCTTCCAGGCAGAGAGTTCGCCGTCGTGGGGTACGCCGGCCCCGAGACGTCCTCCATCGTGCACGATGCCCTTGCAGTGTAGATAGCGCACGAAGGGGCCCAGGCGCCGGGCGGCGTCCAGCGGGTTACTGTTGGTCCAGTGCCAGTTACCGATGTCGAAGGTCATGCCCAGCGAGCATCCTGCGGCTGCGGCGTCCTCCAGGCAGGCGGCCAGGTGCTCCGGTGTGCCGCCCTCGGGGGTCTGGTCGTTCTCTACCAGCAGCGGTGGAAAGTCGTTCAAACGGTCGCGAAGTGCCGCCCAGTCGACCAGGCTCCCGCCAGGGTAGTGGCCCAGAGAGACTTTGATCGCGATCGCGCCCAGAGCGGCGGCTTCGTCCAGGCGCTGGTCCAGGCACACCGTGAGCCCGCTAGCCTCCCAGAGCCCACCGGGGGCGGAGTAGACGACCGCCAGGCCCTGCCCGGCACATGCCTGGCCCAGGCCGATGAAATCCGTGAAGTCCTCCGGCAACAGCTCGCGGCGGATCTCCACGCCATCGGCCCCGGCCGCGGTGAGCCACGGTAGCACCGCGGCCTGGCCGCGGGCGGCGATCAGGTTCTGACCATAGGCGGAGGTGGATACCAGCACGGCGGGGGCATCCATCTCGCCGGACAGTAATAATGGGAACGGTGCCATTGGAGGGCTGGAGGAGGGGGCAGACATGGGGGACTCCTGAATGGGTGGGGCTCAGCGGCAGGTGGAGCCGCGCGGGATCAGACTTGCCTGGAAATGCACGCGGCGCGACGGCGTCGTGTGATTGCCACTTTCGCGACGCCGCATCAGGCATTCCACCGCGGCGCGACCGATCGCCTCGGTGGGCTGAGCCAGCGTGGTGATGCCAGGGCCTACTAGCGCGCACCAGTCGAGTTCGTCGATGCCCAGCAGTCCGGTGTCGCCCAGGCGGGCACCGTGGGCTTGCAGGGCCCGGGTGGCCGCAAGTGTGGCTTTGCCGTTGGCACACAGCAGAGCCCGGGGTGTCGTACCAGGACAGGCCAGGAAGTCGCCGATGGTGCAGTGCAGAGCCTCTTGCTCATCAAGGGGTTGGCAATACGCCTCACCGGCCAGGCCGCGCGCCGCAACCCCCTGTTGGAAGCGCTTCAGACGCGCCTGGCGGGGGCTGGCTTGTTCTGGGGGCTCGCTGAGATAGAGCAGTTCGCCATACCCTTGGGCCTGGAGATGGTCCAAGGCCAGGTCGAGGGCCCTGGCGTTGTCGAGGCCCACCACTTCGGCCTCCACTTCGCCCAGCTCACGGTCGAGCATCACCAAGGGCATACCCTGTTCGACCAGCGCCTGCAGTTCACGGTCAGGGCTGCCGGCGGCGTTGATCACCAGCCCCTCGACACGGTAGGAGGCGAGTAGCGCCAGGTGGGCGCGCTCCTGGGCGGGGTCGTTGTCGGTGTTGCAGACGAGAAGCGACAGGCCGTGCTCGCGACAGGCCTGCTCCACCCCGTGCATCACCGCCACCGAGAAGGGGTTGCGGATGTCCGCCACTAGCATGCCGAGTAGCCTAGAGCGCCCGCCTTTGAGGCCTCGGGCCATCTGGTTGGGGCGATAGCCCAGGCGGCGGGATGCATCGGCGATACGGCACTGTAGCTCCCGGGAGAGCCGCGCGCGTTCGCCGCCGAAGTAGCGGGAGACGCTGGTCTTGGAAGCGCCGGCCTCCCGCGCGACCTCGAGAATCGTCGAGTGTTTGTGGTCCGTTGGCATCGGTGGAAATCTGCATATGGAATCGTTCCCATCGTATGCGCCACTTGAAGGTAAGGCAAATGCACATCTTTATACCGAGAGATTCTAGTGCAACACCACCGCCCGGCCGGGCGGTGGGTCGCCGAGACCCAGTGGCCCAGTGCTTCCCCGCGGGCAACCGCATCCGCGTGGCGCTCTCCTCCTCCTCCTCGTACTGGCCGCTGGCCTGGCCGTCGCCGTCTCCGGCGACGTTGACGCTCCATCCGCGAGGCTGTCGCTTGGCCCTGCCTCAGCGTCCCCGACGGGGCGCGGACAGGACCCTGCCCGGTCTCGGTGAGCCCCGCATGCCGCCAGGCCCGGCCACCACGCTGCTTGTCCCGGCCCATCGGGAATGGACGGTGCTCTGCAACTTGGCCACCAACGAGGCCACGCTCGGGATCATCGACAACGATGGCAGCTGGCGCCTCGACGACCTGGGCCTGACGCTCGGCTATGACGTCGCCGAACGCTACTCCCAGGCCAACGACGACTACGCCACGGTGAGCGGCGAGGTCATCAATCGGCGCAGGTTCGAGCGCGGCGATTGGCGGGTGGATATCGTCACACGCACGGTGATGACCAGCACGGCCAGCCACTTCCATCTCAATGCCACCCTGGATGCCTACGAAGGCGACGAGCGGGTCTTCTCCCGTACCTGGAACGAGGTCATCCCCCGTGACCATCTGTGAGTCTCGCCGGTCGAAACGCCCATGGCCGGGCGCTGGATTCCTGGCGGACCCAGGGCGGCAGTCCTGTCCCCGGGCTATGTTGCACTGCACAATAATCCCTGCTATTGTGCAGTGCAGCAGAGCGGGATCTCCCGTTCCATCGCATTCAGAGCCCAGGAGGTTCTTATCATGACCAACGCATTCGCATTCGATACCAAGCAGTTCGACACCGCCCAGTTCGAGTCCATGTTCGTCGCCCCGGCGCGCGCCTTCGCCGCGCTGTCCGTCGA
>NZ_JAWSUJ010000087.1:0-18273 GCF_033549285.1 Halomonas sp.
CTCGTATCGGTTTTTAAGTTCCGCTGTAATTTTCGTGTTTCCGGCAACGGGGGCTGTCCGCTTCGGGTCGAAAGCTGTCATTTAACTTCTTCATCATAGAATGCCAACTTGCCAGCAAGCTTCTCCATCCCGCCCATAGGCTGTTGATAACTCCACGCCACATCTTCACGTTCACCAAACGAGAAGTACGAGGCATCACCCTTGAACGGGCAGTGGGTCACGGTGTCGGAGGGCGTCAGCAGGTCCATGCGCACATCGTCGCGGGGAAGGTACTGCCGCGGCGGGTAGCCGCGTTCGCGCAGTTCGATGGCGCGGGTGGTGTCGGCGAGCAGGGTGCCGTCAATGACGACCCGCATCCGGTTTGAATGCGGGTGCAGCGTGATGCGTGCCGCGGGGGCATCAGTCATGGTAGTTCCCTGTATGTTTTTTCTAATATGCCAAGCAGGGTAGCAGCCAGCCTCTCTGCCGCCGATGGCCAATCGCTTACATCGAAGGTCTCGGTGGAGGTTGTGCGGGCGTACCACGGCCTTGCGAGGCCCCCCGGCCGGTATGCCACCCTGAAGGCACTGCCCCCTCGGCCCGAGGACAGGCTATCTTCAAGGTTCCATGAACCGGAAAACGGAAAGGAGTGCCCCATGAGCAACAGGGAAGCCTACGAACAGAAGCTGCGCGCCAAGCTCGATGAGCTGCAGGCCGAGGTGGACAAGCTGAAGGCCCGCGCGCGGAGCGCCGAGGCCGATGCACGCATCGACCGGGAGGAGGAGATCGATCGGCTCGAGGCGCGGCGCGATGAGATGCGCAAGAAGCTCGAGGAGTTGCGCCATTCCAGCGATGACGCCTGGGACGACATCCGGGCCGGCGCGGAGCGCGCCTGGGACTCGCTGAGCGAAGCGATCAAGTCCGCCCGCAATCGCTTCAAGTGACCGAGCCCGCGCCGCGATGCCCACGCCCCCTTCCCCTGGCACCCGGGCAGATACGTTCGGCGCGGCCCGGCTGACGGAGCTGGGCGGCCGCGACGTCCTCTTCGTGATGGCGGCCGAGGTCGAGTACGGCCCGCATCTCGAGGCACGCTTCGCCCCCTTCATGACCGGCGTCGGCCCCGTCGAGGCGGCCGTCGAGCTCACGGCGGCACTTTCCACCCTCGCCCGGCACCAGCGCCTGCCGCACCTGGTGGTGTCGCTGGGATCGGCCGGCAGCCGGGTTCTCGAACAGACCGAGGTCTACCAGGCGACCTCCGTCACCTATCGCGACATGGACGCCTCCCCGCTGGGCTTCCCCCGAGGCGCCACGCCCTTTCTCGACCTGCCGGCGACCGTCCCGCTGCCCCTGCGCATTCCCGGCATCCGGGAAGCGTCGCTCTCGACCGGCGCCAATGTCGTCTCGGGCTCGGCCTATGACGCCATCGCCGCCGACATGGTGGACATGGAGAGCTATGCCTGCCTGCGCGCCTGCATGCGCTTCGCGATGCCGCTCGTCGTGCTGCGTGGCATCTCGGACGGCAGGACGGAACTGCGCCACATCGACGACTGGAGACAGACGCTCCATGTCATCGACGAGAAGCTGGCCGCCGCCGTCGACCGCCTCGGCGAGGCCATCGCCGCAGGCCAGGTGACGCCCTGAGGCGTCGGGCCGTGGCAGGCCGGTGGAAAGCGTTCGGCGCGACGGCTGGCGGTGGCCTTGCCCGGCCTCGGCGAAGGTGCCATCGTCACCCCTCCCTTCCCTGGCTGACGACAAGGAGCGAGCACCGTGTACATCGCCATGAACCGTTTCCGGGTCAATCCCGAGAGAACACAGGAGTTCGAGCAGATCTGGCTGGAGCGGGAAACGCACCTGCAGGGCCTGCCCGGCTTCGTCGAGTTCCACATGCTGCGCGGCCCCGAGAAGGAGGACCACGTGCTCTACGCCTCCCACACGATCTGGCGCTCCCGCGAGGACTTCGAGGCCTGGACGCACTCCGAGGCCTTCCGCAAGGCTCACGCCAATGCCGGCCAGAGCAAGCGCGAGGGGCTCTACCTGGGCCCGCCGAGTTTCGAGGGCTTCGAGGTCATCCAGACAATCAGCGACGCGGACAACGCCTGAACCCACCGAGGCCTCCATGAGAAAGATCCTGCTCGTCGACAACGGCTCCCTGCGCCCCCAGGCCACGCTCAACCTGCGCCGCCTGGCCCGGGCCTTGAGCCGGACCACCGGCCACGAGGTCGAGGCCGCTTCCCTGCTGCACTCCTACAAGATCCCCCCGGATGAGCTGGAGGGCCAGAAGGCCGTCTCGCTGGGGCCGCTGGCCGAGCAGCTGGCGGCACAGGGCATGACCGAGCTGGTGATCCTGCCCTTCTTCTTCGGCCCCAGCCAGGCGTTGACCCGCTACCTGCCGGAGCGGCTGGCCGAGGTACAGGCCCGTTACCCCAAGCTCGGCATCAAGGTGGCGCTGCCGCTGGTCGACACCCTGGCGCCGCTGGACCTGCGCCTGGCGCAGCTGCTGGCCGACAACGTGCGCGAGCGGATGAATGGCCTCTCGCAGCCGAAGGTGGTGCTGGTCGACCACGGCAGCCCGATTCCCGAGGTCACGGCGGTGCGCAACTACCTGGCCGGCCAGCTCAGCGTGCTGCTCAGCGACGAGGCCAGTTGCGTCACCTTCGCCTCCATGGAGCGCCGCGAGGGCGAGGCCTACCGCTTCAACGAGCCGCTGCTGGTCGACCTGCTGGCCTCGCCGGCCATGGCCGAGAGCGAGGTGATACTCGCCATGCTGTTCCTCTCGCCGGGGCGCCACGCCGGTGAGGGCGGCGACATCGCGGAGATCTGCGAGCGGGCGATGGCGAACTCGCCCGGCCTGCGCGTCACCACCACGCGCCTGGCGGGAGAGCACCATGGCATCCTGGAGGTGCTCACGACCCGCCTCTCCGAGGGCCTGGTCGGCTCGCCGCTGCTGCTCTCGCTGCCGGCGAGTGCGTGACCCGGCCGCGGGGTTCGCGCCGCCGGGCGGGATCTCGGTGGTGCATCCGGAACACTGCAATCCAGCCACCAGCAGCGCCTATAGTGGCTCCTGAACGGGGCACTTGGTCGCGCCGTGCTCCACCGCCATTGCCGTGAGAATTCGCCATGTCACGCCTCCCTCCCCTGATCGCCCTCTCCTATTTCGAGGTCGCCGCGCGAACCAGGAGTTTCGCCGCGGCCGCCAAGGAGCTCAACGTCACGCCGGCGGCAATCAGCCACCAGATCAAGTCGCTCGAGGAGTATCTCGGCGTCGACCTGTTCGTCCGCCACCACCGGCGGGTCAGCTTGACCCCGGCCGCGCGGGTGGCCCTGCCGGAGCTGCATGAGGGGTTTGATGCCCTGGGGCGTGCGGTGGACAAGATCCGCGCCTATGGCGAGGAGCGCCTGATCGTCACCGTGTGCGCCGAGCCCTTGTTCGCCACCAAGTGGATCGTGCCTCGCTTGCATCGCTTCTACGCCCGTTGCCCGGACGCCGAAGTGCGGCTGCAGGCGAGCCTGCATACGGTGGATCGCCACCGTGACAGCGACTTCGGCGTGGCCGATCTCAAGCGCGCGGGCATCGACGTTTCCGTGCGACTCGGCTACGGCAACTACGCGGACCTGGCGCCCCAGCGGCTGATGAGCCTGGACCTGGTGCCGATCTGCGCCCCGGAACTGGCTGCCACCGTGGAGGGCGTCGACGCGCTGCGCGGACTGCCGCTGCTGTGCGACAGCACCCTCACCCGCCTCAACGAGCCCTACGGCTGGAAGGAGTGGTTCAGGCAGCAGGGATGTGACAGCGGAACGCTACGGGAGCTGCGATTCGGCAACGGGCTGCTGGCGCTGGAGGCGGCCATCGCCGGCCAGGGCGTGCTGCTCGGCAGCCGGGAGCTCCACCAGGCGGAGCTGAGTGCCGGAAAGCTGGTGGTGCTGGCCGATTCTCCCCTGAACTCCGACCAGGCGTACTACGTGGTGAGTGCGGGCGAAGGCCTGGAGCGACCCATCGCCGGGCAGTTTCGCGAATGGTTGCTGGAGGAAGCCGATATGCCCTCATCGGCCCTGGCCGGTGACGCCGCTCAGGTCTAGGTCAGGGTAGTCGGGCGCGATGAACAGCCGCCCCTCGATGCCTTCTGCGCTGGCCGCACGACGGATGCCCGGCCGCTCGGCCAGCGCCTCCAGCATGCCGACGAGTCTCGGCAAGCGTTCCCAGGGAAGCGCACGACAGGGGTCATCGACGGGATAGAGCTGCATCCAGCGCACCAGACAGCCCAGGTAAGGATCGAGCACGCTGGGCCCTTCCTCGAGCAGCCAGGGCTCCCGGCCCTGTTCGCAGAGCGATTCCAGCTGCGTGAGATGTGCCACCATGCGGGGCCGGAGTGCAGCGCGCAGCCGCTGGGCGTCCTCCGCGCGAGGCGCATAGCGTGGCGTGTAGAAGCAGAGTCGAAGCTCGGCGTGGAGGGTGTTGGAGAGAAAGAAGAGCCAGGCCAGCAGGCGGCCACGGCCTGCCGGCTCTGCAAGGCGTGCGGCGTGGCAGCGTTCGGCAAGGTGCAGCAGGATGGCGCCGGTCTCGAAGAGCGCCGTTCCATGGCGCTCATCCACCAGTACCGGCAACAGGCCCTGGGGATTGAGCCGACGGAAGGCCGGGTCATCCAGTCCACCCGCGGCCCGGTCGACCCGCACCTCTCGATAGGGGATGCCTTCGCTCTCGAGCACCATGCGCACGACCAGGTTGGCGCTGTCCGGCGACGCGTAGAGACGGTAGTCAGGCACCGTCCCGGTGTCGGTATCGACATCCATCACGCTAGAGCGACAAGGCTTCCGGGGATTCGGGGTTGAGCGCCTTCGGGTCGTCGCGCCCCGGGTACCAGGGCACGCGGCCCTCGAGCACCCCCGTCTCCTCGATGATCTCCGCCACACTGTGCTCCTGGCGGTAGGCCATGATGTGCGCGCCGCTGACGCCCGGAATCTCGCGGATCTCGTTAAGCAGGTCCATGCAAAGCCGCTTGCCCTCCTCCTTCTGGTTCTTGGCCCCCTCGAGCCGAGCGATCACCGCGTCCGGGATATGCACCCCGGGCACGTTCTCGCGGATCCAGCGGGCGCTGCGTGCCGACGCCAGGGGCCCGATCCCGGGCAGGATGAAGACGCGGTCGGGGCCTTCCAGCAGGCCGAGGTCGTTCACCTTGAGCATGAAGTCGCGCAACCGCTCGATATCGAAGCAGTATTGGGTCTGGATGAACTGGGCACCGGCCGCCACCTTCTTGGCCAGGCGAAGCGGCCGCCAGTCCAGCGGCGGCACGAAGGGATTCTCGGCCGCACCGAGGAAGATCCGTGGGGGCGTCTCGATGCGCCGCCCGCTCTCGAAGCGTTGCTCGTCGCGCATGTTGCGGGCGACCTGCAGCAGCGAGATGGAGTCGAGGTCGAAGACCGGCTTGGCCTGGGGATGGTCGCCGGCCTGCACACCGTCACCAGTCAGACACAGCAGGTTGCAGGCGCCCATGGCCGCGCCACCGAGGATCTCGCCCTGCATGGCGATGCGGTTACGGTCACGGCACGAGATCTGCAGGATGGTGGCATAGCCGACCCGGGTCAGCAGCGAGCAGACGCTGACGCTGGACATATGGCAGTTGGCGCCGGAGCCATCCGTGGCGTTGATGGCATCGACATAGCCATCGAAGATGGCCGCCCGCTTGAGCACCTCGGCCGGGTCGGCAGAGTCCGGCGGGTCGATCTCGCTGGTGATGGCAAACTTGCCCGCCCGCAGCACCCGCTCCAATCGCCCGGGGGAGACATGGCCGGGCAGGATCGGCAGGGAGTAGCCCGGAACGGGCTCGTCATCGAACTTCATCTTTTTGTCTCTCTGTTGGCGGCTGAAGAGGAGCTGGCGTCCTGCTGGCGAACCACGCGAAGCCAGGACGAGCTGCCCGTGAGGCGATGGTCCACCGGCAACTGGACCGCGTGGATGAGATCGCCCTGTTTCATCTGACGACTTCCTTCCCAGGCATCGACCCAGACACACACCATCTCGGGCTTCACCTCGCAATGCCCATCGGCACGCACTCCGCCACAGGGGCCGTTGCGCAGTGTCTTGGGGCAGTTCATGGGACAGGACATGCCGGTGGCAGAGAGAATGCACTGACCGCACATCAGGCAATCGAAGAGCGCCCCCTTGGCGGCCTTTTCCACCACGCTCACCGGCGCCTCGACACGCTCGTGACCCAGTCGCCTCCACACGGGGGCGAGCTTGACCAGCACCGGCTCGAAGCCTCGGTAGATCATCTCGAAGACTCTCGCATGGCGAACCACCCAGCGACGCACCCTGTACATGATATGTTCCCTCTCTCGTCGAGGAGCCGTGTCGTCGTTCCGCCAGCGCCGCTGCTTCCAGGCCTCATCCTCGCCCAGTTCAGGCTGACGGGCCGGTCTCGAGCTGCTTGCGCAACTGGAACTTCTGGATCTTCCCCGTGGGGGTGGTCGGCAAGGGTCCGAAGATCACCTTCTTGGGCGCCTTGAAGCGGCTGATATTGTCCCTGCAGAAGCGGATCAGCGCGTCTTCGCTGAGCTCGCTACCGGGGCGCAACTGGACGAAGGCCGCGGGGACTTCGCCCCACTTGGCATCCGCCATCGCCACGACCGCCGCGAGTTCGACCTCTTCATGTCGCTGGAGGATCTCCTCCACTTCCATCGAGGAGATGTTCTCCCCGCCCGAGATGATCACGTCCTTCAGTCGGTCGCGAATCTTGATGTAGCCATCCGATTCCACCACACCCAGGTCACCGGAGTGAAACCAGCCGCCGGCAAAGGCTTCGCTGGTCGCGGCCTCGTTGCGCAGATACCCCTTCATGACGATATTGCCCCGGAACATGATCTCGCCCACCGTCTCGCCGTCGGCGGGGACGGGCTCCAGCGTGGCCGGGTCGAGTACCGCGATGCCCTCCTGCAGGGGATAGGTGACCCCCTGGCGTCCATTCAGCCGGACCCGCTCCTCCAGGGGGCGCTGGTCCCAGCCATCCTGCTTGGCGCACACCGAGGCGGGACCATAGGTCTCGGTGAGCCCGTAGACGTGGGTGAGCTCGACACCGAGCTTCTCCATCCGCTCCAGCACCGACGCCGGCGGTGCCGCACCGGCGATCAGCCCCGACACCTTGTGGTCGATCGCTTGCTGCTCGGCACCGGCAGCATCGGCGATCATCGAGTGGACGATGGGCGCACCGCAGTAGTGGCTGACCCGATGCTGCCTGATCAGGCGCAGGATCTCCTGCGGGTCGACCCGGCGCAGGCAGACGCTGGTTCCGCCGATCGCCGCCAGCGTCCAAGGGAAGCACCAACCGTTGCAGTGAAACATCGGCAGCGTCCACAGGTAGACCACGCGGGACGGCAGGGTCCAGGAGAGCACGTTGCTCACCGCATTCAGGTAGGCGCCCCTATGGTGGGTGACGACTCCCTTGGGGTTGCCGGTGGTACCGGAGGTGTACCCCAGCGCGATCGCATCCCACTCGTCGGCCGGCAGCTGCCAGTCGTCCCGCGCCGGCTGCTCGGCCAGCAGCGCCTCGTACTCCAGGTCGCCGATCAGACGCTCTTCGCCCTGGCTCGGGTCGGAGACGTTGATCACCCTGGGCGCCGGCCCTTCCAGGCGGGCCAGGGCCTTCTCGACCACGTCCACGTACTCGGGGTCCACCAGCAGCAGGCGCGAGCGGCTATGTTCGAGGATGAAGGCCACCGCCTCCGGGTCCAGGCGAATGTTGATCGCGTTCAACACCGCGCCCACCATGGGAACCCCGAAATGGGCTTCGTACATGGCCGGGACGTTCGGCAACATGACGGCCACCGTATCACCCCTCTCGATGCCGAACTGTTTCAACAGGGAGGCCAGTCGACAACAGCGGTCATAGGTCTGCTGCCAGCTGTAACGCGTCTCGTGGTAGATCAGCGCCGTCCTGTCGGGATAAACGGCAGCAGCCCGCTTGATGAAGCTCAAGGGGGACAGCGGTACTTGATTTGCCGCCGTTTTCTCGAGGGCATCATTGAACTGGCAGACATCACTCATGGTGTAACCCCTGTTATTGTAAGGGAGGGTTCATGGCCCGGCGTTTCAACCGGCACGGCGGCACTAACGGCCTGGCTGCTCCCAGACGGGTTTACGCTTGGCGAGAAAGGCATCGATCCCCTCGCCGGCGTCAGGGCTCAACATGTTCTCGGCCATCACATCGCCGGCGAAGTCGTAGGCATCCTCCAGGGCCATCTGACGCTGGTGGTGGAACATGGACTTTCCAAAGCGCACCGCCGCAGGGCTCTTGCTCAGGATCTGAGCCACCTTGTCGGCCACGGCCGCGTCCAGGTCGGCATCGTCGGTGACGCCACTCAACAGCCCCCACTCCAGTGCCGTCTCCGCATCGATGAAGTGGCCTGATACCAGCATGTCGAACGCCCGCTTTGGGGGAATGTTGCGTGACAGCGCCACGGCGGGTGTCGAACAGAACAGGCCCACGTTGATGCCCGATACCGCGAAGCTGGCCGATCGGGCGGCGATGGCCAGGTCACAGCTGGCCACCAGCTGGCACCCCGCCGCCGTGGCCATGCCCTGGACGTTGGCGATGACCGGCACCGGCAGCGCGACGATGCTCTGCATCACTCGGCTGCAGCGACGAAACAGCGCCTGATAATAGGATTGGTCAGGGTTGGCACGCATCTCCCGCAGGTCGTGACCGGCGCAAAACCCACGTCCCTTGGCACCGATTACCACACAGCGAACGGCAGGGTCGACGGCGATCGCGTCCAGCTCCCGCTGCAACTCGGCAAGCATCGCCTCGGAAAGGGTGTTGAACTTGTCCGGCCGATTCAAGGTGAGGGTGACAGCCCCGTCCTTATCCTCTCTGAGCAGGATACTTTCCGAAGTTTGGCTGTTATTCATGAATGACTCCCGACAGGAATGGCTGACTAGCTATGATTGATCGACACCTCGGCGGTGATCGAGTTACGGATGAAACAGTTACGATGGGCGCCGGCGTGAATCCTGGATATCGCGTCCTGATTCGGCATGTTATCGCCGCCAAAGGTGATGCGCGGTGACAGCACGATACGCGTCACCTCCATCCCTTTCCTGTCGTTGCGTTCCAGATGACCAACGGGATCGTCGTGATAGGATTCGACCTGATACCCCTGGAACTCGGCGATCGCCAGAAAGAACAGCATATGACAGCTGGACACCGCGCTGACCAGCATCTGTTCCGGGTCGGCGCAGCTTGCATCGCCCTTGAACTCAGCCGATGCGGAAACATTGAGCTGCTGGCCGCCATTCAATATGACCTGATGGTTGCGCGAGTACGTACTGGCATCGGCCTCGTGGAGGTTTCGCTGCCAACGGATGGCGGACTCGTGGACTGACATGGACAGGCTTCCTTTCTGCGAATCTCTGCGAATCGTATGCGATCCAGGAAATTCCCGGAAAGCGACGATTTCTAAGCAGTTGGATTAGCCTGGCTAACGTGAGGCCTTGCAACCCCTGACGAGGGGCCCCGGGTGCGCCATCATTCCTCACCAAGGGCGGACCCGGCCCTCCAGCCCACCACCCATGGATTAGCAAAAATAACCCAAACACTGAGAATCTATCGCTTTACCGCTTGAAAGGCCCCGGATAGCCTTCCCTGGGCTGACGACTTTCAATCCCTTCCTCTTGAAAAATTCAACTACCACTTCACCAGCCTTTTATCATTCAGCCAGTTGCTAACCCCTCAACCACCAAGTTACGCCTTGAACAACAAGACACCCGCTACGATGAGGCGCCAGATGAGCGAACCTGCCATGAAGACCATGAATGTTGAATACGCCATCATCGGCGCCGGCACCGCCGGGCTGGGCGCCTACTCGAGGATCAGCCGCAAGACCGACAGCCTGGTGATGATCCAGGACGGCCCCTACGGCACCACCTGTGCACGAGTCGGCTGCATGCCCAGCAAGCTGATGATCACCGCTGCCGATTACGCGCACCACTTGAACTCCAGCGAGTTTTTCGGGGTGACGGCGACGGGTCGCGTGGATGGACGCAAGGTCTTCGAACGGTTGCGCCGGGAGCGAGATAATCGCTTTGTCGCCAACAACCTCCGCTACGTCGACAAGATTCCGGCCCACCACAAGCTTGAGGGACGCGCCCGCTTTATCGGGCCTGGCCGCCTCAGGGTGGATGAATCGGTCGAGGTCACTGCGAAGAAGTTCATCCTCGCCTGCGGCTCCCGGCCGGCGGTCAGCGAGGTGTTCGAGCCGGTGATGGCCCGTGTGCTCACCAGCGACACGGTCTTCGAACTGGAGGACCTGCCCCGCTCGATCGCCGTGATCGGTACGGGCGTGATTGCCCTGGAACTGGGGCAGGCACTCCATCGGCTGGGCGTCGAGACGACCATCTACGGCCGCTCCGGAAGGATCAACGCCCTCACTCATCCGGACCTGCAGCAGCAAGCGCTCGACCTCTTCAGCACCGAGCTGGATATCTACCCCGTCGGCCAGGTGGTGAGCACCCGGGAAGACGCCGAAGGTGCCTGGATCGAGTTTGAGCAACCGAACGGAGAGCGGGTCACCAGGGTGTTCGACAGGGTACTGGTGGCCACGGGGAGGATCCCCAACGTGGACCGTCTGGGTATGGAGCATACGGGCGTGGAAGTCACCGAGGCGGGCGCGGTGACATTCGACCCGCAGACGATGCGCTGCTCGGACCTTCCTATCTTTATCGCCGGCGACGTGACCGACCACCTGCCGTTGTGGCACGAGGCATTCGATGAGGGGCGTATCGCCGCCGATAATGCCTTGAACTACCCGAACCCGGTGCCTGCACAGCGCAGGCCGCCGTTGATGGTGGCCTTCACCGACCCCCAGATCGCCACGATCGGCCAGAGCTTCCGGCAGCTCGAGGGGCGGGAGATCGTCATTGGCGACCTGCCGTTTACCAGTCCTCGCCATGTGGTCTGGAACAAGGTCCAGGGGCGTATCCAGGTCTACCTGGACGCGAAAACCGGCGTGATACTGGGCGCCGAGCTTCTCGGGTACAAGGCGGAACACCTGGCACACCTGCTTGCCCTGGCCATCACGCACGGCATGACGGCAGAGCAGGTCCTGTCGATGCCGGTCTACCACCCCAGCGCCGAAGAGCTGCTGCGTGACGTCTTGATCAACGCTCGGGACAAGTGCAGGCGCTACGCCGCCGAAAGCATGAGCCATTGACCCGACTCATTCATGGTGGCGTGGAATACGCAGCATCTCGATCAGTCCATGTGTCTAGCATAACGAGGCCAACTTCATCGCAACGATCTAGACTGTGCACTCAGGCCCCCATGAAACGACGACGCCCCCGCCTGCGTGAATCAAACAGAGGCTGAGAAGACATGAGGAAAGTGACTCTTGATGCGGCCGACTTGCGCATCCTGTCCGCCGTGCAGCAGCACGGGCAGCTCAGCAAGACAAGGCTGTCAGAGCTGGTCAACCTTTCTCCGACGCCCTGCTGGATTCGTTTCAACCGATTGAAGGAAGCTGGCCTGATACGTGGATATCATGCGGACATCTCGCTGGACAGGATCGTGGATGTCTCCAAGGTCATCGTGACCGTTTCGCTGAAGGGGCATCAAAAATCGGCTTTCGAGCGCTTCGAGGCCTATATCCGCCAGGTGGACGAGATCGTCGAATGCATAGCGACGGGTGGCGGCATGGATTATGTCCTGAAAGTCGTCGCGCCCAGCCTTTCCGCCTTTCAGCAGGTAATGGAAAGGCTTCTTTCAGAGGAACTGGGAATCGAGCGCTACATGACCTACATCGCAACCCGGGACATCAAGTCGACTCACCCCAGACTTTCCTGCCTGATGGCTGAATCAGAAGATTGAACCGGAAGCGCAGGCGTTCGGCAACAGGCTCCGATATCCGTTCGGCACTCCTCCCCTACGGGGACCGACCTCCGGGAGATCAACGATTCCGTGGTCCGAGCGGTCGCCGAGACACTGCGTGATCGATCGGAGAAATGAGCCGGTGACCGATAACCGGCTCATTTGTACCCGGGCTCCTGCTCAGGAGCCCGGATACTCCGGGGCCGCCCAGGGCAATCGCAGTTAACCGAAGCGAGAGGCGCCGGGGACAGGTCGGAGGGGAGGTCCTATGCCAGGGATGGCATCGGTAGCGCCCAGGGAGGGGTTCACAGCGCCTCCCAGAAGACCTGTCGCCGGAACAGCCTCGAGCGTTACTTCCATCTGCGATAGCCCTGCGGGGCCGCCGTCATGAGTTGACGGCGGGCTTTTCAGCTCCGTCCGCATTTTCATCCTCATCCACAACGGGCTCCAGTGGCTCGCCCTCCTCGTTCTGTAGCTGGTGATCGTATGCCGCCTGGAGGCCGGTGTCCTCCTCGTCCTCCTCGGCCTGGGCGATGTGGCCCGGGTAGAAGGGCGACAGGATCGCCACCAGGATGCCGAGCGCGGCGAACATGGCAAAGGCATCGGCGTAGCCGAAGGAGTCCACCAGCCCGCCGACGACAGGCGAGCCGGACGCCTGCCCCAGCGATACCGCCATGAAGGGCAGTACCGGCCCAACCGACAATCGGCCCGGCAACAGGCGGATGCCGGTCATGAGGTAGAGCCCCGTCAGGCTCATGTAGGCCAGGCCGAAGACCAGCGCCGAAAAGACCGTCAGCAATGGCTGACCGGGGCTGGCTGCCAGCAGTGCCAGGCTCGCGGCCAGCATCATCAGCATCAAGGCCTGCGTGATGGGTGGGTTGTTGCGATCGGCCAGGTCGGCCACCACGGCCCCGCCGAGGCCGGCGATGCCCACCGAGAGCCATAGCCATCCGGTGGCGCCGGACGGCAGGCCGCCGAGGGTGACCACCAGGTCAGGCGCGAAGATCCAGTACGCGGATGAGATGAAGCCCATCAGGAAGGCGAACAGCGAGAGCCTGACAAGGCGTGACCAGGGCAGTTCACTGATCGGGGGCGGCGGCGCGGCGTTCCCCGGCGTGATACGCGACACCGAGGGCAGCAAGAGCCAGGCGGCAATGACGCCGATACCGGCCAGGATGGCGAAGGAGAGGTACGCCAAGCGCCAGGCACCGGCCAGGAACAGCACCGTCGGTACGGCCACGATCACGCCGATGCTGGTCCCCGCGTTCATGACCGAGCTGACGCGCCCGTGCATCGAGCGTTTCACCACCGCCTGCATGGCGGCCGTGAGCGCCGGCATCATCAGGCCCGTGCAGATGCCGCAAGCGAACACCCCCATGCCCAGCATCAGAGCGTCGGTGGCCTGGCTGATCAGCGCCAGGCCGCCGACGCCGAACATACCGGAGAGCATCGCCGTGTAGCGGGCCCCGAGGTGATCGGTGATGAACGGCGCGATCGCCGTGGCCAGCAGGAAACTGATGAGCGGCAGCGCGCCGATGATCCCGATCACGTACGGCGTGAGTTCCAGTTCATCCCGGATAGGGGGCACGAAAAGCCCGAAGGCGAAGCGTGCGAGCCCGTAACTGATCGCGATCAGCGCTGCGCCAAAGATCGCGAACCCCGTGCTCGATAGCGTCTTCATGGTGCCTCCACGAGACATGCATCGACGCTTACGGCCCATGCCGGTGCCAGACGTCCCCCATGCCGCGGGATGCTTCTCCGCTGATGCTCGATATCACGCTTTCTCTTGATCACCATGCATCCCCCACATCCTCGACTCATGGAATAAACGCCGCCCCCTGGCGCAGCAGGCAAGGGGCGAGAGGTCCAGCGCAGCCCCTCCTCGGCTCTGCAACGAAGGTGAAGCAAGGCCCGGGATACCGCCAGCTGCCCCAGCCCCAACGGTATCAGACGCCCCCCTGCCTTGACTTCGGCATGAGCCAACGACGGATCTCCCGACGGCTGGAGCAGGGGATCAATCCCACGCCCAGCGACAAAGGGGCCTTGTTCCGACAAGCCGGACCAAATGGCCTGCCCTGCGTACAAAACTGGTCTGTTCAGTTCTGATTCGTCGTGATTTTAGGCCGCTTCACAGCGTCATGTGAGCCTATAGTGAGCTGTGCTGAATCAGCCAGTTCGCGCTGCCCTTGAATTCCACATCACGAAAGGTAACTACAATGACAAATCTTACGTCAGCCAACATAGAAAAAGAAGATGACTTCGGGTTCGGGACACAGATCCGAAAGTCGCCCTACTTTGACGCAACGGTCCGCTGGGGGGCAAAGGGCTTTTCCGTATACAACCACATGTATATCCCGCGTGACTTCGGGGATCCGGAACAGAATTTCTGGAACCTCGTGAACGAGGCGATCCTTTGCGATGTTGCCGGCGAGCGGCAGGTAGAAATCACGGGGCCCGATGCGGCGAAATTCGTGCAGAGCCTGACCCCGCGTGATCTCTCGGAAATGGCCGTTGGTCAGTGCAAGTACATCCTCATCACCAATGCGGACGGTGGCATTCTGAACGACCCGATCCTGCTAAGGCTGGCAGAGAATCACTTCTGGATCTCTCTGGCTGACAGCGACATCCTCCTGTGGGCACAAGGTGTTGCGGTTCATGCCGGGCTCGATGTCAGCATCCGCGAACCCGATGTCTCGCCTCTGCAATTACAGGGCCCGAACTCGGGCGAGGTGATGAAGAAACTCTTTGGCGAGAGCATCATGGACCTGCGCTACTACTGGTTGCGCGAGATCGAGCTTGATGGCATCCCGCTGATTGTCTCGCGTACCGGTTGGTCGAGCGAACTGGGCTATGAGCTTTATCTGCGTGACGGCACGCGAGGGGATGAACTCTGGGAAAAGATCATGGCGGCAGGTGCACCCTTCGGATTGAAGCCTGGTCATACCTCCACGATTCGCCGCATCGAAGGTGGGATGCTCTCCTATCACGCTGACGCGGACAGCAACACCAATCCTTACGAACTCGGGATGGATCGTCTGGTGAACCCGGACATGGAGGCGGAGTTTATCGGCAAGGCCGCATTGCAGCGCATCCGTGACCATGGCGTGAGTCGCAAGCAGGTCGGGCTGCGTATCGATATGGCGCCCCTCAAGAGACCCAACACCAGGTACTGGCCACTCAGCAAGGATGGCGAGACCGTCGGAAAGGTGACGTCTGCAGTCTATTCCCCGCGCCTTGAGCAGAACATTGCGCTGGCCATGGTGGCCGCTGAACATGCCGCGATCGGGACTGAACTGGAAATTCAAACCGCATCCGGACCCGTGAAGGCCGTTGTGGTCGAAAAGCCCTTCTTCGATCCCAAGAAGAAGATCGCCACATCCGCTTGAAAAAACCGGCCTGGCGGTTGACTTGAAAAGACCCTGCATCCGTGAGTGCCATGGCACCTTGTAATACCAACCTCTTCGCCAGGAAAGTATTTACCTGGCAAGGCGAGAAGTTTCTTGTTGGTTGTAATGGGTCAAGAAGGCGTCTCACGGATCCAGGGATCCATGATCAGTTCCACAGTGGCGTTGCCGTGAAAGGAGAGACACATGTATTCCATTCGTCTTTGGGCCGTGCGGCACGCAAGATTCCTTGAGGGTGTATACCGAATATTCGAACCGGTAGTCGTCAAGTTGCAGCCGCTCTGGAATTCGGTTGGCTACCAGCGCGCAGAAAAGCCGGTGAGCAAGCTGGAAAAGATCAGCAAGGGATTACTGTTCGACTGCAAGATGTGTGGTCAGTGCATCCTCAGCTCTACCGGAATGTCCTGCCCCATGAACTGCCCTAAGTCCTTGCGCAACGGTCCTTGTGGCGGGGTGCGCGCCAACGGCAACTGTGAGGTCAATCCGGAGATGCGATGTGTCTGGGTCGAAGCCTGGGATGGAAGCCGGAAGATGAAAGGCGGTGACAAGATACAGGTGGTGCAACTGCCAGTTGATCATCGTCAGAAGGGAAGCTCGTCCTGGCTGCGTGTCGCACGTAACGCGTCGAACCTGGCAGAAGACCCTAGCAAGGCTTCGAAGTAAGCTTTTAATGTCATGAACCTTGATCGCAATAATGAACAACCCGCCAGGCAATCGATCCTGATGCCTGAATAAATAATTTCAAAGACATCAAGTTGCTGTCAGCGAATCAACCAACAAACATCAATATATAAAGGTTTTCTGCCATGAGACACTTCACGGACTACTCCAACCAGTACATCCTCACTGTCAGCTGCAGGACTGCGCCTGGAATCGTTGCCGGAATCGCTTCCTATATCACAGAGCGCGGCGGCTATATCGCAGAGCTATCTCAATTCGATGACAAGATCAGCGGTCAGTTCTTCTTACGGACGCTATTCAACATAACCCCGGATTCCCGCCACACCTTCGAAGACATCCGCACTGGATTCAATGCCCTGGCAGACAAGCACGGCATAGCCTGGGCGATGCATGAGGTCAGCCACCCGACCAAAGTCATGATCATGGTATCCAAGTTTGACCACTGCCTGGTCGACCTTCTTTATCGCTATCACAAGGGCGAACTGAACATCGATATCACCGCGGTCGTATCCAACCACCTGGATCTTCAACCGCTTGTCGAGCGTGAAGGCTTTCGCTTTGTTCACCTGCCAGTGACGGCAGAAACCAAACTGGAACAGGAAGCCGAGCTGCTCAACATCATCAACGCGACAGGAACCGAGCTGGTGGTACTGGCGCGTTACATGCAGGTCCTGTCCGATAGCCTATGCAAGCAGCTGCACGGACGGGCCATCAATATCCATCACTCCTTCCTGCCCGGCTTCAAGGGTGCCAAGCCCTATCACCAGGCATTCGAGCGTGGCGTCAAGCTGATCGGTGCTACTGCGCACTATGTGACCGCAGATCTGGATGAAGGCCCGATCATCGAACAGTCCGTGCTCCCCGTCAATCATGCCTACTACCCGGAAGAACTCGTTGCCCTTGGCCGCGATACCGAAACGAAGGCACTGGCAAGCGCCGTCAAGCTGCATACCGAGAGCCGTGTGTTCCTTTCGGGCAACAAGACCGTCATTTTCAAATAGACGCAGGGGGCATGATGACTCATTTAATAGACGGAAAACAGCTCTCGGACCGGCTCTTGCAGGACGTCGCCTCTGAAGTCGCGCTACTCAAGGGCGAACATGACATGGTGCCGACACTGGCTGTCGTGCTTGTGGGGGAGGATCCCGCTAGCCAGGTGTATGTGAGAAACAAGGTGAAGCGGGCGACAGAAGCGGGGATGGGTTCTATCGAGCACCGCCTCGATGCCGAAACCTCCCAGGACACCCTAAATGCGCTGATCGATGATCTGAACAATGATCCCGAGGTGCACGGCATCCTGGTGCAACTGCCGCTTCCGTCACAGCTCGATGAGGATGTGGTGATAGCGTCCATCCACCCGGCCAAGGATGTCGATGGCTTTCACCCACTGAACGTCGGGGCACTGGCTTCCGGGCGGCCATCGCTGGTGCCGTGCACGCCACAAGGCTGCATGATCATGCTGCGCCAGGTCCATCCGGACCTTAGCGGCAAGAATGTCGTGGTGGTGGGGCGCTCCAATATCGTGGGAAAGCCGATGGCAGCTCTGCTCTTGCAGGCAAACTGCACGGTCACCATTGCCCATTCACGAACGAGGAACATCGAAGCACTGTGCCGCGATGCCGATATCGTGGTAGCGGCGGTCGGCCGGGCGGAATTCATCAACGCTGACTGGATCAAGCCGGGAGCAACGGTCATCGATGTCGGTATCAACGCCATTGATGTCGATGGCAAGCGAAAGCTCGTGGGTGACGTGGATTTCGAATCGGTTGCCCGCGTCGCTGGCGCAATCACGCCGGTACCCGGTGGCGTGGGTCCAATGACGATCGCCTGCCTGCTGTTGAACACGACACGTGCCGCAAGGCGTCAGCTTGCCTGACCTTCAGCTCTCCCCCACACACGCCAGAAATGTCCGGCATCGCCCCACAGGCGACGCGACAATAACAACAGAGGACCTCGCATGAACCACAACGACGACCCCACCATGGCCCCGGGCCATGACAACACCCAGATACTGGGGCTGGACTTCCACAACCCCGTCTTTCCCCTCTCCGCCCTGGCGATCATCGCCTTCATCCTCTACGCCCTGATCTACCCCGATGCCGCCAATTCCCAGCTGACGGCCGCGCGGGGCTGGTCCATCGAGCACTTCGACTGGCTGTTCATGATCGTCGGCAACCTCTTCGTGGTGCTGTGCCTGGTGCTGATCGTGCTGCCGCTGGGGCGCATCCGGCTGGGCGGTCAGAACGCCCGGCCGGAGCATTCGCTGGTCTCCTGGTTCAGCATGCTGTTTGCCGCCGGCATGGGCATCGGCCTGATGTTCTGGAGCGTGGCCGAGCCGGTGGCCTACTACACCGACT
>NZ_JAWSUJ010000088.1:0-18239 GCF_033549285.1 Halomonas sp.
CAGGCGGCTCAGATTCTTGCCCCTTTGAGGGGCTAACAATATAAAGCCCCCGGCTTTGCCGGGGGATACTTACTGACCGCCCACGAAAGCGGCTCAGCTATCGGACACCGGCACAGGTGTTCCTGGGGGAATACTCAGGAGCCCTGAATACCGCAGGTGCTGCGCTTATTGCTTGAATTCAGGAGTTAATGGCCTTATGCAGCACTCGTTCAGCATGCATGGCCATGCTCAGCCAGCCAGTCATGATGTGTAGCTTGTGTTGTAGGTAGAACAGAGAGCAGCGGCGCTTGAAGAATAGGGATCTAGCGTGAAGAGGCGAGGGCGCTGGTAGTGCTCATGGATCACCAGACGTTGCCCGCCAACGCGGATCTCTAGATTACCTCCCTTTCGGCCTGCCCAGGTCCTCATAGCAATGCTTTTAGGCTGTTCACCCACACCTGGCCCCTCAAGTGTATTTCAATCCATACTCTTCAAGAACAAGCTGATAGAAGGGAGTATGGACTATGCCTTGGCGGACATCCACGTTGGTGTCATAATTGAAAGGGCCTGTCTTACCGCCTCAATGTGGCACCGCCACAAGTAGCTATCTCCTACCGACTCACCATCAATGCCGAAGGCAGGGTGAAAGAGCGCAATGATCGATACATCAGAATTCAAGTGGCTGAATATCATTTGCTGGGATCGCCGGGGAACAAGAATGACACGGGAAGATACCTGGCGATTCTATGCGTATCGATGGTCATACATGCCAGACGCTCACGAACTTGATGAAGATGAGCGGGCATTAATCAATTCGCTAATTGCCGAATTCGGCCCTATAATACCCGTAGTAGAGACCCGAGGGACGATGGGAAATTGGATTTATGGCGAGCCGATAGATAAAGTATAGAGGCAGGAGAGCCAGTGGCCGCTACTCTTTTCGGCTCACCGACTAAAGTGAAGCAAAGCATGGGATGCCGACAGCGAGCCATGCTTGTAGCAATATATTCTACATGGGGATTTGTTAAGGAGTTATTGTAATGGCCATAACTATTATATCAACTCGAGAGCTGGATCAAGACGTTTCCAGCGCAAAGACAGCGAGCAAAAATGGTCCCGTGTTTATCACAGATCGCGGTAAAACCACTCATGTACTATTGAACATCGAAGAATATCAGGATCTAACAGGACGTCGGAGCATAGCTGATGCACTGGCTATGACTGACGTAGCAGATATCGAGTTTGAGCCACCTCGCGTATCAATCAAATCTCATCCAACTGATTCAACATGATTTACAACCTCTTTGGTTGTGACCTCTCGCCTGATTTAGGTCTGCCCTTCAATTTGAGAAACTGCCCTTCATGCACACCGCTGAGCACAGGCGTCGCGTGGCATATAGCCCGGCCAGCTGTGCAGTTTGACATGGTTGTGAGGAAGCCATTCCAAAACCTTCGTTTGAAGTTCTAGCTGAATTCCCCATGCTCGATCCTGCTGAGCACATCACGAACCACGGCTCTGCCCTGAAACGTGTCCATCAGATCAATAGGCCGCGTGCCCGACAGTGCGGGAATCTCGGAGCCAAACCACTCTCTGACGATGTCATCGCTATCAAAGGTAGTTGCGGCATAAGCGAATAAGCGCAGCAGGTCTAAAATTCCCTCGCTCTCTGTCTTTCCAAGGGCGTGTTTTTTGTAGATTCGATGGAGGTTGCCAGGAGTAGTCCCTGCTAGCTCAGCAACTAGCTGTTGATGACCGCCCAGTAGCTCAACAGTTTCTCTTACCACTTGTCCAGAAATGCCTTTTCTGACTGCTCGAATAAATACCATATCATCATTAAATATATCCTTAGGCAATCTGGCTACTCGATGTGCCGTCATTTCATTCACTCGTTTCGCGGCCTATGATGGAAGTATTATAGTAGGTTGAAAAGTGTGGCGAAAGAGTTCTGGCTATAGGCTTCATGATCTGAAAAACATAAGATTATTTTGATTTCATCGTTTCCATTGGATCTGTGTCCTCTGTTAGTGCATCTATCGTATCAGAACACTAAAATATTAATTTTTTGAGTTAGACAAATAATCCTAGTGCCATCAAGGAGATGGACGACAATCCGATAAAAAAACTGTTGCTGACGATCGCGCCGGCAAATGCCAGCATTCGTGCCAAGGTCGACATCCGTTTCATATCATAAAGAACCTCTTCGGTTATCGGAAGGTGCGGTACAAGGGGTTGGCCAAGAACCGGGCGCAACTATTTAGCCTGTTCGGGCTGGCCAATCTGTTGCTGGCGACACGATGCAAGGGCCAAGTTGATGGTGTGAGTTTGCCTTGAATCTAGCCTGGCAGCCGGATAACTCGCCTGTCAGGGAAAATCGAACAACTGAGGTGATCAGAAAATGATCGTTGGCACAGTGATTGTGTCACTCTGAACCCGTCAGCCGCACAGTGGCGAATTGAGCAGTTTTTCTCTTAAGTTTCCAGAGAAAGTGATTAACATTGAAGCGCAGGTTTATTTAAAATGCTTCTATGAATCGCTTGGCTTTCACTCGTCCGTGGAGCCGTAAGAAGGAAATGGAATACTTCATGTTGATATGGTGAGGCAGGGCCTGAGCCGATAGGACGTCTGCTTTGTCCGATTTCTGCCTAGCGCCACCGGCTGCTTTGGGTCATCTGCTGCCAGCCCCTCTAGCGAATTAATGTAAGCTATAATTTGGCATTCATCGTGGAAGTGTCGCTCTCAAAGTTCTGTGTCTCCCAGCCTTGAATAACTATGTATTCGAGATGTGCTCTTGACCCACTCCTACCATCCGTCAGGGGGTACGAGACACCGATGCTTAGCAAAGGCCAAGCGGTCGCGCTGTCAGTTGCCATTATCTTGGCTTCGGGGCTGGCTCTTGCGGACGTACCTGAGGGGCTTGCTATAAGCGAATATATGAAAGACGGATCTCCTGATTAACTGATTGTCAAAATCAATCGCTATCGCTTTTGCAGGGCCAGGTGTACGCCGAGAGCACAAAATAGGCTGCCGACGATCCTATTCTGCCACTTTACCATCATGGGACTATGTCTCAAGAAGACGCCTACTCGGCCGGCGGCACAGGCATAGCCAATCGTCACTGCCGCTCCGATCGCCACAAAAAGCAGGCCCAGCACGCTAAGCTGCAACGAGACACTGCCCGATCCCGTTTGCACAAACTGTGGGAGGAAGGCCAGGAAGAACATGGCCGACTTGGGATTCAAGGCCTCGCAGAGCACCCCCTGCTTGAATGCCATCTTGGGCGTCACTCGCCTCTCGGCGGGCGGCTCGAAAGAGGGGTTGGATCCCAGAATAGCTTTCACCCCAAGGTAGATCAGATAAGCTGCTCCAACATACTTCATGATGGTAAAAGCGACGGCGGACGCCATCAAGATGGCGGAAACACCAAGTACCGCCAGAACAGTGTGCAGGAGGTCACCGGTCGCGATCCCTAAGCTGGTGGCAATCCCAGCGCGGGTTCCCGAGCTGACAGAGCGTGCTGTTGTTAGCAGTACGGCAGGGCCAGGCAGTGCCGAAAAGCCGGCTACGATCATCACGTAAGTCATTAGAATCGAGATATCAAACACTTCTGTTTCACCTCATCAAGTGATATCCGGCGAGTCAAGAACGTTCCTTGCATCGCTCAACGAACGACAGCGCCACTGCACTGCCAATTAATCCAATGCCGACCATCAGCGGGATGCGCACATCCCATCCTGTCATTGCGCCGGCAGCAGCGGTGCCGGCGGCACCGGCCGTGATCTTCATCGCCGCCACCCACAGGAAGACCTGCCCGCGACCCTTTGTCGGCGCATACTCCGTCCGTGCTGCCAGGGTGGCGGCAAAGAAATACGCGTTGATGATGCCCACCACCCAATAGGTTGCGATGGCGGTGAACAACGTGGGACTCACCATCACTGCAAGCAACCCACCCATGACGCACAGGGCCCAACCCGACATCAATGAATCTGGACTCCCTCGCAATGGCCGCAGCATGACGCCCATTGATCCGGTGAGGTTCCCGATCCCATAAGCCGCCGTCATGGCCGCCGCGCTAGCGGCAGGGATACCCATCAAGCTCGTCATGTGGACGGCAGTGATGGGCAGGGCCGCCATGCTGAAGGCTACCAGCATGGTCATGTACAAGGTGCGACGCAGTGGACCATCCTTTGCCATCAGGGCGATGCTGCTCCAGGCACTCGGCACGCTCTGGACATCGCCCCCGTGCTCGGGGGCGCTGTAAGGAAGCCGCATGACCAACCAGGCGGCATAAAAGGCCGCCATCGCCAGGCATAAAGCGGCCAGTCCCGGCGAGGCCAATGAGGAGACAGCGGCCACCACCGAGGGGCCGATCGTCCCGCCGATGCCGTAGGTGGCCACGTCCCAGCCCTGCGCGCGACGCTGGCTGTGCTGGTCGCGGCCGGCGATCGCCGGCAACCGACTGCTGATACCGCCCGTCAGCAATGGACCGCAGCAGCCCGAAACCGAGAGCAGCAGGCCGGTGAGGACGGCTGGGGCCTGGCCATAGCTGGAGACCGCTGCTGCCAGGGTGATCGAATAGAGGACACAGGCGAAGGCGATGACCTTGCGGCCATCGTCGGCCAGGTCGATACGGCGTGCGACGAAGGGGCCCAGCAAGTGCGGCGCGGTGATGCAGGCACCCAACAGGCCGGCCAGACTGCCGCTTCCACCTTGCGTTGTAACCAGCAGCACGATGGCAACCACGGCGCCGCCGTCGGCCGTGCGTGCCAATCCAGCGGCCATGACATAGCGGACCAGACCAGACCACCGGTCGACGTTCCGGCTCGCCGTCTCCACGGAAGCGACACTTCGTTCCAAGGGCCTCCACCTCACCGATAACAGGCTCGTGCAACGCGGCTCATCAGATCAGTTCAAGCTCGTCAAGCAGCGCGGCGAGCCGTTGCCGGCCGGCCCCGTCCAATGCCTTGAGCGGCAGTGGCAGGGAGGGATGTTCTACTAGCCCTTGCAACTCCGCAGCGGCCGCGACGACACGCAGGCTACCGCCGTGCTGGCCGAACAGTGCCCACAGCGGTTGCAGTCGTTCGGACAGGCGCGTGGCTTCCTGCGCATCGCCGGCCTGGGCGGCCCGGGTGATAGCCAGCGCCGTCTTCGGGAACAGGCCGCCGATCACCGAATACCAGGCCTCGCATCCCGCATTGAGTCCCGTGGCGGCGAAGGCATCCCCGCTGACGCCGAGCGTAAGGTACGACGGGAGAAGGGCGCGCAGGTGCTCGACATGCGCCTTGGCCGCTTCGGGGGCCGCCGGAACACCGGGGATCTTGATAGAACGCACGTTCGGAAGCTGGGCGATCCGCCCATACAGGTCGTCGCTGAACTCGAAATGCGTGGTGCCGGGGTTGTCGTACACACACAGCGGCACGGATAGGGAGCGGGCCACGGTCTCGTAGAGGTCGAAGACCTCCTCGGTGGATAGCTTCTGGTATGACATCGGGGCCAGCAGCACCGCGCTCGCCCCCGCGTTCTGCGCGTCTTCGGCCAGGGCCAACATATCGCGCATGCGCAAGGCGCCGATGCCGACCATCACCGGCACGTTGCCGGCGTGCTCCACCGCCAGTTGCGCAACACGTGCCCGTTCAGCTCGCGTGAGATAGGCATAGCTGCCAGTCGATCCCAGGGCACCGATGGCATCGACGCTAGCATCAACCAGACGCTCGACCAGCCCGACGAATGCCGCCTCGTCGATGCCGCTCTCATTCATGGGGGTCAAGGGAAACGCGCTGAGGCCGGAAAACATGGTCGGTTGTCCTCGTGTCAACGACAGTGAAGGCCGTTATTTTTCTTTCTCTCGGCCTAGGGTAACATTGTCTTAGGTTGACATACATTTCGTCATAGGACAAAAGTGAAGATCATCGGCAAGACCGCACAGGAAATTTCCGACTGCATCCGCGCACTGGTGCAGAATAACGACCTGCTGCCCGGCGATGCACTGCCGCCCGTGCGTGAACTGGCGGAGACGCTCGAGGTGAACCGCAACACGGTCGCGGCGGCTTACAAGCGTCTGGCGAAAGCGGGCATCGCCGTCACGCGGGGGCGCCTGGGCACGACCATCTGCGCACCTCCCCAGGCAGGCGAACAGGAAGGATTGAGCACCGAAACAGCGTTGATCGATCTCGCCCACGGCAACCCGGATCCGCAATGGCTGCCCGAGCCGCAGGCATTGCTCGCCGGGGGCCTGCCCAGGCCGTTCCTGTATGGTGAGGACACGATCCTTCCCGAACTGCGCCAGTTGGGGCGCGATTGGTTCGAGCCGGACTGCCTGTCCGATCACGAGCTGGAGGTGACGCATGGCGCCGTCGACGCCATCGAGCGCCTGGCGGCTGCGCATCTAGTGCCCGGCGACCCTGTGGCCGTGGAAGATCCTTGCTTCCTGGGCACCATCAATGCGCTGCGCTTGGCCGGCATACAGACGGTGGGCGTCGAAATCGACGACGCGGGAATGCGCCCTGAGGCATTGGAGGCGGCCTTGGACAAGGGAGTGCGGGCGGTGCTGATCACGCCGCGCGCTCACAATCCGACGGGATTCAGCCTGTCCAAGCGTCGCGCGGGCGCATTGAAGCGGATTCTCGCGGTGCATCCGAATGTGCTGATCATCGTCGATGACCACTTTGCCCTGCTGGCCGAGACGCCGTATCACTCCATCATCCCGGCCACAACGGCCCGCTGGGCGCTGATACGCTCTGTCTCCAAAGGCTTGGGGCCGGACCTGCGCCTGGCCTTCGTGGCCTGCGATCCGGCAACGGCGGACCGGCTGAGAACCCGCCTGGCGCCTGGCATGACCTGGGTAAGCCACATTCTCCAGGCTATCGTGGGCGCCTGCCTGGCTTCCAAGGATGTGCGCAAGCGACTCGACGAGGCGCGCGACGAGTACGCACGCCGCCGCGACGAGTTGCGCACCGCCTTGCAGGCCCAGGGAATCGAAGTGCCGCCTGCCACGGGTGGTTTCAATGTCTGGGTGCCGCTGCCCCGGGACGCGAAGGAGGTGGCCTACGCCCTCGCCAAGAAAGGCTGGCTGGTTCGATTGGGCAGCGCTTTCGAGGTGCAGGGCCCGGCTCAGGCGATCCGGGTCACGGTATCCAAGCTTCAGGACGGCCAGGCGCAACGCTTTGCTGAGGATCTGAGATCGTGCCTTGCACGTAAGCCATGACGGGAGGTAAGTGTAGGGTCCCACATGGATGCCCTGGTGCCATGGCAACGACTGATCGACGCACTGTCGTCGTCCTACTTGCCTAACGCGGCGGGCAAGCGGGGCCGACCACCCATTGGCCTGGAGCGCATGCTGCGGATCTCCTTCCTTCAATAGTGGTATGCACTCCCCGCCGAGGCGCTGGAAGATGCCATCTAGGTGTGTAAACCCATCAGGTTGTTCACGGAAAAGCCCAGCCGGCTAACCGGAGGGTGGTAATCCAGACTGGCATGCGGTCGATGCCAGTTGTACTGATGGAGCCAGGCAGGCAGGTGCCTACCGCGCTCTTCCGAACTTGTATATGACCGAGCGTAGGCCCACTCACGTAGCGCCGTCTGGATGAATCGCTCTGCCTTGCCGTTGGTGCGAGGGCTATACGGCTTGGTCCGGCGATGTTTAAGCCTCAGCCGCCGGCACAGGCGATGGAAGCGCCGGGAGCGGTAGCAGGCACCGTTGTCGGTGAGCACCCGGGTAAAGCGGATGCCCAGGCTGGCGTAGTAGCGCATGGCCCGTAGCAGGGCCAGGCAAGCGCTCCAGCCCGTCTCGTCCGGGTGAATGCTGCTGAACGCTACTCGCGAGTGGTCGTCGATGGCGACATGGACATACTCCCATCCTGCGCCTGGGGTGTTCTGCTGGCGATCGCCGGTCACGCGATGCCCCGGGCGCTCGAAGCGCCCCAGCTTCTTGATATCCAGGTGAAGGAGATCCCCGGGCGCGTCGTGCTCATAGCGGTTGTCGGGCTTTGCCGGTGACAGGACGGCCAGCCGATTCAGCCCCTTACGCTTGAGAATTCGTGCCACCGTACTCTGGCCGATGCCCAGCGCCTGGGCGATCTGGCGATAGGTGTGGCGCTGCTGTCGACGTTCGATGATCTGCTCTAGGGTCGCGGCGTCAGTGGCAAAAGGGCTCCGGTCAGGGCGCGACGTACGGTCCTGAAGCCCCGAGTAGCCTTCTTCACGGAAGCGACGCACCCACTTGTAGACGGTCCTCACACTGACGCCCTGGGCTTGCGCCACCTCCCTTGGCCGAAGCCCTTCATCGATGACGCGAGCGGCCAGCAGGGCTCGACCATGCGGAGTGAGACGGGCATTCTTATGGGTGTTCATCCGGGCCTCCTGGAGCGGTTGGTTGGTTCGCATCTCCAGTCTTCCGGGTAGGCTCCGGATGAACAATCTACCGAGAGATCACATCTAGGTCAGCCAGGCCATACGCGATTTCATCGGTCTCGACCTGGCCATCGAGAGAGTGTCGGACGCCAGCATGCTGCTGGTTTTCGCTAATTGCTGGGGAAGCATGCTCTGACCCAGTGGATCTTCGAGGAATTCAATGCCAGCCTCGCCCAGTTAGTAGTACTAATAGGTATAGAGTCTGAGGGTTGGGTGCCAAAATCGTATGGTGTGAATTACTTTTTTAAACAAAATGCGTGGTTCTTTAAAATTGACTCCCGGCCCCCGATAATTCGATAGCAGTATTCATATCCTCAATGGAGACGGGGGGTGAGGGCTTCTTGATCATACCCTTCAAATCGGAAACCGTAAGTGTGGACGCCATAATGGCAAACTTACCATGCCCGAGAGGTACAAACTCTAGTCGATCACCAGTGGATAGGCCAAGCGAAGCCCTCACCTCAGCAGGTATCGTCACCTGACCCTTTGATGTAACGGTCGCGGTTGCCATGAAAGATCTCGTTACCGCAATGAATGTTCCTTATTTTAGTGTAAGGAGAGTGTCGATGCCACCTCAGCCAACGTGGCTAATGTCACCATGGCAGGCCAGTTGGTCTGGGACGATGACAAGCAGGTATACGGCGACCCGGGCTACACCGGCATGGGGAAGACCCTGGACGAAGACAAGGACGACCCGGATTCCCGGTGCAGCATCGCGGCCAAGCGCAGCACCCATCAAGAAGATGGACGACAGCCAGATGAAAACACTGCTGCTGGCGATTGAGAAAGCAAAAGACAGCACCCGCGCCACGGCTGAGCATACGTTTCATGTCATCAAGAACCTCTTTTGATACCGGGGGCACTATAAGGGGTGGCCATGAGCCAGGAGCAGCTATACCCCCGTCTTAATTCATGGCGCGAAATCCGTATGGAAATTCATTTTTTAAAAATCATGCGATTACGAGCGATCGAATGTCCGTGGATCGCTTCACTAAATGGGTGAAAGCACATCGGCTGAACGAAAATACTCTCACAACTTGATTTTATAATTTTTTATTGGGTCTTGGAATTTGTTATGAATAATACGGGATTCACCTTGTTCGCCTCGGCAATCTGGTACTGGTGGGACGATGCCAAGGGCGTGCTGACGGGGCCAGTTTGTCCTGAATCTAGCCTGGCAGCCGGAAAGCCCGACTGTTAGGGAAAACAGGCCCACCTGAAGTGATCTGATAATGACCGCTGAGGCGGTGTGAGGGTTGACTTGGCACTTGCATCGCACAGGACTGAAATATTCAGCGGTTTTTCTAGATTTATGACGGTCTCGCAAAACAAATGGCGATAATTGCGAACCAATAGTGCGGGGTCATCCCGCCTGGTCACCCGGTACTTTTCTCGCTTTCCTTGCCCTGACGAGAGGCATGGTAATCATCAATATCAGCAACGCTGCACAGAGCGACAAGATACCGGCACTGATCGGGGATTCGAGAAAGACCATCGGGTTGCCCCTACCAATCAGGAGAGCACGACGTAGGTTCTCTTCCATCATCGGCCCCAAAATCAGGCCAAGAAGGAGAGGGGAGGCAGGGCAGCCGAGCTTAGCGAACAAGTAACCTGCTCCACCCAGCCCCGCCAATAGGAATAACTGAAAGGCACTATTTGATACGCTGTATACCCCAATGCAGAGAAAAATCATGATCGCCGGGTAGAGTATCCGGTAAGGGATGGAGAGGATCTTTATCCATATGTTTATGAACGGGATATTCACCCACAGCAGCAAGAAATTGCCGATCCACATGCTGGCGATCAATCCCCAGAAGAGATCAGGATGCGAGGAGATCACCCTAGGCCCTGGCGCAATACCATGCATGATAAGGGTACCCAGGATCAGCGCGCCCACGGCGTCGCCCGGAATGCCCAAGGTCAAGGTAGGAATATAGCCGGTCTGAGCCGCCGCATTATTGGCAGATTCGGGAGCGACAACGCCTTCTATTGCTCCTTTGCCGAACCGTTCCGGATGAGAACTCACCCGCTTTTCGACGGTATAGGCCATGAAAGAGGCGATGGTGGGTCCTGCGCCCGGCAAAGCCCCGAGGAAGGCGCCCAGTGGCGTACCCCGCAACATGGCCCCGACCGACCTCCGGGCTTCGTCCCTAGTTGGCATCATCGAGCGCCACCCCCCCACTTGCTGCACCACTTGCCGGCGCACGTGTGGTTCGAGATTGGTTATCACCTCAGCGAGCCCAAAGAACGCCATGGCGACCACGATGAAGCTGATTCCCTCGGCCATGATCGGCACACCGAATGTGAATCTCATCATTCCCGACACGATATCCATGCCGACCATGCCCAGTAACAAGCCGACGATCACCATGCCGATTGAATGCAGCGGCATGTCACTGGCAGCCGCAGCGGCCGCAATCAGGCCAAGCAGCATCATACTGAAGTATTCCGCCGCCCCGAATTCCATTGCAATCTGTACAATCGCCGGCGCCGCCAGCCCTACCATAATGAGGGCAGTACAGCCTCCCACGAATGAGGCGACAGCGGTCATGAATAGCGGCACGCCTGCTCTCCCCTGTTGTGCCATAGGATAGCCATCGAGTGCCACGACGGCTGAGGCTGGTGTGCCTGGCAGATTCAGGAGAATCGATGCGGTCGAGCCACCATAGAGCCCACCATAAAAAATGCCGGACAGCATGATGAGGGCTTCTAGTGGATCCAGACCGAAAGTGAACGGCATCAGCATAGAAATTGCCGTGACGGTACCTAGCCCCGGGAGCACGCCAACGAAGGTGCCCAGAACCACGCCGGCAAGGCAATAAAGGAGATAGTTCCATGACAACGCAACGGTAAAGCCGTGGCCCAGGTTCGCCAGGTTCGCAAGCAAGTCCATTATCATTGTCCCCACAGTCGGAAAGGCAGCCCCAGCAGCAGGCTGAAAACGATCACCGAGAAGGCAGTCATCCCGAGAGCAATGAAGATGATTTCCTTCCAGCGCGTTTCGTGAGTGGCAAGCCCCGACACCAGCACGCATGCCATGCAAGCGGCGATCAAACCCAATCGATCAATCAAGACCGCGAAGGCCAGAATCGATAGGGCCAGTGCGGCAGCCGGCCGCCAATATAGGTCTGGGATGGGCTCGTATCTACGCCGCCACAGGGACTTGGCCGCAATCAGCGCGCCCACCAGGACCAGCAAGCCACCGAGAATCACGGGGAAATAACCAGGCCCCATCCGGCGGGCGGTGCCCATTCCGTAATCGGCCGCTCCCAGCGCGAAGGCACCGCCGATCAAAATGAAAACCAGACCCGTTAGAACGTCCCGGTCCTTCAGCATTGTCGACATCGCCCGACCTCTCGCCATTCATGGGGGACTAAACGTAGCAAGGCCCCTCGATCAAGGGGTGCGCAGAAACGAAGCTTTCGTCGACCTCCATGCCCAGGCCCGGGGCATCCGGAGGGGCAATCATGCCGTCTTCGTCGATCTCCAGGCTTCCCGACACCATATCGGTTCGAAACGGGTTTATCGCGGTCGCATCTGCCTCGAAGTACCCTGGGTTATCGATCGCCGCCAGGAGATGTAGTGACGCCACCATGTTCAGCGCTGTCATAGAGCTGTGAGGATTGATTTTGAGCTTGCGTGCAGAAGCCATGGCGGCGATTCGCAGGATTTCTGTCAGACCACCACATTTTGACAGGTCTGGCTGAAGTACCGTGACGGCATCCTGCTCGATCAGTCGTTGGAACTCGTAGCGGGTATAGTGATTCTCGCCTGCCGCGATGGGGGTGCGGCCAAGCGCTACGGCCTTCCCGTAGGCGTAGTCGTCATAGGGAGGAAATGGCTCCTCCAGCCATCTGACACGGCAAGCATCGAGCGCAGGCATCAGTTGGCGGACCTCGTCCAGCCCGTAGGCCGCGTTGACATCGGTCATGATATCGATCTCATCGCCCAAGGATTTGCGTACGGCTTCAACCCTTGCGGCATCTCGAACAGGAGAGTCACCGAGGCGCAGCTTGAGTGCACGGTATCCGGCCGCTACGTAGCCTTGAGCTTCTTCAACCAAAGCGCCCGTTTCCTGGTAACCCAGCGTCAGCCCTCCGGCATAGGCCTTGATTCGCCGCTGTGCACCGCCAATGAGGCGAAAAACCGGCCACCCAACCGCCTTGCCTCGGATATCCCAAAGTGCCAGATCAATACCGCTCATGGCGATGGCTGTTCCAGCGCCGAAGCCATGCGTTGCCAGATGTCCACGATACAGCCGATGCCAGACGCCAACGGTGTCACAGGGGTCCATCCCGAGAATCATGGGACGCAGCGTGGTTTCGATGAGCTTGGCTATCGCGCCGGGAGAGCGGCCGTGGTGAGCTTCCCCCCAGCCCACGAGGCCTTCATCAGTGACCACCTTCACCAGGACGGCATCGCGCTTGACCATACGCCCCACCCCCATGCGGAAATCGGTACCGTCAGGTACGCGATAGGAGATCGGGTGGACAGAAATTTCTTCTATTTTCATTGATAACTCTCCAGTCTTCGGCGCTAGACCCTCAAACACCTCTTGTACAAGCAGCAGTCGAGTCGAGTATAGTTAGAAAGCTGTCATTCGAAATGACAGATTAGGTCGCCGCAAAGTAAAGTGTCAATAGCCGCAACACAGCGGATCCAAACGCTTGGTTTGCTCGACAAAGCTGCATAACTTATTGAATGATTGATAAAGCTCAATGAATGGAGCGGGTCCTGCCCGAAAACGAGATGACTGACAAGCTCAGCCCCAACAGTGAGTTATGGAGGACAGGTCGAGAAGGGCTCGAAAAGGCCATACAGCCCGCCCGCCAGCGCAGCTTGGGGGACGACGTTTACGATTCACTCGCGAAGCTGATCAGCTCTGGGGAGCTGGCAGCAGGGGAAAAGCTGCCATCTGAAGGCGATTTATGCCGTCTTTTTGCCGTTTCGCGCCCTGTGGTCCGCAAGGCGCTATCGCTTTGCCGCGAAGATGGCCTCGTCGTATCCCGCAAGGGATCGGGGTCTTATGTCTCACCGAGCGTTCTGGCTACCGCTGCCGAAAGAAACCCTGAGGAGCAGTTGTCTAAGATGCTGTATGCGATAGAGTTTCGCCGGAGCACCGAACCCGAAGCGGCTTATTATGCTGCCATTAGACGGACTCCCGAGGATTTGGCGGGGGTGGCCGCTGCGCTCGAGGACTTCCGCCGCTTTGCCGACGGGGAATCGCGGCCACGCGTAGATATGGCGTTTCACCGCTCGATCGCCCGCGCTTCGCGGAACGATCATTATGTGCGCTCCTTAGAACTCATTGACTACGATATCGACCTTGGCATTACCCTGGCCAGGCACTTATCCCGGCTCGGGCAGGCTGACCGACGAGCGGCTATCTACGCCGAGCATCAGCAAATCTATCTAGCCATCGAGGCGCAGGCGCCTGATGAGGCCCATCAGGCGATGCGTAAGCATCTCGAGCACTCTCAGCTTCGTGTCATCGCTCGCGGGAAGGAAATGATTCGCCGCGTCCGACATGGCCTGTAGCCCCTTCGCCGGTAGTCCTTCGTTCAGCGCTACGTTGCGGCGGGTTGCTGTGCTAGCTCCGAGGAAAACTTTGACGCCTCCACCTGTTATATCCTATAACAGGTTAGCAAGCCTTGCTTCGGTTTCCGATGCCCTCAGGGTGATTGCGCTAAATAACAAGGAATCCAGGAGAACGCCATGAAGTTAAAAATTACCCGTATGGCTAGTGTTGCCTTGGTGGCAGCGTTTGTCAGCACCGTCGTTACCACTCCGGTACTGGCCGCAAGCGACTTTCCCAGCAAGACGATTACCATCGCGGTGTCTTACCCTCCAGGTGGCTTCAACGACAGGGTGGCACGCATGATCGCCGAAGACTTCAGCGAACGTTGGGACGTTGACGTCATTGTAGATAATCGCCCCGGGGGTGGGACCGTCGTCGGTACCGACTATGTGGCCAAGTCTGACCCAGATGGCCATACCATTGGCATCTCACCGTTTGCTTTCGGTGTAAACCCCGGCCTCTTCCCGTCCCTTCCCTACGATACGAAAGAAGACCTTCGCCATGCGATAGTGCTGGGTAGCGCCTTTAACGTGCTTGCCGTCTATCCTGAGTTTCCTGTCGACTCGGTCGAAGAGTTGATTGAATACGCCAAGCAGAATCCCGGTGAGATCAATTATGCATCTGCGGGAAACGGCTCTTCGAATCATCTTTCCGGAGAAATGTTCAAGGCGCTGGCTGACGTCGATATGGTCCATATCCCGTATGGCGGTAGCGCCCCTGCACGTACGGACCTGATGGCAGGTCGAGTCGATGTGATGTTCGACAACTACACCAATTTCAAGGAGTTGGTTGCAGCGGGGAAACTTAAGGCCCTTGGGGTGACGCTCCCGCAGGAAAGTGAGCTGATGCCCGGCGTACCGCCAGTCTCGGATACGGTCGATGGCTATGAGGTGGCGACCTGGTGGGGCGTTTACGCCCCAGCGGAAACGCCCGACGCAGTGATAGCCAAACTGAATGAAGCGTTGAACGATTTCCTCGGGAAACAAGAAACCCTCGATGTTTTTGCCAATCAAGGCATCACGGCAATTGGAGGCACTCCCGAAGAAGCCGAGACTTATGTAGAAACGCAAATGGAAACGTGGATTCCGATAGCCGAGCAGGCAGAGATGGAAGTCGATTGACTCGCCACTGTTCCCAAGCTGTCCTGCCGCCCTCAGGCGGCAGGATGTATGGCATTGAGGATACCTGATGCCCGTGGTCCTTCTTACTGACCCTATAGACCATGCTGAGACGGCCAAGCTTCAACAAGTAGCAGAAGTCCGATTGCTTGGGGAGGCCCAGGTAGGGCCTCTGGAAGATGAGATCATCGAGGCGAATGCCGTTATTGTCCGGCGTCCAATTCCCTCTGAGCTTCTTCCAGCGGCTACCTCCTTGCGTGCCCTGATTCGACATGGGGTAGGCCTTGATTTCATTCCCGTCGAAGCTGCGAGCGCCGTCGGGGTTGCTGTGACAAACACCCCCGATACTAATGCACAGAGCGTGGCTGAACATGTGTTCGGGCTAATTCTCGGGCTCCATCGCCGTATCGCACAGAATGACCGGCTCATACGGGCTGGGGAGTGGCATGCATTGCGTGCTGACGCTCTCTCGCTGCATGAAATTGCGGGTATGACCTTGGGGGTGATAGGTTTCGGAAGCATCGGCGAGGCAGTCGCACACATTGGCCATTTCGGTTTTGGCATGAATGTTATGGCTGCCCGGCAGACGCAACGCGGCGGACCCGACTGGGTCGAGTTTTCGAGCATAGTGAAAATCGCATCACAGGCCGATGTCCTGGTCGTCGCCTGTCCCTTGTCGGCAAGTACACGAGGCCTAATTGATACGCGCTTGATAAGCACAATGCATAGAGATGCCATCATTATCAATGCTGCACGCGGCGCGATCATTGATGAAACGGCGTTGATCGCGGCTCTGCGCGAGCAACGGATCGCGGGTGCCGCACTCGATGTCTTTTCGCAACAACCCTTGCCGGATGACTCACCACTTCGATCATGCGCCAACTTGTTGCTTTCGCCTCATGTCGCCGGTGTCACGTGCGAAAGCATGCGACGAATGAGTGAGGTTGCCGTGAGTGACACGCTTCAGATTCTCAAAGGGAAAAAACCGAAGCATCTCGTCAACACCGACGCGTGGCCGCAAATTGCTGAACGATGGTTACAACCAATAACGTAGGTTGTGAATCAAGGAAATTGACTAATGAGAGCGGGAGACCCCGGAAAGCCTAATGATGAGGTCAATGTAATTTGGGTAGCGGCCATCGTATGCCCGCGCGGTGGCGGAGCCTGTCAACATAGTTGGCATATGAAATGATTTCGCCTCTTTAAAATTCTGCGGCCTGTGGCACCGGGTCCCGCTCGGGATTGAGGTGTACCACCTCCGGCAGGCTGAGCTTCCGGATGGCGCCTCTCCAGCGCTCTGGGTGGCGCTGCTTCGCGGCCTCAAAGACTTCTCGACGTTGCGTCAGAATATCCTCGGCTTCGCCGCTATGGCGCTGGCCTGGGGTGACATAGCGAAGGGCGCTGTGCCGGTGCTCGTGGTTGTACCACTCGATGAATTGCTGGACCCACTCCTGGGCATCGGCCAGGGTCGCGAAGCCGTCGACGGGGAAACCCGGTCGGTACTTCAGCGTCTTGAAGGCCGACTCGGCGAAGGCGTTGTCGTTACTGACCCTTGGTCGGCTGTACGACGGAGTGATGCCCAGGTCATAGAGCTTCTCCAGGAAGGTCGCTGCCTTCATCGGGCTGCCGTTATCTGAATGCAGAATCAGGGGCTTGTGACAATCCGTCAGATGCTCTTGCCAGCAGGCCTTCTGGATCAGCTCGGCGGCCAACTCGCCGGTCTCGCTTTCGTAGACCTCGTGCCCGACGATCTTGCGGCTGAAGACATCCTTGATCAGGTACAGGTACCACTAGGTGCCGCGTGCAGGGCCAGGCAGCCACGAAATGTCCCAGCAGCACAGATGGTTAGGCGCAGTGGCCTGGTGCGTGGTCGGCGGACGCTTGCGCTGCGGGACCTGCTGACGGCCCCGGTGATGTTGCTGGTCGACTTCATGAAGGACTCGATACATCGTCGACTCAGAGGCCAGGTAGCGGCCCTTGTCCGCCTGATCGGCCCCGATGAAGGCCGGAGGGCGGCTTCGGTACTCCGGGGCGTTGCACGGCGCCACGATCGCCTTTCGCTCTTTCGGCGACAGCTTGTTGGCTGGCTCCGGCCGGTCGGCGTCGGGGCGGCGATCCGCCGTCACCTCGCCCTCGGAGACCCAACGGTAGTAGGTCCGCATGTTGATGCCCATCACCTGACAGGCCTTGGCCAGCCGAGCACCGTCACGCTGGGCGTCTTGCACCAGGGTCACGATGCGCTGGCGATCCGGGAGGCTGGTCAGTCGTCCTCGTCGTTGGTCGTGCCCCAGATCGCCTCGGCTTTTTTTGATAAGGCAAGCAGCGCGGCCGTTTCGGCCAGAGCCTTGTCCTTGCGGTGCAGCTCTCGCTCCAGCTTGCGGAGCCGCTTCTGCTCCGCCTTGCGAGCCTGACGGAGTTGCTTGGCCTGCGCTGCCGCCTCATCGTTGGCGTTCATGCAGACATCCCGCCAGGCCTCCACCTGCTCGGGGTAGAGCCCACGCTCGCGGCAATAGGCGCTGAGTTCGGCATCGTTCATAGGGGCCGTCTCCAGGACGATCTGGAACTTCTCCTGGCTGGTCCACTGATCGGGCTGGGTGGAACGTGATGGCAAAACCTGTCCTCGTGCTCTGGCCTGTTTCCGCCAATTGTAGAGGGTTGTCGCGGTGATGCCTTCCTGCTCGGCCAGTTTCGGGATGGTCATGCTCATCGGCGGCGCCATCTTGCGGAGGATGGCTTCCTTACGCTCTGCGGGGTAACGCACGTTGATCACCTCTCAATCCGTTTAGGTGACAACTACGTTGACGCATAGGGGCTCTGCAACGAGGATTATCGCCTACTCGGTGGCTACGGAGCAGATCACGCGATTAATTTTGAATCGCCACTTATTGGTTGAATACAGGATTTGTGGAAGCAACAAGATATAATATCAAATATTATTGACAATCATCCTAACAAATGCATCTTGAGAAAATTTATCGTTTACATAGTCCATCCTTCCCTTCTTGCACGATGAAGATGAAAGCTGGCGAAAGTCAAAATTTTTCAAAATATAAAAAAGGTGGTCTTCACCTTCGCCAAAATAATCTTCATCATATTGCATAGAAAGATCGGGGACTGGGAACAAAGCCCCATTTGAATTATAGGAAAAATCAGATGC
>NZ_JAWSUJ010000089.1:0-18152 GCF_033549285.1 Halomonas sp.
TGACTCTCCCCTCGTTGCCAATTTGAAGGCATGCGTTAATGATTATGATTCTGCAGTCAGTCTAGGTGAGCTTAGGCGAGTCGATTGTTCGGCAGCAGCATAACTACGTTGCCGGTGGGCAATGTTGAGAAGCAGGAGAGCCAGGCGAGGTAGGCGCATGGGCCCACCAGCGCATCGGCAGGGTACCGCGTGACAGGGCCGACGCCAGGACCTCGAGGTCGGTCGCGGTGAGCGAATCGAGGGCAGCGCGTTCCTGTTGCCAGGGGGCCAGGCGCCAATCCGGTGGGGAGGCGGTGTCGGACGGTGACCGGCGCAATGCCTGCCAGGCCCGCTCGATGGCCTCGTCATGGGTCTCAGGCGGCCCCTGCCGCGCAAGCAGGCCACGACGCAGCCGCTCCAGCTGCGGCGCATCCAGCCTGGCCAGCCTTACCGCATCGGCGTCGAGAAACGCGAGGATGGCCTGACGCAGCGTCTCGACAGAGGCCTTTGGCGACTGCACGACATAGCCCAGTCTCGGCCAGCCCGACGACTCCCGGTAGCGCACCGCCGCGACATAGCCGAGACCTCGCCGCTGGCGCATTTCCCGATGGAAGGCGGCGTCATGGCAGTGCGCCAGCAACTGCAGCAGCCAGCGCATGCGAGGGCTGTCGTCGCTCCCCTCGACCTCCAGCATCACGGCCCGGTCGTCTCCCTGCGGGGCGAGCCAGGCCATTTCCTGGCCATCGCCTTGTGGCGCACCGCGAGGCGGGGATGCGTACTTGGGATGGGACAGCCGCTCGGCGAAGCCCTTGGCCATGCCCTGCGCCTCCCGCGTCCCCATCTCGCCTAGGGCCCAGCAGAGCAGGGTGGGCATGGCGCCAGGCGGGCACGGCGGGGGGCGCGTTTCCAGATGACCCAGCATCTGCTGGGCGAGCAGGCCGCTCGAGGAGGCGGGGCCTTTCGGCGCCGTCAATGCACTCGAGGCCATCCAGTCGTCCAGGGCCTGATCCACCAGCGATGCGAGACCGGCGGGGCTGCCACGGGCCATCAGCCAGTCACCCCTGGCGTCACTGCCCAGGGTGAGCGCCTGGCCCCTGGTGCCGGCCGCCTGGCGCAGGGCCAGGGTCCGGCGCTGCCAGTCACGCAGACGCGCGTCATGCCCCACTGCAGCGGCGGGCCACCCCAGGCACCAGCCGGTCTCGCCCTCGCGGGTCGGCCAGTCCAGGCCATCCCACCACAGCGAGAGACGGGCATCCCGGTAGAGCAGCCCGGCTGTCGGCCGGTCGTCGGCCTCCTGGCCATCCGGGTCCCGGCGCCGGCGAAGGGGGGCAGGCACCTCGGGGAGGGCCAGGGCGGGAGAGGGACAGGAGAGGTCGAGGGGGCGCCAGGGGGTCGCGGTTTCCTCGGTGTGGCGCCAGGCCCCGGTAGGCCCTTCGGCGCCCTTCCGCCACAGCAGCCGACACTGTTCCGGGGTGAGCCACGCCGACAGGGGGCGGCTGTCCCGGGCCATGGGAGCGGAGCCGCTGGCAGGAGGGAGGCGGCTCAGTCGTCGGGCCTGCTCCCGGGGCCAGGCGTCGAGGTCGACACTCCTTGCCGATGGCGGGGTGATGGCGTGACGCCGAGATGCCTGCCGAAGGGCGCGTTGACAGCTGGCCACCAGCGGGGCGATATCCGCTGGCGGTTCCGCGAGCTCGATTGCCAGGCACAGGGCCGGACCGGTCCCCTCGGGGGGCGTGGAGGCCTCCAGCTCCTGGACCGCATAGGCCTGCTGCAGGGAGGCGGCCAGGGCGCCATCGTTCAGCTGCGAGGCAATCGCCTGCAGCGGGATGGCGCATGTATCGGCGAGGGTCCCCGGCAGTGGCCACAACAGCTCCAGGGTGCTGGCAGCGGGCAGGCTCGGTTGACTTGGGGGGTGCCAGGCCACCCCGCGTCGCGTGGCCCAGCGCCAGCGATCCGGGGGCGGCGTGTCGGCGGACGTCGCCGGGAGCCGGCGGCCATGGCGTTCGAGCAGGCCAAGCTGCTCGTCCGTCGGCTGCGGACCGAGCATCACCAGGGCCATCCGGCCGGCCCGGTAGTGGCGGGCATGAAAGTCACGCAGGCGGTCGACCAGCTTCCGAGGGTCATCGCCGAGGGTGTCCCGGTTCCCGGCGTGACAGGCCGCGGCCGGATGGCCGGGGTCGAACAGCCGGCCCAGCGCGGCCAGGCGATGCAGCGCCGGGTCGTCCAGGCGGGCCCGGAACTCGGCGTCCAGCACCTCCACTTCGTCGGCGATGGCGTCGAGGTCGAGGCGGGGATAGCCGAGCAGGTCGACCAGTCGCGCCACGCCAGCCTCGGCGGCGTCTGCAGGAAGGTGCAGGTGGACGTCGGTGCCCCCTTCCCCGGTACGCGCATTGTAGCGTCCCCCCAGGGTGCCGACCCACCGGGCCAGCGCGCTCCTGCCGGGCCAGCGGCCACTGCCCAGGAAGAGCCCGTGTTCCAGCAGATGAGCCAGGCCTCGGCAGTCGGGCGGGTCATCGAGATACCCCACGCCGGCCGCGCCGACCAGTCGTAGCTGGCGAGCCCGGGGGACCTGTGCCGCCATGATCCACAAGCCATTGGCGAGACGGCGTGACGCCACCCGACTGTCGGGTGGCAGGCCGACGGAAGCCAGGGCGGACTCAGCCTTGCCCATCGCCCTGCTCCAGGAAGAAGTGCATCTCGGTCGCTATCAGGCGGCAGCGATTTTGCGGCTGGCGGATGCCGTGCCCCTCATCCTCGAACAGCATGACGCGGGCCGGGACGCCGCGGCGGCGAAGTGCCTCGGCCATGGCCAGCGTCTGTTCCGGCACCACCACGGTATCCCGGTTGCCCTGGAAGAAGATGACGGGGGTGGTGAAGTCATCGAGCCGATTGATCGGGCTGCGGGCACGCTGAGTGTGCGCATCCCCGAGCAGCCAGTCGAGGTAGCCGCACTCGAAACGGTGGGTCCGGGTGGCCAGGTGCGGGGCATCGGTGACGCCGTACAGGCTGGCGCCGGCTCGGAAGAGGCGGGTGGTTGCCAGCAGGTTGAGTACGGTGAAGCCGCCGGCACTCTGACCTCGCACGAACAGCCGGGCGGGATCGGCCAGGCCGCGGGCGACCAGTGACCTGGTCAGTGCGATCACGTCCTCGACGTCGATGCGCCCCCACTCGCCGGCCAGGCGCTCGCGGTAGGCCCGTCCGGCATTGCCACTGCCGCGGGGGTTGATATCGGCCACGGCGAAGCCGTGCGCCGTCCAGTAGTGGACCAGCGGATCGAACACCGGATAGCAGGCCGAGGTGGGGCCGCCATGCACGCGCACGATCAGCGGCGGTGGCCGGGTCGAGGCGGTGCCGGGGCCATAGAGGAAGGCCAGGACGCGTTCGCCGTCGGCCACGGTGGCCTGCAGCATCCGTGGCAAGGGGGGATCCTCGGGGGTGGGCAGGGCAAGGAGCGTCTCCTCGGCATGGGTCGTCAGGTTCACACGGGTCAGGCGTGCCGCATGCCGCTCCCCCTGGGTAATGGCGTAGAGCCAGCCATCTGCATGCGCCAGGCCCACCAGCCGCCCGGCGTCGTGGAGGATGCGCGCGTACTCACGACCCCGGTCATCGGTGACCAGGATCCGGGCCGCCCCCTCGTCGAAGGCCATGATCACCCCTCGGTCGACGGCGGGCCACAGGTGCTGGCACTCGCCGAGTTGCCAGGGAGTGGAAGCGTGGTCGGCCTGTCGCGAGCCGAGCCGCTGGATCTCCAGCGACTCGGCAGGGCCGGCCACCCGATACGGCTGCCACCAGCCCCCGTGGTCGCTGAGCACGACGAGCTCACTGGCCGCGGTGAAGCGGGGCTGGGTGACGGCGGCGCCGGCATCCCAGCGGGTCAGGTCATGCAGCGTGCCCTGGACATCCAGCCGTGCCTGGCGCAGGCGCGAGCGCTGCCAGGGCATGTCCCCGAGGTCCCATTCGACCCAGGCGAGCCTTGTGCCGCAGGGGGAAAGCGCCGGCGTGCCATAGAAGTCGGCGCCGGCATCCAGCACCTGGCGGCGGTTCTCATCCAGGGCGACCAGGCGCTGGCGGGCCTCGCGGCCCTGGCCGCTTTCCTCCACGGCGAGCAGTCGCCGGCGTTGCGGGTCGGGGGTGAGCCCGCCATAACGGCTGTCGTGCCGCGACCACCAGGGGCAGGCCTCGCCGCCGCTCAACGGCTGGCGATGGAGGGTCTGGCTCTCGGCCTCGACGAAGATGGCGTGCTCATCCAGGCAGGCCAGGGCGCCGCCGCCGTAGCCGTTGACGCGACTGGCGATATCGAGGTGCTCGGGGCTCAGCGCTTGTGGCTGGCCATCCTCGAGCCGGTCATGCCACTGCCAGAGCCGACGTCGCCCTGTCTCGGGGTCAGCCGTCAGCCAGAGTACGCCCCGGGGAGTGGCTTGCAGGTCGCCCAGGCCATCGGCGGGCAGCGCCGCCCGGCGCAGCAGGTCGTCATGCGGCTCGCTGGCCGGAGGGAGCGTCATGTCCGGCAGAACACCCTCGATTCGTGGACGTTGCGAGGCGTCAGCTCCCGGGCTGGGCGGGCGTCGTCCTCCGCCTCGCGGCGGGCCGCTTCGACCAGGTGATGGTCAGGCGAGAGATCGCACACCGGGTCGGTGGCGGCGGGGTCGCCGGTCAGCAGGTAGGCCTGGCAGCGACAGCCCCCCACATCCCGGTGGCGCTCGTCGCAGCTGCGGCAGGGCTCCGACATCCAGGCATCGCCGCGATAGCGGTTGAAGGCCTCGCTCTCGTACCAGATCTCGCGAAGCGGGCGCTCGCGCACCGTGGGGAAGCGCATCGGCAGCATGCGTGCGCTGTGACAGGGCAGCACGGCGCCGTCCGGCGCCACGGTCATGAAGATCGATCCCCAGCCGCCCATGCAGGCCTTGGGGCGGTCGGCGTAGTAGTCGGGCACCACGAACAGCAGCCGCATGTCCCGTCCGCGCTCCGCCAGGCGCTCCCGCCAGCGTACCGTGGTGGCCTCCGCGGCCTCGAGCTGGGCTGCACTGGGCAGCAGGCCGGCGCGATTGAGGTGAGCCCAGCCATAGAGCTGGCAATTGGCCAGTTCCACCGCATCGGCGCCGAGTTCGTCGCATAGGGCGATGATCTGGTCGATCCGGTCGATGTTGTGGCGGTGCAGTACCACATTGAGCACCATGGGGTAGCCGGCGGCCTTGACGGCCCGCGCCATGGCCAGCTTCTTGCCGTGGGCCTTGCGCGAGCCGGCTACCGCCGCGGCGACCTCGGGGTCGGAGGCCTGCAGGCTGATCTGGATATGGTCGAGTCCCGCCTCGCGCAGCGCCTCGATGCGCGACTCGTCGAGTCCCAGGCCGGAGGTGATCAGGTTGCTGTAGAAGCCCAGCCGATGGGCCTCGGCCACCAGGGTCTCGAGGTCCCGTCGAACCAGCGGCTCGCCACCCGAGAAGCCCAGTTGCACGGCCCCCATGGCACGGGCCTGGGTCAGGGTGTCGATCCACTCCGCGGTATCGAGCTCCTCCTCGACCGCGGCAAAGTCCAGCGGATTGGAGCAGTAGGAGCACTGCAGCGGGCAGCGATAGGTCAGCTCGGCAAGCAGCCACAGCGGGGCGCCGATCTGGCCGTCGGAGGTAACGGTGTCGGTGCGGTCAGTCATGATGGATCCAGCCTTGTTGCGCGGCGTCGACCATGAACTCGTGGACGTCCTCGGCGATGGCCGCGGCGGGGGCCTCGGGGTAGCGCGCCTGCAGGATGGCGATCACCGCGTCCACGTCCCGTTGCCCATCGAGCTCGGCGAGGATGGCGCCGGCGGTGTCGTTGAGCTGCACCATGCCCTCGGGATAGAGTAGCACGTGGCGCTGCTGGGCCTCTTCCCACTGCAGGCGCCAGCCGGGGCGCAGGCGGCAGACGCTGCGACCGTCGATGGGTATGTCGTTCATGATAGCCCCCGGTGGTAGACGCGCCGGTCGGTGACGGTATGGTAGGGCGCCCGGTCGAGCTGGTAGGCGAGGGTCATGGCATCGAGCATCGACCAGAGCACGTCGAGCTTGAACTGCAGGATCTCCAGGGCACGTTGCTGGGCATGGGCGGTGGTGCAGACCGCCAGCGCCACCTCCAGGCCGTGCTCGACATCGCGCCGCGCCTCCTTGAGGCGCTTGCGGAAGTAGCCATAACCGGCCGCATCGATCCACGGATAGTGGGTCGGCCAGGTATCCAGGCGGCTCTTGTGGGCCGCCGGGGCGAACAGTTCGGTGAGCGAGGAGATCGCCGCCTCCCGCCAGTCGGCACGTCGCACGAAGTTGACGTAGGCATCCACCGCGAAGCGTACGCCGGGGAGCACGTGCTCCTGGGACCAGAGCTCGTCGCGACTCAGGCCCACCGCCTCGCCCAGGGTCAGCCAGGCCTCGATGCCGCCGCCATCCTCGCCATGACCGTCATGGTCGAGCAACCGCTGAATCCAGCGGCGGCGCGTGGCGGCGTCGGGACAGTTGGCGAGCAGGGCAGCATCCTTCTGGGGAATGTTGATCTGGTAATAGAAGCGGTTGGCGACCCAGCCACGCAGCTGCTCGGGGGTGGCATGCCCCTCGGCCATGTCCACCTGGTAGGGATGGTGGATATGGTAGTACGCCCCCTTGGCCATGAGGGCCTCGCGGAAGGCCTCGGGGCTCAGGGCCTCTCCCTGCGAACTCGCCAGCGGCGAGGCGATACTTGTCATCTGTGGCTCCTCTGTTGTCGTGGCTGGATGCGCCACGACCGCTTCAGGCATGGCAGGAAGCAGAACGCCGGTCCCTGATGCTGAGACGCGGCGGGTTCACGCGCGTTCACACGTCCAGTCGCAAGCCGTCGAAGGCCACCTCGACCGCCTGTCGGGTCAGGGTGGCACGCTCCTGCGACCCTTCGTCGAGGATCGGGTTGGTGTTGTTGATATGGATCAGCACCCGGCGGGTGGTGGCCGGCAGGGCCGCGAGCTCGGCCAGCAGGCCATGCTCGCCGGACAGTGCCAGGTGACCCATGTCGCGGCCGGTGGCCTGGCCGACCCCGGCACGCAGCAACTCGTCGTCACGCCACAGGGTGCCGTCGACCAGCACGCAGTCGGCCCGGCGCAGGAAGCCGCGTACCCGATCGTCGATCTCGCCGAGCCCGGGGGCATAGAAGAGGGTGGTGCCGCGGCGGCGATCCTCCACCAGCAGGCCGATATTGTCGCCCGGGGTCGGGGCGCCACGACGCGGGGAGTAGGGCGGTGCGTTGCTGGTCAGCGACAGGGCGGTAAAGGTCAGGCCCGGGCACGCCGGCACCTCGAGGGTGGCCTCCAGATGTTCGCCGTTGACCGCGATGGGATGCCAGGTCAGTCCACCCTGCCAGTGCTCGAGCATGGGGAACAGCGGAAAGCCACTGCTCAGGTCCTGATGCACATTGGGGGTGCACCAGACGTCCAGGGGACAGCCTTCCCGCAGCGACAGCAGCCCGGTGGCGTGATCGATCTGGCCATCCACCAGCAGGACCCCCGCGATGCCGCTGTCCCTCGGGACACGCCTGGGATGCAGCTCCGGGTTGCTGGCCAGCTGGTGGCGGATGTCCGGCGAGGCGTTGCACAGCAGCCACTGCTCGCCGTCGCTGCTGATGGCGATGGATGACTGGGTGCGCGGCGTCGCCTCGATGCTGCCCTCCCGAACACCGCGGCACAGCGTGCAGTTGCAGTTCCATTGGGGAAAGCCGCCTCCCGCCGCCGCACCGAGCACCAGTACCTGCATGGATATCGTCCTGTTGCGAAGCTTGTCCTGAAACGAAAGGGCTGACGTCCCCGGCAAGGGACGTCAGCCCGAGATGAGCCACCACGTCGAGCGTGGCCTCAGCGATTGGAAATATACAGCGTCACTTCGAAGCCTAGCCGCAGATCGGTATAGGCGGGTTTGGTCCACATGAGACACCTCCATGAGATGGGTGGATGTTGGCGGGCGTTCACACCTCAGTAAAGCACAGGACGACGGCACGACCTTGCTACGAAGGTCGCATGCCCTGCGCTGGGGATCGAACTGTCACCGACCGTAACCGCGCAAGGCGCGCCCCGGCGCGGCTAGTTCGGGCCGATGGCATGATTGTTGCCACAGGGAAAAACTCTTTTGACCGTATGCGAGTACCGAATTCGTCATGGCCAGGGCTGACGGCATCCACAGATGTGCTAGACCTTCATGTGTCACTGCCTGAAACAGGTCCATAACCACAACGAGATGTGCCGCCACCCCGGGCACACCTTTCAGTGCAACGGAGACAACGCCATGCTTCGCTTCCCAGGACTCGTGATGACGGCTGCCGGGTTGATGGCCGCATCCTTGGCGCATGCCAACCAGAATCAACTCGACCTCCAGCAGAACCCCGACTTGTGGGCCACTCAGCTGGGCAACTACCAGGGCAATCGCTTCAGCCAGCTGGATCAGATCAATCGCGACAACGTCAAGGATCTTCGTGCGCAGTGGCAGTTCTCCACCGGCGTGCTGCGCGGGCACGAGGGCGGGCCGCTGTATGTCGGCGATGGACGCCTCTACATCCATACCCCCTTCCCCAACAAGGTCTTCGCCCTGGACCTCGAGGACGAGGGGCGCATCGTCTGGAGCTATGAGCCCGACCAGGACTCGCGCGTCATTCCGGTGATGTGCTGCGATACCGTCAACCGTGGGCTGGCCTATGCCGACGGGAGGCTGTTCCTCAACCAGGCCGACAACACCGTCATCGCGCTGGACGCCGAGTCGGGCGAACTGCTGTGGGAAGCCCAGAACGGCGACCATACCCAGGGCGAAAGCATGACCATGTCGCCGCTGGTGGTGCACGACAAGGTCATCGTGGGCAACAGCGGCGGCGAGTTCGGCGTACGCGGTCACCTGACCGCCTACAACGTCGAAACCGGTGAGATGGAGTGGCGGGGCTACTCCAATGGCCCCGATGACGATGTCCTGATCGACCCCGAATCCACCACCATGCTGGGTGAGCCGATCGGCGAGGCCGACCTGGGCGTGTCCACCTGGCCGGAGGGGGAGTGGGAGCGCGGTGGCGGCGCCCCCTGGGGCTGGGTCACCTATGACCCCGAACTCGACCTGATCTATTACGGCACCGGTAACCCCGGTACCTGGAACCCGGAACAGCGCACCGTCGATGGTGAGCCCGCCGACAACAAGTGGGCGATCACCGTCTTCGCCCGCGACCCCAACAACGGGGAGGTCAAGTGGGTCTACCAGAAGGTGCCCTTCGACGAGTGGGACTACGACGGCGTCAACGAGAACCAGCTGATCGACGTCGAGTTCGAGGGCGAGCAGCGCAAGGGTCTGGCGATCATCGACCGTACCGGCTTCGGCTTCCTGCTCGACCGCGAGAGCGGCGAACTGCTGGTCGCCGAGAAGTTCGCCCCGGAAACCAACTGGGCGGACAGCTATGACATGGAGACCGGCCGGCCTAACGTCAACGAGCAGTACAGCACCTTCCGGCAGGGGGTCGACGTCAATACCACCGACATCTGCCCCACCGCCATGGGCGCCAAGAACATGCAGCCCTCCGCCTACTCCCCCGAGACCGGGCTGCTCTATGCCGGCATCAACCGGATCTGCATGAACTATGAGCCCTTCGAGACCGAATATGTTGCCGGCCAGCCCTATGTGGGGGCGACCCTCACCATGATGCCCGCACCGACCCAGGAAGGTGACATGGAAGGGCGCATGGGCAGCTTCATCGCCTGGGACCCGGTCGCCGGCGAGACCGTCTGGGAGATCGACGAGCGCTTCGCCGTCTGGAGCGGTGCCCTGGCCACGGCCGGTGACCTGGCCTTCTACGGCACCCTGGAGGGGTACGTGAAGGCGGTGGACATCGAAACCGGGGAGGAGCTGTGGCGGTTCAAGACGCCCTCCGGGATCATCGGCAACGTCAATACCTTCCAGCACGAGGGCAAGCAGTACATCGGCGTGCTCTCCGGGGTCGGGGGCTGGGCTGGTATCGGCCTCGCGGCGGGGCTCGAGGACCCCGAAGCGGGACTGGGGGCAGTGGGTGTCTTCTCCGCCCTCGATGACTATACCGAGCTGGGCGGGATCCTGACCGTGTTTGCCCTGCCTGATGCCTGATCGTTCACTCGCATCCCATCGATGGCACGAGGCCTATCGCCTCGTGCCATCGACGTTCCGGTTACCGAATTCGCAGTCACAGGATGGCCCGCGTCGGCGGAGCCCGACCCAGGCGCACTGCTGCACTACCGGTTCATCGCACAAGGAGATCGCATGCACCTGACCAGGACCCCGCGACGGCTCGGTGTCGAGGCCCTCGGCACGCTGGGCATCATGTTGCTTGCGGCCGGGGGTATCACGGTCCAGGCCGCCGGCAACGCAGCGGAGAAGGCCACCTCGCAGCCGGGGGAAGGCCCCGGCAACTATACCGTCATCGACGGCAAGGTCGACCAGGGCACCTACGATGGCTACATCGCCTATACCCGTTCCTGCATGGCCTGTCATGGTCCGGACGGCTTGGGGTCTACCTTCGCGCCGAGCCTCATCCAGGCCGCGGAGCGGCGCAACTTCGGGGAGTTTTCCAACACCATCGTCAGTGGCCTGGAAATCCAGCCCGGCAGGGTCATGCCCTCCTTCGCCGACGATGAGTACGTGCTGAGCAATGTCGAGAACATCTACAGTTACATGAAGGCACGCAGTGCCGGGGACCTGGGCCGAGGGCGCCCCAAGGTGATCGAGGAGGAAGCGCAGGCGAGCGACGATGACCAGGAGTGAGGGGGGCCGGTGCCCCTGGGCTTCTCGGGCAAGAGGGCCCTGCTCAGTGGCGGTCACCGGGGAAGACGTGAGGAGGGAGCGAATGCGTGTCGACATGCGGTGGAGGGGACGGTGCATGGCGGGCCTGCTGGCTTGCCTGGCCATGTTCGCCAGTGACGCAGGGGCCGACCTGCCCGAACAGACGCAACGCGACCGGCTGCGTGTCTGTGCCGACGGCAATAACCTGCCCTTCACCAACGAGGCGGGCGAGGGGTTCGAGAACCGCATCGCCGAGCTGTTGGCCGATGACCTTAACCTTCCCCTGGAGTACGTATGGGCCCCCCAGGTGATGGGCTTCGTGCGCAATACCCTGGAGCTGCGCCTCTGTGACGTGATCATCGGCGTTGCCGCCGGCTATGGCTTCGTGCAGAACACCAATGACTACTATCGCTCCATCTATTCACTGGTGATGCCCGCGGACTCCGACCTGGACGTCTCCTCGCTGAATGATGAGGACCTGAGGGGCCGACGCATCGGCGTCGTCTCCGAGACCCCGCCGCTGGTGCCGTTGCGTCGTGCCGGCGCCAGGGTGGAGGGGTATGCGCTGCAGACCGATACCCGGGCCAGGACGCCGGCCAGGGAGGCCATCGAGGACGTGGCGGCCGGCAGGACCGAGGCCGCGGTGCTCTGGGGGCCGATCGCCGGCTACTACGCGGCACGCCAGGCGCCGCCGCTGGAGGTGGTCCCGCTGGTCGACGATGACACCGATGCCCGCCTGGATTACCGCATCACCATGGGCGTCCGGCAGGGCGAGCCGTACTGGAAGGACACCCTCAACGACTTCATCCAACGGCGTCAGGACGAGATCAATGCCATCCTGGGCGACTACGGCGTTCCGCTCCTCGACCGGCACGGCGAGCTGGTCGATCCCCTTGCCGCTTCGGGAGGCCAGGATGACGAATGACATGCGGCTCATGGGCCTGGCGCTGGGCCTGACGATGACGATCCTGGGTCTCGGGATCCCGGATGCCCGCGCGCAGCGAGCGGCCACCGGCCCGCCGGATTGGCCCTGTGTACAACGCCTGGTGCCGGAGCTTGCCTGGGGCACCATCTGGACCGGGCCGTCCCCGGAGGCCCTGGAGCGCTCCTGGTGGGAGGACGAGGAGGTCGGGCGCGTGGTGCGCTACGCCACGGCTCGCGAGACACCCCGTGACGAGGCTCTCGAGCGCGTGCGCGATTTCGTCGCGCAGGTGGCGAGCCAGCCGGAGGCCGAGCGTGAGGAGCGCCTGACGTTGCTGTTTGCCGGCCTCTTCGAGCGCATCGATCGCGAACGCAGTCGTGTCATCGAACGCATCCGCAGTGCGTCGCGCGGCCAGGTCAAGCGGCTGGACCGTCTCGCCGAACTGGTTGATGAGCTCGAGGCTCGACGCGCCTCGAGCGAGGCCAGCGGCGACGACATCGAGCAGCTGCGCCAGGAACTGCACTGGGAACAGCGCACCTTCCAGAAGCGCCAGCAGCTCCTGCCGGTGCTGTGCGAGAAACCCTCCCTGCTCGAGGAGGAGCTGAGCCGGATGGTGAGGGCGATTCGTGCCGAGCTATAGAAGGTAGAAGAAAGCACCGTTGGGTCAATCAGGGAAGAGAAGGGAGGCCGCATGCAGAGATGTGATGACTGGACAACAGGGCCCGGTGCCAGGCCCCGAGCCGCAGGATGGCTGCTGCTGGGGCTGGCCGTGGTGGGCCTGTGGCTGCCAGGCACGGTTGGCGCTCAGGATGGCGACCAGCCGGCGGAGACCATTACCCTGGGGTACCTGGGGCTGGAACCCGATGACGAGCTGGAGCCCTTGTCGGTGCTCGACCCGGTCCTCGATGACGAAGGGCGGCAGGGGGCACGCCTGGCGATCAGCGACAACAATGCCACCGGCCAGTTTCTGGGGCAGGGGTTCGAGCTGGTTGAAGCGACTGTGCCCCGCGACGGCGAGGTGCTCGAGGGCCTGGATGACCTGATCGAGCAGGGGGCCGACTGGATAGTCAGTGACCTCCCCCGGGAGGCCCTGGATGAGGTGCTGGGCGCCTCGGTCCTGGGGGATCGCGTGGTTTTCAATGTCGCCGCCCCCGACAATGCGCTGCGCGGAGAAGCCTGTCACCCCAACCTCTTCCATACCACTCCCAGCCGCCGCATGCTGGCCGATGCCCTGGCCCAGTTCCTGGCCTACAAGCAGTGGGATCGCTGGGCCCTGGTCTACGGCAATACCGACGAGGACCGGCTGCTGGCCGAGGCCTTTCGCGAATCGGCCCGGCGCTTCGGCCACGACATCGTCGGCGAGAAGATGTGGCCCCACGATCCCATGGCAAGGCGTGCCGAGGGGGGGTTCCACGCCATACAGCGCGAGATCCCGGTCTTCGTGCAGGATCTCGACGAGCATGACGTGCTGGTCATCGCCGACGAGAACGACTATTTCGGCGAATACTTTCCCTACCAGGGCTGGCTGCCCCGGCCGGTGGCCGGCACCCAGGGCCTGATCGCCACCGCCTGGCATCGTGCCCATGAGTCCTGGGGAGGGGTGCAGCTGCAGCGTCGCTTCGAGGAGCAGGCCGGGCGCTGGATGACCCCGACCGACTTCGCGGCCTGGCTGGCGGTGCGCTCGCTGGGGGAGGCCGCGGCGAGAACCGGCTCGATGGCCCAGGGCGAGATCCTCGATTACATGCTCAGCGAGGAGTTCGAACTGGCCGGGTACCTGGGGCTGCCGGTGAGCTATCGCACCTGGAACCACCAGCTGCGCCAGCCCATCCTGGTGACCGGGCCGCGCATGGTGGCCTCCGTGTCGCCCCAGGAGGGCTATCTGCATCCGCGCTCCCCGCTGGACTCCCTGGGGGCCGACGAGGGGGAATCGACATGCCGTTTCTGATTGGACCATTCGCCTCCCGGGCGCTACTCACTGTCCGCCCGGCGCTCAGGTCTGCGTCCCTGGGACTTCTCCTGGGCACTGCCCTGATCCTGTTGCCGACCCTTGCCATGGCCGAACGCGTCTTCGTCTCCAACGAGAAGGACAACACCGTGTCGGTGATCGATGGCGAGACACTTGAGGTGATCGAGACCATCAAGGTGGGGCGCCGGCCGCGCGCCATGGCCTTCAGCAGCGACGGCAGTGAACTCTTCGTGGCGGTGGGCGATGACGAGGCCATCGACATGATCGATCTCGAGTCATTGAAGGTGGTGCGTAGCCTCTCCTCCGGCGAGGACCCCGAGGTTATCCGGGTCGATCCCAACCGCCCCTACGTCTATGTCTCCAACGAGGACGACAACATCGTCTCGGTGTTGGATTACCAGGAGCGCAGGCTGGTGACGGAGATCCCCGTGGGGGTCGAGCCCGAGGGGGTGGGGATAAGCCCGGATGGCAAGTGGCTGATCGCGACCACCGAGACCTCCAACATGGCGCATATCATCGATCTTGAGACGATGGAGGCGGTCCACCATCGGCTGATGGGCGCGCGCCCGCGGCATGCCGAGTTTACCGCCGATGGCTCGGAGGCCTGGGTCTCCGCGGAAGTGGGGGCCACGGTGTCGATCATCGACATGCAGGAGACCTTCGACGTCAGTCACACCATCCGTTTCGATGTACCGGGCGTGCCCCGGGAGACTGTGCAGGCGGTGGGCGTGGCACTGACCTCTGACGGACGCTATGGCTTCGTTGCCCTGGGGCCCTCCAACCGTGTCGCGGTGATCGACCAGCAGAGCTACGAGGTGCTCGACTACCTGCTGGTGGGGCAGCGTGTCTGGCACCTGGCCCTCAATGCCGACGAGAGTCGCCTCTATACCACCAACGGGGTGAGTGGCGACGTCACCGTGATCGATGTCGACGACCTCGAGGCGATCCGCTCGATACCCGTGGGTCGTTTCCCCTGGGGGGTCGTCGTCGAGCCGTGACCGAGGCGAGGGATTCGAGAGGCGTCCTCGATGGAGGCAAGCGGGTCGAGCCGCCCCGAGATGAGCCTGCCCTGAGGGTGCGGGACCTCGGGTTCAGCTACAGTGGTCAGCCGGTGCTGGAGTCGCTCTCCTTCGACCTCCGGGCGGGGGAGTTTGCGGTGTTGCTCGGCCCCAACGGGGCCGGCAAGACCACGCTGTTCTCCCTGATCACCCGGCTCTACGCCTACCGCCAGGGACGGATCTGCATCGCCGGCCATGACCTGAGCCGCCACTCGGTCCAGGCCCATGCCCGGATGGGCGTGGTGTTCCAGCAGCCCACCCTGGACCTGGACCTCACCGTCCGGCAGAACCTGACCTACCATGCCGCCCTGCACGGCATGGCGCCGGCCGAGGCGAGGCGGCGTGCCGCGCTGCAGCTTGCCCGTGTGGAGATGCCGGAAAGCCAGCGACAGCGCGTTCGCCACCTGTCCGGGGGACAGCGGCGGCGCGTCGAGATCGCCCGGGGCCTGCTGCACGAGCCCCAGCTGCTGCTGCTGGATGAGCCCACGGTGGGGCTTGACATCGCCTCGCGCCGTGCCCTTGTCGACCATGTGCATCAACTCTGTCGGGACCAGGGCGTGGCCGTGCTGTGGGCCACCCACCTGATCGACGAGGTCCATCCCGGCGACCGCGTGATCGTGCTGCATCGTGGCCGGATTCGCGCAGACGGCAGCGTCAGCGAGGTGGTGTCGCGGGCAGGCGCCGCCTCGATCGGCGAGGCCTTCGACCGACTGACCGATGGGGGCGACCGATGAACCTGGCGAGCTACGGGCACTGCCTTCGCGGGGTGGTCAGCCGTGAGCTGCTGCGTTTCGTGCACCAGCGTTCGCGTTTCGTGGCCGCGCTGGTCAGGCCGCTGGTCTGGCTGTTCGTGTTCGCCGCCGGTTTCCGCATGGCGCTCGGGGTGGCCATGACCGAGCCCTACCAGACCTATGTGCTCTACGAGGTCTATATCGTCCCGGGGCTGGTCGGCATGATCCAGCTCTTCAACGGCATGCAGAGTTCGCTGTCGATGGTCTACGACCGCGAGATGGGCAGCATGCGTGTCCTGCTGGTCAGTCCCTTCCCGCGCTGGTACCTGCTGGTCAGCAAGCTGCTGGCCGGTACCCTGGTGTCGATCGTGCAGGTCTACGTCTTCCTGGCCATTGCCTACCTCTACGGGGTGCAGGCGCCGCTGGCCGGCTATGTGCTGGTACTCCCGGCCCTGGTGGTGACCGGCTTCATGGTCGGGGCCCTGGGCATGCTGCTGTCCACCTTCGTGCGGCAGCTGGAGAACTTCGCCGGCATCATGAACTTCGTGATCTTCCCGATGTTCTTTCTCTCCTCGGCCCTCTACCCCCTCTGGCGGATCCGTGAGGGCAGCTACCTGGTCTACCAGATCGCCGCCCTCAATCCCTTCACCTATGCCGTGGAAATGATCCGTTTCGCGATGTACGAGCGCTTCCACGCCGTGGCCAGCTCGATCTCCCTGGTGACGGCGCTCGTGCTGCTGGGACTGGCGATTCTCGCCTATAACCCGGCACGGGGCATGATGGCGCGCAAGGGGGGAGGGGGCGAGTGATCGCCGGGAGACTAGGGCGCTCCGACATGCCGTAGATAGTCGATCAGCGGCCGCCGGGCGTCCTCCGGCAGCCCCCAGAACACCATGCGCGTGCCGGGCAGGAGGGCGTCAGGGTCGGCCAGGAAACGGTCGAGGACCTTGGGGGTCCAGACCAGCTGTGACTCCTGCAGGACTCGCGAGTACTTGAAGTCTTCGACCTCACCGGCGTTGCGCCCGACCACGCCGTGCAGGCTGGGCCCCGCGATATGCGTGCCGGGTGTCAGTGAGTGACACCCCCGGCACTGGTTGCGGAAGACCCGCTCGCCCTTGGCCAGCACGGCCTCGTCAGCCGGCACGGCAGGCGCAGGGCCAAGCGTCATCAGCACGATCCCGAGAGACGGCAACAGCCCGGGTACTACCGGGACAGGGCGGCGAGTCATGTCACCTCAGAAGCAGCGCAGGTCGGCTTCGGCCTGCACGCTGCGGAAGTGGTTCAGGTCCTCCTGCATGCTGCGTTCCGTGCGGAACAGCATGCCCAGCTCGCCGGGCTGATCCTGCATGCTCATCACGGTCCTCGCCGCCTCGTACTCCTCATGGGGCATGAGCTCGGCGATCACGTCGATGCTGCACGAGCACTTCTGCATCATGAGGTGGTCCTGGCCATTGGCGGCCATGCAGCCGAGCACATAGTCGACGCGGGTTTCGGTGGGGTAGTCGTTGGCCTGGGCCTGGGGGGCCGCGAGCAGCGCCATCGTGAACAGGGCCAGGGTGGCAAGCGGCGCGGCGCCCCTGCGCAAGTTGACGTTCTCCATCCAGTACCTCTCAGGGGATGATGACGAAATGCCGGGGTCGGTCTTCCTTCAAGCTATGGCACTTTGCAGCTTTTTGCCAACGCCGCCGAGACCATTGGAGCCTTGCCGGGCTCAGCGACGCACGGGCAGCAGCTCATCGATATGCGCGATCAGGTAGTCGATGAACTGGTGCACCTTGGGGGAGCGATGGCGATGGCGCGGATAGACGGCCCAGACCGCGGTATCGTCGTGCTGGTAGGCATCGAGTACCGAGATCAGCTCGCCGCTGGCGAGGTGGGGATCCACGTAGTAGTCGGGGAGCTGGGCCAGCCCCAGGCCCTTGAGGGCCGCATCCAGCAGGGCCGGCCCCGAGTTGCCCTCCCAGGGGCCCTCGACCCTCACCTCGCGGCGAACCCCGTCGACATCGAAGCGCCAGTGGTCGCGTGAGCCCACCAGGCAGCGGTGGCGGGATAGCTCCGACAGGGTGTGGGGCTGGGGCATCCGGGTGAAATAGTCCGGGGAACCGACCACGTACTCGTGGCGTTCACAGATGCGCCGGGCGATCAGCGTCGAGTCCTTGAGCGTGCCCATGCGGATGGCGATGTCATACCCCTCGTCGATGATGTCCACCTGACGATTGGTGAAGTGCAGGCGGATCTCCAGCTGTGGGTGCTGGCAGAGGAAGTCGTTGATCAGCGGCGCGATGAAGCGCTCACCGAAGGTGGTCGCCGAGGTCAGCCTGAGCACGCCCCGCGGTCGGGCCTGCAGGTCGTTGATCGCCGCCTCGGCCTCGCGGAAGCCGTCGAACAGGTGATGGCAGTGCTCGTAGTAGAGGGCCCCGGCATCGGTGAGGCGAATCTGGCGGGTGGTCCGGTAGAGCAGGGTGGTCCCCAGCTGGTTCTCCAGCTGGCTGACCAGGCGACTGACATGAGAGTTGGAGACCTTGAGGTGTCGGGCGGCGGCCGCGAAGGTTCCCAGCCGCACCACCTCCACGAAGGCTTCGATCCTGTCCCAGCGCTGCATCTTGGCCTCTCCTGCGTGGACTGTTGCTCTATGACAACAATGTCATGTGTTTGATGCAGTTTATCCCAAGGCGTCGAATTGCCTAGACTGTCAGCAGGATCAACACACACCGAGCGAGGAAGATG
>NZ_JAWSUJ010000090.1:0-17962 GCF_033549285.1 Halomonas sp.
GCCGGCCAAGCCGGCCAATGCCGAAAAGTCCGCCAAGCCGGCCAATGCCGATAAGCCGGCCAATGCCGATAAGTCGTCGGCCTCATCCGGCAAGGCCGCCGGCAGCGGTGGCCCGGCCGCTTCGGCGGGGGGCGGTGCGGGTGCTGCCACGTCCGGGCGCTCCGGTGGTGATGGCGGCAAGGGCGGCGGCAAGGCCGGTGTCCTCGCCCTGGTGCTGGTGATCCTGCTCGCCATCGGCGTGGTGCTGTTCGGCTGGCAGGCCTGGCAGAAGCTCGATGCCCAGCAGCAGCGCCTGGCCTCGCTGCCCGGCGATGTGGCCAGCCAGTCGGACCTCGGCGACCTGCAGGGGCGGCTCGAGAGCGCGGAGAGCGAGCGTGACGCGGCCCTCGACTCGGCCCTCTCCGACCTGCGCGGCCAGTTTGCCGACTATCGCGGCAGCGTCGACGAGACCCTGGACAAGGTGCTCGACGAGCTCTCCCGCGAGCAGGACACCGACGAGCGCGACTGGCTGCATGCCGAGGCCGCCTACCTGCTGCGCCTGGCCAACCAGCGCCTGCAGCTGGAGCGCGATGTCGAGGGCGCCGCCGCCCTGCTGCGCACCGCCGACGAGCGGCTGCGCGAGGCCGACAACCCGGCCCTGGTGCCGGTGCGCCGCGAGATCGCCTCCGAGCTGGCTGCGCTGGACTCGGTGCCGCGGGTCGACCGTACCGGGCTCTACCTGGCGCTCAACGCCCAGCAGGAGCAGCTCGCCGGCCAGCCGCTGGCCCAGGAGATCGAGGAGATCACCGCCGACGCCGCCGCCCTCGAGGAGGCCCCCACGGGGGGCTGGCAGGAGCAGCTGGCGCGCTTCGGCGGCGAGCTCAAGGAGCTGGTCACCGTGCGCCAGCACGACCAGGCCCTGGAGGCGCTGATCTCGCCGGAGCAGGAGTCCTACCTGCGCCAGAGCGTGCGCCTGGTGCTCGAGCAGTCCCAGCTGGCGCTGCTCAAGGAGGAGCAGGCGCTCTATGAGGCCAGCCTCGACAAGGCCCTGACGCTGATCCGCGGCTACTACGATACCCAGGCCAGCGGCGTCCAGTCGGTGATCGAGCGCCTCGAGGAGCTCAAGCAGCAGAGCATCCGCCCGGAACTTCCCGATATCAGCGGCTCCCAGCAGGCGCTGGCGACCTTCATCGAGCGGCGCTTCGAGGGTCGTGACGACGGCCAGGGAGATGACGCATGAGAAAGCTGATCCTGATCGTGGTCCTGGGCCTGGCGCTCGGGGCGCTGTTCGGCCAGCTGATGATGTCGGTGCCGGGCTACTGGCTGGTGCGGGTGGGCGACACCTCCGTCCAGACCTCCTTCTGGTTCGGCCTGGTCCTGCTGCTGGCCGCCTTCATCGTGCTGCACTTTGCCCTGCGGCTGCTGATGCGCCTGACGCGCCCGGTGAGCCGCTTCAAGGTGTGGAACAGCCGCGCCCGCAACCGTACCGCCATGAAGCGCACCGTGCGCGGCCTGGTGGCGCTGGCCGAGGGCCGCTGGAAGAAGGCCGAGAAGTCGCTGGTCAAGGCGGCCGACGACTCCAGCACGCCGCTGGTCAACTACCTCTCGGCGGCCCTGGCGGCCCACTACCAGGGGCGCTACGAGCAGGCCGACACCCTGCTCAAGCGAGCCCACCTGAGCACCGAGGGGGCCGACACCGCGGTGGGCATGATGCAGGCCCAGCTGATGCTGGACCGCCAGCAGTACGAGGAGGCGCTGGCGATCCTCACCCGCCTGGATCGCCACCTGCCCAACCACCCCCAGGTGCTCAAGCAGCTCAAGCAGGCCTACCTCAGCGTCAGTGACTGGGATGGCCTGCGCCGCCTGATGCCCCGGCTGGGCGCCCAGCAGCTGATCTCACGGGAGGAGCGCGAGCAGCTCGAGCTGCGCGCCTACCGCGAGCTGATCGGCCAGGAGGCGCGCAATCCCGGCGGCATCGAGCGGGTGCGCAACCTCTGGGCCGACATGCCCGACCACCTACGCACCAACACCGACCTGATCGTGCTCTATGCCGAGGCGCTGGTGCGGGGCAAGGAGGAGGGCATCGCCGAGCGGCTGCTGCGCCACTCGCTCAAGGAGCACTGGGACAGCCGCCTGGTGCTGCGCTATGGCCTGCTCGACGTGGATGCTCCCCGGCAGCTGGTGGTGGCCGAGAAGTGGCTGCAGGAGCGGCCCAACGACCCCGACCTGCTGCTGACCCTGGGGCGCCTGTCGCTGCGCAACGCCTACTGGGGCAAGGCCCAGGAGTACTTCGAGGCGAGCCAGCGCCAGCGGCCCAGCGGGGTGGCCTGTGCCGAGCTGGCGCGGCTCTATGCCAACCTGGGCGAGCACCAGAAGAGCCAGCTCTTCTACCGGCAGAGCGTCGAACTGCTCGACAAGTCGCTGCCCTCCCTGCCCCAGCCGAGCGAGGAGCCGCAAGAGGAGAAGACGAGCAAGACGGCCTGAACGGTCGGCCGGCGGGCCGGCCAGTGATCCACTCTCCATGGGGCGCCTTCGGGCGCCCCTTCTGCTGCCTGGCCGTCCGGTATCCAGGTATTAGACCTTTTTGTATACCCTGATGGTGTCCCGGGTGTTGTCCGATCGGTCAGGAATTGCCTACCCTAGTCGGCGACAGACCTTCCACCACGACCCACAACAACAACGGGACCCGCCATGGAACAGACAACGACCGCTGCCGCCACGCCCGCCGCCGCCCCGGGTGGGCGCTGGATCGAGCGCTATTTTCGTGTACGCGACCGCGGCACCTCGCTGCGCACCGAGGTGCTCGCGGGCATCGCCACCTTCCTGGCCTCGATGTACATCATCGTCGTCAACCCGGCGATCCTCTCGGATGCCGGCATCCCCTTCTCCGCGGCCCTCTCCGCCACCGTGCTGATCAGCTTCATGAGCAGCCTGGCCATGGGGCTCTATGCGCGCAACCCCATCCTGGTGGCCCCCGGCATGGGCATGAACGCGCTCTTCACCTACACCCTGGTGCTGGGTGCCGGCCTCTCCTGGGAGGTGGCCCTGGGCTGCGTCTTCTGGTCCGGCGTGCTGTTCGCGGTGCTGGCGATGTTCAACGTCCGCCAGGCGATCATCGAGGCGATCCCCGCCTCGCTGCGCTACGCCATCACCTGCGGCATCGGGCTCTTCATCACCTTCATCGGCCTGAAGAACGCCGGCTTCATCGTCGGCAGCGAGGCCACCCTGGTCACCCTGGGTAACTTCGACGCGAGCCTGGTGACCTTCTTCATCGGGTTGATGGCCACCGCCATCATGGTGGTGCTGCGCTTCAACGGCGCGCTGATCCTCGGCATCGCCCTGACCACCCTGCTCTCCGCCCCCATGGGCCGCCTGTGGGGCGAGGAGGTCATGGTGGAGTGGAGCGGCCTGGCCGCCTGGCCCGACTTCAGCGCGGTGATGCAGGTGGACATCTGGGGGGCGCTGAAGGTGGCCTACCTGCCGTTCATCTTCGTGATGCTCTTCACCAACTTCTTCGATGCCCTCTCCTGCTTCATGGCGCTCTCCGAGTCGGCGGACCTCAAGGACAAGGACGGCAACCCACGCAACCTCAAGCGCTCCATGACCGTGGATGCCTTCGCCTCGATGATCGCCGCGCCGCTCGGCACCAGCGCGGCCCAGACCTTCATCGAGTCCGGCGCCGGGGTCGCCCAGGGCGGGCGTACCGGCCTGGTGGCGGTGACCATCGCGCTGCTCTTCCTGCCCTTCCTGTTCCTCTCGCCGCTGCTCTCGCTGGTGCCGGGCATCGCCACGGCCCCGGCCCTGGTGCTGGTGGGGCTGTTCATGCTGGCGCCGGTGGCGAAGATCGACTGGGAACGTGCCGAGGAAGCCTTCCCGGCCTTCCTGGCGATCATCCTGATGCCGCTCACCTACTCGATCACCCTGGGGATCGCCTTCGGCTTCCTCTCCTTCGTGCTGATCAAGCTCTTCACCGGGCGCCTGGAGGCAATCCGCCCGGCCATGTGGGTCTCGGCGGCGCTCAGCGTGCTGATGCTGGTGACCACCCACTGAAGCCATCGCTTCTGTCCCCCGAAACGCCAGCGGGGCTGCCGAAAGGCAGCCCCGCGGTGCGTTCGGATGGGAGAGGGGTCAGGGCTCGTCGACATCGTCTCCCGAGGGATTGCGATGGTCGGGGTCGGCGATCTCCTGGACGCCGTGGCGGGTATCGTCGCCGTGGGCAGCCTCGGAGGGGCGGCGGCGTGCCGTGGACTCCAGCACCCGCACGTTGGCGGCCGGTGAACGGCCCTCCTTGTCCTCGCCGAAGTAGAGCGTGGTGTGCGGGAAGGGAATCTCGATGCCGGCCTCGTCGAAGCGCAGCTTGACCAGGCGGTTGTAGGCGCGGCCCACGGCCCACTGGTCGCCGGGCGTGGTCTTGATGACCACCCGGATGTTCACCGAGCTGTCGGCAAGGGCCACGACGCCGGCCACGGTGAGCGGCTCCAGCAGCTTGTGGCCATGCTCCTCGCTGGCCTGGAGGTCCTCGAAGGCCAGCTTGAGCTGCTCGATGGCCTCGTCGATGCTCTCGCGGTAGGCGATGCCGTACTCGCCGACATGGTTGCCGAACTCGCGCATGTAGTTGGAGACGGTGTCCACGCTGGAGAAGGGCACGATATGGTAGGTGCCGGAGAGGTCACGGATGCCCACCGAGCGGATGCTGAGCTTCTCGGCGGTACCGGTGATGCCGCCCACCGTGACCACGTCGCCGGTGTTCATGGCGTTCTCCACCTGGATGAAGATGCCGGTGATGATGTCCTGCACCAGCTTCTGGGCGCCAAAGCCGATGGCCAGGCCCAGCACGCCGGCACCGGCGATCAGCGGGCCGATGTTGATACCGATCTCGGCCAGCACGATCATCGCGGTCATGGTGATCAGGGCGATGGCCAGGGCGTTGCGGAACAGGGCCAGCAGGGTCTGGGCCCGGGCCGAGGGCACGCCGCCGCCGGTCTCCGGGTTGAGCTTGTGCTCGATCAGGCTGGCCAGCCCCAGCCAGACGGCCACGGCGATCACCAGGATCACCGACACGCTGATCACCTTGCCGACCAGGCCACGGCCGGCCTCGGAGGCGTACCAGGCCGCCAGGTCGAAGGCGCCCCAGGCGTTCAGCACCACCAGGATCACCGTGATCAGGATCAGGGTACGGATCACCCGCAGGGCATTGGGCACGTAGCTGTTGAGCCGCGGCTCGAGCAGCGGCAGCTTGCGGCGCAGGTCGTCGTTCAAGCGGATGCGCCGGCCGATGGTCTGGGTCAGCAGGCTCGAGACCAGCAGGCCCACCACCACCGCGGCGATGGTCTTGAGGGTGGCGAAGAGCACGAAGGGCAGGGCGTCCGCCGGCCGCGTCAGCACCAGCACCAGCACCATCACGAAGTAGGCCAGGGCGAACAGGTGCCAGGTGCGGGCGAACAGCTGCAGCGAGACCCGGCTGGCCGCCATGGTGGCGTTGTCGGCCTTGTGGTTGAGGGCGTCGCGCAGGCGAACCCGGTTGCGCAGCACCACGGCGACCGCATAGATGAAGGCGCCGATCATGACCAGGGTGCCGATGCTCTGGCCAAGGGTCGGCGACAGGTAGACGTTGACCAGCGGCACTACCACCATCAGGCCATAGCCCACCAGACCGATCAGGCGGGCGATCCAGCGGTTCCAGTAGGAGGCGTCCTCGGCCCCCACCGGCAGCAGGCGCAGCCCCTCGTAGCGCGACGAGAAGAGCATGCGCACGGCCGCCTTGAGCAGCTCGATCACCAGGAAGGCGTTGAGGAACAGCGAGGCACGGGTGGAGAGCTCGCCGGTCTCGCCCACCGCGAAGGTGGCGACCAGGTTGCCCCCCACGTAGGCCAGGGCCACCACCGCCACGTCGATCACGGCCGCCAGGGCCACGCAGAGCACCAGTCGCAGCACCGGGGTCATCCCCTGGCCATTGAGCGACCACTGGCTGATGCGCGTGAACAGCGGCCGGGCGAGGCGACGGATGGCCACGAACAGCACGAAGGTCGCCAGTATCACCAGGCCCAGGTTGATGGCGGCGCTGGTGAAGGCGGCCATGTCGAAGCTGCTGGTCGCGTCGGCACTGCCGGTGAACAGGCCGCCGAGCACCTCCACCAGGCTGGTGAACTGGCTACCGACATCACCGACGATGCGGCTGGTGGCCTCGGCCAGCTGCCTGGGCAGCGAGGGCTCGGCGCCGGCGGCGCTCTCCTCGGCGGCACTCTCGGAGGAGGCGACGTCCCCCGCCATGCCGCGCAGCTGGTCGATCAGCTCCTGGCGGGTCTCCTCGTTCTCGAGCAGGTCGGCCAGCGTGGAGTAGGCCGGTGGCTCGCTGCCGGCATCGGCCTGCTGGGCCTGGGCCGGGGCGGCGAATGCCACCAGGGCAATCAGCAGCCAGCCGAGGATGGCAGGAAGGGCTCGCATTGGGTTCACGCTGTGACCTCCGTCTCTTGGCGTGTTGGCGATGTGGCTCAGGGTTGCGATCGTTTATCAGCATGATACGGACTTTCTCCCGGGGTCACGACCCGGACGCTGTCATCGCATGTTCATGTACATGAGTTGTACATCATGGCAATTCTGTGCCAGGATTGCACCCAGCAGCGACCCGAGGGTCACTGCCCCCTGCAAGGCAAGCATGCGATACTCTTGGCCACCCTCATGGGTGGCTTTTTTTTGGCGCTTCGTCGCCAGCGTCCCGGGACCTTTCTCGCAACGCCTGGAGAGTGGATGAGTATCGACCCGCTGGTGCTGCTGGCCGTGGCCGGTGGCGGGGGGCTGGGCGGCATGGCGCGCCTGGCGGTAGGTAACCTCGTGGCCCGTTACCTGGGGGCCGGCCTTCCCTGGGGAACCCTGGTGGTCAACCTGAGCGGCTCCCTGCTGATGGGGCTTGCGGCCGGGGGGCTGGGCCTGCCCGGCTCCGAGGCGGGGCCGGGCTGGTCGCTGCTGGCCATCGGCCTGCTGGGGGGCTACACCACCGTCTCCTCCTTCAGCCTGCAGACCCTGACGCTCTGGCAGCAGCGGCGTGAGGCCGCGGCCCTGGGCTATGTCGCCCTGACCCTGGGCGTGGGGGGCGCGGCCCTGCTGGCCGGGGTCTGGCTGGCGGGGGGGCTGCCATGATCGCCTGGCGCGCCTATGCTGCCCTGGGGCTGGGCAGTGCCCTGGGGTCCACGCTGCGCTATCTTGTTGCGCTAGCACTGGTGGGGCCCGCCTTTCCCTGGGCCACCCTGGCGGTGAACGGCCTCGGTTCCTGGCTGATTGCCGGCTTCGCCGCCTACGCCGCCCGCCGTACCCACGGTCGGGTGGCGCGCTGGCAGCCCTTCCTGGTGGGGGGCTTCTGCGGCGGCTTCACCACCTTCTCGCTCTTTGGCCTGGAGAGCCTGCATTTGATGCAACAGGACCGCCAGTTGGCGGCCCTGGGCTACATGGCGGTCAGCCTCGTGGTGTGGCTGGGCGCCGCCTGGGCGGGGTATCGTGCCGGGCAGCGGCTGGCGCTCGCCCGGGGCTGATGCCCCTCACCCCTTGGACTTGCCCTTCCTGCTCCCCTTGGGCGCCGGTTCGTCGCCGCCGCGGGGGAAGTGTCCGCGCACCAGCGCCAGCAGCCCCTGGGTGGAGGCATCGAAGTCCTGGCTATGGGCGTCGATGCGTTCGCTGATCTCCCCGGCGATGCGCTTGCCCAGCTGCACCCCCCACTGGTCGAAGGAGTTGATGTTCCAGATCACCCCCTGGACGAACACCTTGTGCTCGTAGAGCGCGATCAGCGCGCCGAGGTTCCGGGGCGTCAGCTCGTCGAGCAGCAGCACGCTGGAGGGGCGGTTGCCCGGGCAGCTGTAGGGGTCGAGGCGGCTGCCGCTTTCCTCTCCCCTCTTGAGGCTGCCCTCCATGAAGGCATTGGCCTGGGCCAGCATGTTGGTGAGCAGCGCGAAGTGGTGCTCCTCCATGCCCGGCTCGGGCTTGAGCGAGGCGATGAAGTCGATGGGCACGTAGCGGGTGCCCTGGTGGAGCAGCTGGAAGAAGGCGTGCTGGCCGTTGGAGCCGGTCTGGCCCCAGACGATGGGCCCGGTCTTGTAGTCCACCGGATGGCCGAAGATGTCCACCGACTTGCCGTTGGACTCCATGTCGAGCTGCTGCAGGAAGGCCGGCAGCTGATGCAGCGCCTGGTCGTAGGGCACGATGGCCTGGGTCTCGGCGCCCTGGAAGTTGATGTGCCAGATGCCGATCAGCGCCATCAGCACCGGCATGTTCTCGGCGAAGGGCGCGGCGAGGAAGTGCTGGTCCATCTCGTAGGCCCCCTCGAGCAGCTCCATGAAGCCGTCGAAGCCGATGGAGAGCGCGATGGGCAACCCGATGGAGGACCACATCGAGTAGCGCCCGCCGACCCAGGCCCAGAACTCGAAGACGTTCTCCTCGCGGATGCCGAATTCCATGGCCGCCGCCTTGTTGGTGGAGGCGGCGATGAAGTGCGCCCCCACGTCGGCCTCCGGCCCGGCATTGTCCAGGAACCAGCGGCGCGCGGTATGGGCGTTGAGCAGGGTCTCCTGGGTGGAGAAGGTCTTGGTGGAGACGATGAACAGGGTGGTGGCCGGGTCGAGGCGGCTGAGCACCTTCTGGATGTGGGCGCCGTCGACGTTGGAGACGAAGTGGAAGCCGAGCCCCGGATGGCGGTGCTTGAGCAGTGCCCGGCAGGCCATGTTGGGGCCCAGGTCCGAGCCGCCGATGCCGATGTTGACCACGTCGGTGATGCGCTGGCCATCGAAGCCCGTCCACTCGCCGCTGCGCACCGCCTCGGAGAAGGCGCGGATCTGCTCGCGGGTGCGCTGGATCTCCGGCATCACGTCCTTTCCGTCGACCTTGAGCGGCCCCTCGCCGAGGTTGCGCAGGGCCGTATGGAGGACCGGGCGGTCCTCGGTGACGTTGATGATGTCGCCGGAGAACATCTGGGCGCGGCGCTGGACCAGCGCCGAGTGCTCGGCGAGCTCGATCAGCGTGGCCAGCACCGCGTCGGAAACGGGCTGCTTGGAGTAGTCGAGGAAGAGCCCGCCGACGCGCAGGCTCATCTTGTCGAAGCGCTGGGGGTCGGCGGCGAAGTAGTCGCGGATGCGATCAAAGGCGGTCTGCTGCTGCAGGCCCTTCAGGGCCTGCCAGGTGACGCTGCGGGTGAGCTGGAACATGGGGAACCTCTGCGTGTTGTCGGGAGGCGCGCTTTCGCGGCGTGGCTCAGGCCCTGGCCTCGACGGCCACCGCCTGGCTGCCCCGCTTGATCGCCGCATAGCCCAGGCCAGTCACCAGCGAGCCGATGATGATGGCGGCGAGATAGAGCAGTACCGGATTGATGGCGTTGGGGATCAGCAGCACGAAGATGCCGCCGTGGGGGGCCATCAGCTTGGCACCGACCAGCATGGAGAGCGCCCCGGTGATCGCCCCGCCCACCATGCACACCGGGATGACCCGCAGCGGGTCCTTGGCGGCGAAGGGAATGGCGCCCTCGCTGATGAAGCAGAAGCCCAGCACGAAGGAGGCCTTGCCCGCCTCGCGCTCCGGTTCGGAGAACTTGTGGCGTGCCACGAAGCTGGCGATGCCCATGCCGATGGCCGGCACCATGCCCGCGGCCATGATCGCCGCCATGGGGCCATAGGTCTCGGAGGCCAGCAGCCCCACGCCGAAGGTGTAGGCGGCCTTGTTGACCGGCCCGCCCAGGTCGAAGCACATCATGGCGCCGAGCAGGATGCCGAGCAGCACGGCATTGGCCGAGCCCATGTTCTCGAGGAAGGTGGTGAGCGCGGAGAGGATGGCCGCCACCGGCTCGCCGACGACGTAGATCATGGTCAGGCCGGTGACCAGGCTGGCGATCAGCGGGATGATCAGGATTGGCTTGAGGGACTCGACGCTCGACGGCAGCTTGACGTGGCGGGTCACGGCCAGCGCCACGTAGCCGGCCAGGAAACCCGCCAGGATGCCGCCGATGAAGCCGGCGCCGATCTCCGAGGCCAGCATGCCGCCGATCATCCCCGGAGCGATGCCGGGACGGTCGGCGATGGAGTAGGCGATATAGCCGGCCAGTACCGGGACCATCAGCGCGAAGGCGGTGCCGCCGCCGATCTGCATCAGCGCCGCCGCCAGGGTGCCCTCCTCCTGGAAGGCCTCGATGCCGAACACGAAGGAGAGCGCGATCAGCAGGCCCCCGGCCACCACCATGGGCAGCATGAAGGAGACCCCGGTGAGCAGGTGCTGGTAGACGCCCTTCTCCCTGCTGCCCTTCTTCGCCTCACCCTGGCCCGACGACGCGGCGCCGCCCGCCTGCTCCACCTCGGCCTCCTTGAGGGCCGCCTCGATAGTCGGCTTCGGCTTCTTCAGCGCGTTGCCGGTGGAGGTACGGTAGACGGGCTTGCCGGCGAAGCGGGCCGCATCGACCTCGATGTCACAGGCCAGGATCACCAGGTCGGCCGCGGCGATCTCCTCCTCGGTGAGCTGGTCCTGGGCGCCCACCGATCCCTGGGTCTCCACGCGGATCTCGTGGCCCAGTGACCGGCCCGCCTCGGCCAGCGCCTCGGCGGCCATGAAGGTATGGGCCACGCCGGTGGGGCAGGCGGTCACCGCGACGATCTTTCGGGCGCCGTCGCGTCGGGCGTCAGCTGCCTGCGGGGCGGGCTCCTGCGCCGAGGGCTGGAAGTCGCTGGCCTTGCGGCTGGCCCGCTCGAGGAAGGCACGCGGGTCGGGCAGGGCCTGGTCGATGGCGGCACGGTACAGTCGCTTGCCGGCGAACCGCTCCGGGGCCGGCACGTGATCGGCGGCGACCACCACCAGGTCGGCCTCGGCAATCTGCTCGACGGTGACCGGCGTGAGCGGCTCGAGCTCGCCGTGCATCTCGACCCGGGCCTGCCAGCCGAGGCGGCTGGCCGCCTGCTCGAGGCGACGGGCGGCGAGGAAGGTGGTGGCCATGCCGCTGGGGCAGGCGGTGATGATGATGGCGTTCATGCGAGAGCTCCCCCTGCATCGACGTCGTTGAGACGGCGAACGCGGGTCTGTTGTTGGAGTTGCGGGAAATCCGGGGCACGGGGGTCGCCCACGCCCACATGACGGACGGATTCGGCGGACAGCGCCGTGGCCAGGCGCAGCACCTGCTCGGGCGGATGCCCCGAGAGCACGCCGTGCAGCATGGCGGCGACCAGGGTGTCGCCGGCCCCTACGGTGCTGGCGACGTCGAGGCGCGGCGGCAGGGCCTGCCAGGCGCCGCGCCGGCTGACCCAGAGCACGCCCTCCGGGCCGGCGGAGATCAGCGCCTCCTCGACCCCGTGGGCGTAGAGCCTGAGCGCCGCCCTGAGCCGGGCACCGGCGCTGGTCAGCGGCATGCCGGCCCAGGCGGCCAGCTCCTGCTCGTTGGGCTTGACCGCCGAGGGGCGTGCCTCGATGGCCGCCGCCAGGGCCTCGCCGCTGGTGTCGACCCACACCGGCAGGTCGGCCGCGCGCAGGCGGGCGACCAGATCGGCGAGGTCATTGGGCGAGATGCCGGGCGGCAGGCTGCCGGCGATCACCACCGCCTCGGGACGCCGCCGGGGATCGGCGGCGCGGGCCTCGAGCCAGTCGAGCAGCCGCTGCCAGGCCTCGCCATCGATGGCCGCCCCGGGCCCGTTGATGTCGGTGACCCGGCCGTCGGCCTCGGCGAGCTTGGCGTTGATGCGGGTCTCGCCCGGCACCCGGATGAAGGCGTCCTCCACCGCCAGGGCCTCGAAGGCGCGCAGGAAGGGGCCGTCGTTGTCGGCACCCAGGAAGCCCGAGACGCTGACCTCGTGGCCGAGCTCGACCAGTACCCGGGCCACGTTGACGCCCTTGCCGGCGGCGGCGAGGTGCGTCTCGCGGGTGCGATTGACCTCGCCCGGCACCAGGCTTTCGAGGCTCACCGAGAGGTCCAGGGCGGGGTTGAGGGTGAGGGTCAGGATCCTGGCCATCAGCGCACCTCCAGGGCGTCGCGAACCGCCTCGCTGGTGGCCTGGGCCAGGGCCAGCCCGGCCTGGCGGCGGGCCTCCTCGAGGTCGACCTCGGCGAGCCGCGCCTTGACCAGGGGCACCTGGCGGGCGCTCACCGACAGCTCGTCGACGCCGAGTCCCACCAGCACCGGCACGGCGACGGCGTCACTGGCGAGCTCCCCGCAGACCCCCACCCACTTGCCGTGAGCATGGGCGGCCGACACGGTCATCTCGATCAGCTTGAGCACCGCCGGGTGCAGGCCATCGGCCTGGGCGGAGAGCTCCGGGTGGCCGCGGTCGATGGCCAGGGTGTACTGGGTCAGGTCGTTGGTCCCCACCGAGAAGAAGTCCACCTCGGCGGCCAGGGTCGGCGCCAGCAGGGCACAGGAGGGCACCTCGATCATCACCCCGAGCTGGACGTCGGTGGTCCGCTCGGCCTCGGGAATCTCCTCGATCAGGCGGTCGAGGATCGCCTTGGCGGCGCGGAACTCGCCGACGTCCTTGACCATCGGCAGCATGATGCGCAGCGGCTTGCCTTTGCCCGCGGGGCCCGCCGCAGGATCGCCTGCTGCAGGATCGCCTGCCGCCGGAACGCCGGCCGCCGCCATCAGCATGGCGCGGAACTGGGTCTCGAGCACCTTGGGCCTGGTGAGTGCCAGGCGGATGCCGCGCAGGCCGAGGAAGGGGTTGTCCTCCTTCGGCACCGGCCAGTAGGGCAGCGGCTTGTCACCGCCGACGTCCAGGGTGCGCGCCACCAGCGGTCGGCCGTCCAGGGCGTCCAGCGCCTCGCGGTACTCGGCGATCTGGGTCTCGAGGTCCGGCTCCTGGGCATGGGCCATGAACAGGAACTCGGTGCGCAGCAGGCCGACGCCCTCGGCGCCGCGTTCCACGGCATCGGCCGCATGGGCGGTGTTGCCCAGGTTGGCAGCCACCTCGACGCGATGGCCGTCGCGGGTGCGCGCCTCCTGGAAACGCGCCTCCCAGGCCTCGGCCTCGCGGCGCCGACGCTCGGCCAGGCGCCGCTCGGCGGCCTCGCGGCGTTCGGCGGAGGGAGACGGGATGACCCGGCCGCGCTCGCCATCGAGGATCAGCTCGCTGCCATCCTCCAGGGTCAGCACCCGACTGCCGCCCCCCACCACGGCGGGAATGCCCAGCGCCCGGGCCAGGATCGCGCTGTGGGAGGTGGCCCCGCCGCGGGCGGTGAGCAGCCCGCGCACCCGGGAGGTGTCGAGGCGCGCCACGTCCGAGGGCCCGACGTCGTCGGTGACCAGGATATAGGGGTGGGCCGGCGGTTCGGGGAGCTCGACCCGGCAGAGGATGCCCAGTACGCGACGGCCCACATCGCGCAGGTCGGCGGCGCGCTCGGCGAGCAGCCGGTCGGCGAGCATCTCCTGGGCGCGGGCGGCGGTCTCGATGGCGTCCCACCAGGCGGCCTCGGCGGAGCTGCCCTCCTGGAGCTGTTCCCGGGCGGCCTCGAGCAGTTCGGGATCCCCCAGCATCTCCTCGTGCATGGAGAGGATCTGTGCCACCTCGCCGCCGCGGGCCTCGCGCACCAGGGCCTCGAGCTGCTCGCTGCCCTCGCGGATCGCCTGCTCCAGGCGACGGGCCTCGGCGGCGGGATCCTCGGCGCGCTGGGGATAGTCGAAGTGCGGCGTGCGCAGCACGAAGACCGGCGCGATGGCCAGCCCCGGCGAGGCGGCCACGGCCGGGTGGGGACGGTCGGCCGGCAGCGGCTCCGGGGCCGGCTCGTCCACCACCGCCGCCGTCTGCTCGCGGCTCTCGTCGAAGGGCAGCACCTGCTCGCCGAGCCCCTCGGCCACGGCGTTGCAGACCGCCTCCAGGGCGGCCTCGGCCCCCTCCCCCTCGGCGGAGAAGACGAGCCGCTGCCCGCGACGCGCGCCCAGGTTGATCACCCTGGTCAGGCTGCTGGCCGAGACCGCATCGAAGCCGCCATCGGCCAGGCGCACGCGGATCGCCAGGCCCTGGGCGCGGGCCACCTGCACCAGCTGCTTGGCCGGCCGGGCATGCAGGCCGTGGGCATTGAGCACCCGGGCCTGGCGGGTGCGGGCCGCGGCGGATTCGCCGGCCAGCCGCGCCAGCAGCGTCTCGGCATCGAGGCCGTGCAGCTCGCCTGCGCTGCCGGTCTCCAGCAGGGCGAGGATGCGCTCCAGCAGCCCGCGATGCGCATCACCCTGGGCGGCCAGGCAGAAGACGCCGGTGACTGGCTCACCCGCCTCCTCCAGGCGCGTATCGGCGGTCGCCAGCGACAGCGCCGGCACCTCGACGCCACGCTCGCTGCTGACCAGCCAGAGCCCCTGGCCGAGCCCCTGGGGCGCGCGTTCGGCGACGCTGGCCACGAAGTCGCTGCCCACACAGCCGGCCTGGCGCAGGCGCGCCGCCCCGGCCAGCGCCAGCTCCTGGCGATCCCGGGCGGGAAAGCCCAGGCAGAGGGTGTCGGCATCCAGGCGCGCCTCGACCACTGCTTTCGACAGCAAGCCGGCGATCTCGCCGCGTGAGTCGGCGGCGGCCAGGCGCTCGGCGACACCCTCGCGGTCCAGCACATGGGTCAGCTGGCGCAGGATGTCCAGGTGCTCGTCGCTCTCGGCGGCGATGGTCACCAGCACATGCACGCGGTTCCCGTCGTGCCACTCGACCCCGGCCGGGAACTGCAGCACGCGCACGCCGGTCCGGCGCACGTGCCGGCGGCTGTCGGGGGTGCCATGGGGAATGGCGATGGCATTGCCCAGGAAGGTCGAGGACTGCGCCTCGCGGTCGAGCAGGCCGTCGCGGTAACCGCGCTCGACCAGGCCCGCCTCGTGCAGGGCCTCGGCGGCCTGGTCCAGCGCCATGCGCCAATCGTCGGCCCGGCGGTCGAGCAGGATATCGTCCTGGCGGAGGGTCAACATGGGTCTCTCCTGTTCGCTCGGGTGACGGATGGCGGTCGCCTCTCGCTCAGCCGCTCGGAGAATCGCTGGATTCGCTGGCTGAATCGTGTCACCTGTGATGTCATTCATGCTGAATCGATTCATACTGGTTGGCAAGGCCGACACGCTACGACTTTGGCAGGGGGTGCAGTCCACCGCCGGTGACGTAGCATCACCCCCACTTGTTACCGAGGATGCCCATGACACTCGCCGAAATCGCTCGCCTGGCCGGGGTCTCCCGCACCACGGCCAGCTATGTCATCAACGGCAAGGCCCGGGAGCGGCGCATCAGCCAGGAGACCGTCGACCGGGTGATGGCCGTGGTTCAGCAGCACGACTACCGGGTCGACGCCCAGGCCGCCGCGCTGCGACGGGGGGCGAGCCGCCTGCTGGGGCTGATCATCCCCGACCTGGAGAACGCCAGCTATGCGCGCCTGGCCAAGCGACTCGAGCGCGGCGCCCGGGAGGCGGGCTACCGGCTGCTCATCGTCGGCTCCGACGACGACCCGGAGAGCGAGCGCGAGCTGGCCCTGGCGCTGCGCGCCCAGCGCTGCGAGGTGCTGATCACCGCCAGCTGCCTGCCCATGGAGGACCCCTTCTATGCCGAGCTGATGGCGGCCGGCCTGCCGGTGGTGGCCGTGGACCGCGGCCTCGACCCGCGCCACTTTGCAAGCGTGGTCAGCAACGACCGGGAGGCCGCCGAGCGGCTGACCCGCTCGGTGCTCGATGACGGGGTGACGCGCATCGCCTGGCTGGATGCGGTCCCGGCCCTGTCGATAAGCCGGGAGCGCCGCGCCGGCTTCCAGCAGGCCCTCGCCGACCATCCGTCGCTGGAGGTGGTCACCTGCGGCGCCCGGCGCTACGACCGCGTCGAGGGGGCCCGGCTGATGCGCGAGCTGCTCGATGGCCACGGCATGCCCGATGCCCTCATCACCGCCTCCTACACCCTGCTCGACGGAGTCTTTGACGTGCTGCTGGAGGATGGTGGCCTGCCGCCGGCGCTGCGCCTGGCCACCTTCGGCGACAGCCGACTGCTGGACTTCCTGCCCCTGCCGGTCAACTCGGCGGTCCAGGACCACGACCGCATCGCCACCCTGACCCTGGCGTGTGCCCTCGCCGCCTCACGGGGCGACTACCGGCCGGGCCTGCAGGTAGTCGAGCGTCACCTGCGCTGGCGTCTTCCCGGGCGCACCGCCGCCCGGGCCTGAGGCGTTACTCGGCCGGCGCCCAGGCCTCCAGCCCCGTCAGGGTCAGGGCCAGGCAGCGATGCAGGGCCCCCAGGGCGAGGGCCGCCTCGTCCAGGCGCCCTTCCCGGCCCAGGCGCTCCAGCCGCGTGGCCAGCCCAGCCACCTTCACCGCGCCGAGGCTCGAGGCCTCCCCCTTGAGCTGATGGGCGAGGTACTCGACCCGTCGTGGCGCCCCCTCCGCCACGGCCTGCTCCAGGCCGGCGAGGTGCTCTGCCGACTGCTGCCGGAAGAGGGTGATCAGGGCAACCAGCCCCTGCCCACCCAGGCTCTCGCCCAGTGCCGAAAGGGTGGCGGGCTCCAGCGGCCGGTCGGCGACCCCCTCCCCCGCCGTAGCGGCGGGACGCACGATGTCGAGGGAGGGCCCCGCCTGGTGCAGGTGCCGCTGCAATGTCGCCATCAGGGCATCCTGGAACAGCGGCTTGGTGAGGTAGCCGTTCATGCCGGCCGCCAGGCAGCGGGCCTGGTCCCCGCCCGGCCCGCCGGCGGTCATGGCCACCACCGGCACCTCGGCCGACCAGCCGCCGCGGGCACGCAGCCGGCGCGTGGCCTCGAGCCCGTCCATGCCCGGCAGCTGCACGTCCATGAAGATCAGGTCGAAGCGCTCCCGCCCCGCCAGGCAGAGCGCCGCGTCCGCCGAGTCGGCCACGCTGACCCGACAGCCCAGCCGTTCGAGCATGGCGCGGGCAACCTGCTGGTTAACCGGGTTGTCCTCGACCACCAGCAGCCTGGCATCGGCCACGCGTTGCTCGGGAACCGCCGCCACCGAGGCCTGCGCTTCTCCGCCGCCGTCCGCCGCGCTCAGTGGCAGCACGAACCAGAAGCGGCTGCCCTGGCCCAACTCGCTCTCGAGCCCGATGCGCCCGCCCTGGGCCTCCACCAGCCGCTTGCTGATGGCCAGCCCCAGGCCGGTGCCGCCGAAGCGTCGGGCGGTGGAGGGGTCGCCCTGCTGGAAGGGCTCGAACAGCTGTTCCTGACGGCGAGGGGCGATGCCGCCGCCCGTGTCGAGGACCTCGAACAGCACCCGCCCCTCTCCCTCGTCACGTACCCGCAGGCGAACCTCCCCCTGCTCGGTGAACTTGATGGCGTTGGAGAGCAGGTTGAGCAGCACCTGGCGCAAGCGGCCGGCATCTCCCAGAAGGTAGGGCGGCAGCCCGGGATCCAGTTCGCAGGCCAGGCGGATGCCCCGGGCCTCGGCCCGGGGCGCGAACAGCGAGATGGCGCCGTCGACCAGCTCGCCGAGGTCAAAGGGGCGCGCCTCGAGTTCCAGGCGCTGGGCCTCGATCTTGGAGAAGTCCAGGATGTCGTTGATCAGCTCGAGCAGCAGTCGGGCACTGTCATGGATGGTGTCGGCGTAGTGACGCGCCCGGTCGGGAAGCGGCTGGTCCTGCAGCAGGTCACTCATGCCGATGACGCCATTGAGCGGGGTGCGGATCTCGTGGCTGACGGTGGCCAGGAACTCCGACTTGGCCCGGCTGGCCGACTCGGCCTCTCGGGCGGTGACCTCCAGTTCGCGGCTCAGCGCCTCCAGGTCCCGCCGGGCGGCGGCATTGTCGCGGGCCTCGTGAAACAGGAAGGCGACCACCAGCGAACCCGCCAGGCTCATGGCCAGGATCAGCAGCAGCAGCACGTGGTGGCGCAGCAGGCCCTCGAACAGGTTGACGGCCACGCCCTGCTGCTGGCCTTGCAGGTAGCCGAAATAGAACAGGGCCGTCAGCCCCAGAAAGGCGGCCAGGACCCAGCCCAGCCCCCGTGCAAAGCGACGAACCCCTTTACGCACGAGGTGGGGCAGCGGTTGCACCAGCAGCACCGCCCCATAACCGGCCAGCACGCT